>JAKSBQ010000399.1 GCA_022361075.1 Opitutales bacterium | reverse complement strand
GCCTGCGGCGTTCTTGTAAATCTTTGGTGCCGGGCAACCGACGTTCAGGTCGACGCCAGCGATTGGATGATTTTCCAATTGGGGAACGATTCGTTTGATGTCGTCCAGACTATTACCGAGCAGTTGGGCGTAGACGGGCCGATCGGAGGGATTTTCAGTAATGGATCGAAGAATATGCCTGTCTAGACGGGAATTGGGGTAGACGCGGAAATATTCGGTGAAGAAGTAGTCGGGTGAGCCGTAGCGATGCATCACCTTCATAAACGGAAGATCCGTCACATCCTGCATCGGTGCAAGGGATGTAAGCATCGTTCCCTTCAGCGTCGGTTCGGGAAGCGGGACTCTCTGACTACAGTGTTCCACGGTTTAGGTTTTGAAGAAAAATACGCAGAAAAGCAGAAGCTACAAGTTTTGCAATCTTTTGAGAGTTAAAGGGTCCTTGGGAAGGTTGAAATAAACGAAAAAGCGCGATGATCCGTCGATGCATCGCGCTACTTTACAAGCCTGACGTCAGGCAACCCTAATACGTTTAAAACTCAAAGGTGCCGCTGAAGCGGAAACTGCGTGGAGCTTTATTATAAAGTCTCCAGTGAAATTCCTCGTTGAAGCGGTTGATCGAAGTTCTGGCTGGGGAAGCTCCGGAGTCGTCCAGAAGATTTGCAATGTTTAGCTGGAAACGAGCAGGGATCTTCTTTCCGAACATGTTGATTTGAGTCTTGTAGGAGACCTTCAAGTCAGTGCTGAGTATTGCATCGGTGGTTTCGACATCGGTGGTTTTCTCCATGACCTGGGTGGTGTCGTTCCAAACTCGCTTAAATCCAACTTCAGCTCCGCTTTGCCAGCGAACCCCGAGTCCCACACTGGTTCCTTTCAGAGGCCCATCCTTGAAGCTGTAATCTGCGAAGAAATTAAACTTGTGAGGACGTTGCCCGAATTTCTCAGCATAACCTTCCAGAAGCTCGTCCAGCCAGTAATCAATGTTGTAGTCGAAGATATCGTCGGCATACATCATGTATTTATCGGGATCGGAATCCATGTCGTCGATGGTGTCGTGGTAGGCGATTTGGGTTTTCCACTCCTGAGATATATCATTGTAATAGTGGATCGGAATTTGATCCATGGAGACTCCGAATCCTTCCAGATAACCCGGAAGCCACTCACGCCAGCGATCTGTGTAGTCTCTCACACGTTGGTAGACATTGTAGGTATCCCGTTCGGTGTATGAGTAGTTTAAGCGTAAGCGAAGGGAGTTGGTTGGATTCGCAACAAGGCTGATTTCGTAACCCTTTGAGTTGAAATCTTCGTCGCGACTGGAAATTCCAACTTGGGTGTAACTATCAAATAATGGATCGTGATGACCGAGGTATTCTCCAGTTGCTTTGTCATACATTTCAAAACCGGCAGAGTTGGACAGGCGGCCCAGGATACTGTTGAAGTGCTTGTCGACAGCATCTTGCCAAACAAGGTTTCCGGTGGCTTCGACTTCGTAGTAGGTCAGAGTGAGGAAGTATTTGGACTCATGAAGATCAAGTTTTAGCGTGTAATCCCATCCCTCTCCGGTTCCCGGTGCACCAGCTGTTGCGGCAACTCCGGTTCCGGCTACCGGATCGATCGGTTCGGTCATGTTGGGAGCACCCCATCCGCTTCCAGGGGCCTGTGTATTATCTGAATAATTGATACCAGCCGATACCCAAGGGCGGATGTGCCAGATGGCACCGTAGGTTTTGGTGCTAGTGGAGTCATCCGCTTCATAGGTAACGGTTTCTTTGTCGAGATAACGTTCGTTGTTCAGATTAGGATCACGGAGCGTTTCGCTAGTATTTCCGTCTCCATCGATATCGTTGGTATCGGTTGCGTAGCTGAAACTTTGAATGTCAGCAGAATCCCGACGGATGCCAACTGTAGTGACCAGATTTCCATCAAACCAATAGTTTTGCATGGCGATCATGGAGGTGGAGAAATCATCGATCTTCCAGGAGTCAGTATTGCGAATCCATCCGATATCGACGTATTCACCTGTCATGGCGTGCTGTACAGTAGATGGAACCACTTCCCAGCTCGCATTGCGGAAGTCTGCTGGATCATTTTCGTTGGTCACGTAATGACGTGTGGTGATTTTGAAATTGCCGTTTTCAGGAACGTATTTGGAGTAATCACTGACTCCTGGAATGGTGTCACCCGGTTGATAGAGAACATGAAGTTGTCCCACTTCTTTACCTCCTGAGGTGCGCTCTTTCGCATACATACCTGCGATACGGTGAAATCCCCATTTACCTGCATCCAGTTCGTAAGAAGCGGTAAGACGAAGGTTTTCATAGTCATAACGGCGGGTATTGCGCTTCCATTGTTCATCAAAATAATAGTGACCGGCGTAAGGATTATCCAACACGGCAAATCCATCTGCACCGCCGTAGAAGTAAGTTGAGTTGGGATCACCATCCATTTGAGTAGTATTGCCGGTGTTGTAGGACGTCCAGACGGAACTCGTTTTGTTGTAAGCTGCTTCAACAAAGAAATTGTCTGTAACTTTTTGCTCGGCGAAGACGGTAAAGGTGCGGTAGTCCAGCTCACGTTGTCCACCTGGACCTGATAGGGATACAGTGGTTCCAAAGTCATCCTGCATCGGCGTAGCGCCGAATTGCTCGGTGCGCCAGCGATGACGATCATTGATGAGGAGCCCGGAATCGTTGGCAACATAGACGTATTTGAGAGTGTTCAGATTGGCTGTGTTTTGAAACCAGATGCCCCAATCATTGGTGCTTGGATCAAAATTACCCAATGGACCATAATCGTTTGCAGCACGATAGTCGTTTACTTTCCATCCATCGAAAGCTCCGCCTTCTGTAGCAAGATCGGCATACCATCGGCTATTGCTACGTTGAGCCATGAGTGTGGAAGGATCGTAGGTTGGTCGACCGAGTTGATCCCAGTAATACGCTTTATTAAGTACCAGATAGGTGCGAGATGCGATGTCACTTTGCTCACCCGTTTGGTAATCCACCCGGATGGTTGTATTTTCAAAAGGACGGTAGGTGAGGGCTGCCTGGTAGCCTTCTTTATCCGTGTATTCCCATTCCCTCCATGAACCTGCTTCGTGGTGCATGAGATTGAGACGGATCGCTAGTTTGCCTTCGATCAGAACACGATTCACATCAAGCGTGGTGCGCCAAAGATCGTCGCTCCCTACCTGAAAGTAGAGCTTGTTGACGTTTTTGGTGATCATGGCACGTTTTGTGGAGGTATTTACGATACCACCCGCAGAACCAACTCCGAAGAGAATCGAGTTTGGTCCACGAGATTGATCGACTCGATCGATCGAAAACGTATCCATTGGCAGATTCCAGCGAAAGTAGTCTCGGGCACGATCTGCGCTGAGACCTCTCACATTATAGCGATTGGCGACTTGAGCCTGATTTTTGAAGTCTTGCTGCATGCCGGAGTTATCATCACCTAAGAATGCCTGAGTATTATTTCCGTATTCGAGGATATCGCCAATGTCGTTGGCTCCGATGTCGCTTATGAATTCGGGTGTAAAGACTTCAATGGATGCACTGATGTCCTTTAGGCTGGAGTTTAGTCGGCTACCAGCCAGGGAGTTTTGAGCTAAGTAGCCAATATCATCGGTTGTATCGACTACGAATGGACTGAGTTCATAAACGTCCTCTTCTGTATTTAAGTCCTGAGCCCGGACGCCTGACTGCACTAGGATTAGTAGTGTCAAAATAATGCAAGGCATTTTTTGGGGTTTTCGAATGGTTTGCATTTCGTTCTTGGGTTAAGCTTTTTTATTACTGATCTCCGCAGGGGCGATCGATTTTGAACGCCAAAAGCATAGCTCTGATTCTTTTTATTATGTTATTCTGCATGTAACAGTTGCTGAGAAAATGGTATCAAAGCTTGGAAAACTGTGACGAAAAGCGCATAGGAATGCCGAATTTCGCGAGCAAATGTTACAGATGAACCACATTTCCGCTACATGTGTGCTAACAGTCGCTGAGCGTTTGTGTTAGAATAGGTGGAAGCAGTAAGGAGGTAGAATAGTGAAATTCGGAATCGCATCACACATGGGTTTGTACGAAAAATAGACGATACAGATGCTGAGTGGTAGAAGAGTCAGTGATATTTTTAGCAGATGGGATCTGGCGTTGATGAAATGGCTGGGTACCCGGTTTGTCATTTTGATGTTTTTACCGCTAGGTGTTTTTGCGACAGATGAGATTCCTTATGAACCGAAAATCCCTTCGGCATTTCTGGAGCCGTGGCGTTGGCACCGGATCGAGGCTCTGGAGGGACTGGGAGTCCTGGCTGCTGATCAGGCTGAGGACAGCGGCATTTGGCTTGTTTCTCATGAGGCATTGATTCGTTACGATGGCCGAAATGTAGAGCTTGTGTATTTTCCGGAGAATCTTGGTGTGGGATTGCCATACGGGGTTCGTGTTCTGGATGAGCGGACCATTATGGTTTTTTCGAGTGAAGGGGTTTATATTTATGCGGACCAGCAATGGTCGATCGTAAGGAAGTCTTCGTCAGCAATGCAGCTTCGTTTCAGCCAATCGGTGTTGTTGGAATCGGGTAAGATTATTTTCCCTCAAATCGATGGCATATTTGAGTGGAAAGAGGGGTATCTGGAGTTGATTACCAGAGAAGTGCCACATCCACATTGTTTGTTGTTGGATCCACTGGGTGATTTGTGGGTGACTACTTTTCGGGGAGGACATGTTTATCTAATCAGTGGATTTGAGCAGCAGTCGATTCCAGTAACTTCTGAAAGCGTCGAACAGGTTCAGAAAATCGAAGGAGCGAATCAACGTGTATGGACAGTTCATGATGCAAAGAGGAGTGAAATCCTGTTTTTCAATTCTAGTCGGTCTATTCAGGGGATGACTTACAACTATCGTACGGGTCGTTGGAGGGAGCGTCATGAATGGAACTCATATCGGCATAACGAGCATGAAGGGGTATTCCTCTCCAACGAAGACAGTTTGATCTGTGCCTGTGACGATAAATTGTTGATTAGTAAAAATGGTGAAGATGCGTTTTTGGAGCGATCAGACGTCAGCCATCCTTCCAATTACAAATTTTTGCTATCTTTGCTTGACGGGAAGACTTTGTTTGGAGGGCAGCGAGATTCGATTTTTATCATCGATACGGGAACAACCAATTGGGAGAGCTATGAAGATCTGAATTTTCAGTTTGAAGATGCTTCGGCGAACCGATGGTTCATTTCCAGGGAGGGAGACATCGTAAAGCAGTCTCTCGAAAGCAGGAAGTGGAGTAAGTTTGGGTGTTCGAGTGAATTGCTGGAAGCTCCTCAAGCCGGATTTTTGACGACTGAAGGAATTCCGGTATTTGTGGGTTCTGATGAAGGTGCAGCTGCGATTTCTTACTTTCATAATAACGAATGGAAGAAGTTAGCTCTGCCTAAACTGGGGCACCGTATCGGTTACCAGGCCTGGAGTGTCAGGGACGATTGCTTTTATGTCGGGGGAACGAATGTTTATGGTCAGGTTAATGAAAAAACCGGCGGCATTTGTCGACTGAGCTGGCAAGCGGAGCAGCAGTCGTTTGAGGCGCAGCATTATTTACCAGCTAACATCCACTCTCACATTGCGAGTCTGATTAGTTTTCCGGATGAATCCTTGTGGGTTGGAGGTGCGGAGATTCGAAAAATCCATCAGCACGATTCGAAACTTCTGAGTCAGCAGTTTCCTTGGTTTTGGGTGGATCACATGGTTCGTGCCTCTGACGGTAGAATTTGGATCGCTCAAATGGGCTATGGTCTAACCGAAATTCGAGACGAAGAATGGAAAGTTCATTCGATTGCGGATCAGGACTTCTTTTCACGGGTGGTTTATCTTTTGGAAGATCAATTTGTGAAGGGACACTTGTGGGCAGGTACCCAAAAGGGAATTTACCGTTATGATGGTGAAAGCTGGTTTCCGGAGCCATTGCATCGTGATATTGTGCTGGACAGGGAAGGAGGCAGTTTACGTCAGGCAAAGGACGGTTCCATTTGGGCTAATTCTGCGACTCGATCCTGGTATTTCAGAGATGCTGCTAACGTTGAAGATTTGCATATGAACTCCAGTAATTTTGACACAATCGGGATCTCCACGCAGATTGAAGCACCGGAGACGCGTTTTGTCTCTTACGAATCTTCTATCCCCGAATTTGGGGTCGCTTATTTTTCATGGGAAGGAGATTGTAAATGGGGAGAGGAAGATCGCGAAAATTTACTGTTTTCCTATAAGCTCAATGATGTTCCATGGTCTGCTTTTACCAGTGACCGTAGCGTGTTGATTCCTAATATCACCCAGCGCCAGAATGTGATGCAGGTTAGAGCTCGATCGATCCGAGGACAGGTGGATCCCACTCCCGCTGTAGTGTCCTTTGAAGTGGTGCCTGTGATTTGGAAGCGTGCGTGGTTTTGGGTGGTCGCTGGCAGTGTATTACTACTGGTTGTCGCTTTGGTGGTGAAAATCATTATGCTTCGGGAGCAGCACATCGTTGAGATGGAGGAGCACAAACTACAGTTCTTCACCCACATTTCGCATGAACTAAGAACTCCACTGACGGTAATTTTGGGGCCCATAGAAACGCTTTTAAAAAAAACGAGGAATGAGCAGGAGCATAGCATGCTCGGTCTAGCGGCGAAGAATGCACGAAAAATGCTCAAGTTGGTGGATGAGCTCCTGGACTTTAGGAAAATTGAGTATGGGCATTATCAGCCCAAGTATACGAATATCCACCCGATTACCTTCATCGATGGAGGACTAAAGGCACTGCAACCATTGGCATTGGAGAAAAACCAGAAAATTGAGTTCAATCACAATCTTGAGACTTGGGAAGGGAAATACGATGCTTACACGCTGGAAAAGGCTCTGGATAACGTCATCTCCAATGCGATTAAATACACCCAACGCGGAGGGATGATTAGGATCCAGGTCTCTGTAGATAATCGAAGAAATCTTTTAAGGATTGCGGTCGAGGACAATGGCCCAGGCATCTCTGATCAGGACAAAAAAACGATTTTCAAGCCATTTGTGCGAGCCAGGTCTTCTGATACTGAAGAAAAGAAAGGGAGCGGAATAGGCCTTACTCTCACTCATTCTCTCATCGAGCAAAGTGGTGGATCGATCACTGTGGATTCTCCGATTTATGAAAAAATGGGAGGTGCCCGATTTACGATTTTGATGCCCTATACTGTGGATAAAACAGGCGAGGCAATCAGTGTTCAACATGAACCGGGTGAAGAGCGTGATGCTCAATTACAGGTATCCAAGCAGACACATGAGTGGAGTATTTTGCTAGTCGATGACAATGAGGACATTCTTTCTTTCCTTGAGGAATATTTACAAGAGCAGTATGAGGTGACGCTTGCCCGTGATGGGGTTGAAGCCCTCAAATTGCTGAAAGAACACACATGCGATATTGTGGTCAGTGACGTGATGATGCCTCTAATGGGTGGAAAAGAACTTTGTCAGAGTATAAAAACGAATCCTGATTTGTCGCATATTCCGGTGATCATGCTGACGGCTCTCAAATCGGATGAACATGAATTCAAGGCCTTGCAAAAAGGTGCAGATGTCTATCTCACGAAGCCAGTCAATTTACCCAAGCTTCAGTTGATCCTTGAGAACATGATTAATGCAAGGAAGCACCTTCGCTCGCATTGGCAGCAACACGCTTCGTTGGCGGGTTTGCCGAATAGTACTCTTGAGATTGGGGATGCTAACAAATCCTTCCTTGATAAAATCATCAAGGTGATTGAGGAAAACATGATCGAAGAGTCCTTTGATGTGGAGCAACTGGCCACGAAATTATTCATGAGCAGAATGACTCTGTATCGAAAGGTGAAGGCTTTACTAAAAGAGTCACCGGGTGATATCATCCGGCGTCTAAGAATGACACGAGCCGCGCAATATTTGGACGCTAACCCAGGTGTCGCCATTTCGGCTGTTGCCGAGAAAGTGGGAATTCTGGACATGAGTCATTTCTCCAAACTTTTCAAAAAGCAACACGGTTGCACGCCCACGCAGTATCTTCAGCAGAAACGTTAAGTGGGTTGAATGGGGAAAGATTTATAGAGGGAGCGTCACTGTGCAGTCACGCTTCACCGTTAGCGTTAATAGGTCAACAGAATCTGACGAACCAACTCAGGTAAACCGGCTTGAGGCTTTGAGGCGAAGCGGTTGTACGGGGACATGCGACCCTGCCTTTAATACGTGCCAGTTCATGTGAGGAAACCCTACGATATTTGTATCCAACCTGAAATTGTTACGGATGACCTGTCGATTTGTTACAAATTGCATAACGGGATTAGGCCGAAACATGCACAATAGAGGTATTCGCTTACAAAGATATGAACGTTTTTGATCCTAAGCATACCTTATTGAACTTTTTGAAAAAACTCTCTGTTTCATTGATATATTTGGCTGCTATGTTTTTTTCGGCCGACGCCAAAGAAGCAAAGCCAAACATCCTGATCATTCTGCTTGATGACGCAGGTTATGCGGACTTTGGTTTTATGGGGTGTGAGGATCTGGAGACACCGAACATTGATCGATTAGCAGACCGTGGAATTGTGTTCACTGATGCACATGTAACGGCGACGGTTTGCAGCCCTTCTAGAGCGGGACTTTTGACTGGCAGGTATCAGCAGCGCTTTGGGCATGAGTGCAACATTCCACCTGAAGATTCAGGGATGGATCCAGCTGAAATTACAATCGCGGACGTTTTGAAAACTGCAGGATATCAAACCTACATGATAGGGAAATGGCATGTTGGCAATCGCAGCAGCTATCACCCCAATACACGTGGATTCGACGAATTTTATGGATTTCTAGAAGGCGGCAGAGACTATTTTCCAAACGCGGAACTTGATCGTCCGGCGAGTTACAAGGCGATCCTGCGCAATCGTCAACAAATCGACTTTGAAGGTTATTTGACCGATGTTTTTACCGATCAGGCGATTCGTTATATTGAAGCGAATGGGGAATCTCCCTTTTTCATGTTTCTGTCCTACAATGCAGTGCATACACCGATGCATGCCAAGCAGGAGGATCTTGACCGGTATCAAGGTCATACCCGTCAGAAATTGGCTGCGATGACCTGGAATGTGGATCAAAACATTGGTCGAGTTCTCGATAAACTCGAAGAACTTCAGCTCAGCGAAAATACCCTAATTTTCTTTCTCAGCGACAACGGAGGAGCGGAGTCAAATCAGTCCAGCAATGAACCTTTAAAAGGTTGGAAAGGAAATAAATACGAAGGGGGTCATCGAGTGCCGTTTATCGTTTCATGGCCTTTACAAATCGATGGGGGGCTTAGATACTATAAATTGACAAGTGCTTTGGATATTTTTGCTACATCGATCGTAGCTGCAGGTCTGGAAAAGACCCCGGGTAATCCACTGGATGGAGTCGATTTGATCCCATTCCTATCGGGGGAGTCAACGAAGGCCCCGCACGACAAACTTTTTTGGCGTAAGGATCGCATGGCTGCGATGCGTCATGGCTATTTCAAGTTGGTTCGATTGGAAGGATTTGGTTATCGTCTTTATTCTTTGAAAGACAATGCCGGAGAGGATGTTGATTTATCTGAAAGTCATTCAGGGCAACTTGCTTCGATGATTAAAGATCTAAAAGAGTGGGAAGCTGAATTAGCATCGCCTTTATGGTATGAGGATGAAAACTGGAATGAGGTCACCTACGAAATTCATCAAGCACTGATGGAAAATCGTGAGCCCCACTACATCACGCCAAACCAAATGAGAGCCTATAAAGCTGAAATCAAATAGTATTTTTGTAAAAAAATTATCCATCTTGTTCCTTAGTTTATTTGTAGCATCTAGTATTTGGGCTCTTGCGTGTGATGATGCACATTTAGCCGAGTGACAGGATTCATCCGTTATTCAGGTAAATACGCCTGATGCGCGGGCAGTATTTATTCCATTTGCAGTCGCTGAGTCGGTAGTAGAGCCTACCGACCATCCTGGCAGCACTTGAGTTAAATGATGATCATTACGTTACCGGGGGAGAAAACTTGATGCCAATTGTTCAGGGTGAAATTACAAGCGTGATCTTTTTTGGCATTAACCTCATTATCATACCTAGGGAGCCACGCCTTACAGGGCTATCCGTTCCAGGGATTACCGACTCATCGAATATCAACGGGGTGGGAACATTGAACTCTACAATTTAGCTGAAGATATCGGTGAGCAGCGCGAGCTTTCCCGAGAATTACCCAATGTCGCTCATCATTTAAAAACGAAGTTGCACAATTGGTTGGAGCACGTAGATGCACAGATGGCGCTTCCAAACCCAGATTATGATCCTGAGAAATCGACTCTGCCGCTGGGCCTGGGGCCCGCCGCAAGTAGAAGCCTTCTAGTATATTTGGGATTACGAAAAATTGAGTTGAAGAACGTCTCGGCGCCATTCAGTTTGATTCTCCGCTGAGAGAATTTCCTGTTCCTGGAAATTCGTAAAACCCGACATCATTAAGGTGCTTTATTCGCATGACAGATTAGACGATTGGTTTGAGGCCGAAGTGAAAATTCACGAGCCTTCGTTACGTCTCTTTTTGAAGGATAAGCTACCCGAACAGATGGACATTAGTGATGTGGTGCAGGAGAGTTATGCCCGCATCATTAAGGCTCGCAGGAAGGAGTTAGTGAAGTCTCCAAAGTCGTTATTGTTTACAATTGCGAGAAACGTAACAACCGACCTGATTCGTAAAAAATATGTTTCAAAAACGATTTCTTTAGGGGAAGAGGAGCTTTTTGACGTCGTATCACCATACGAGGAGCAGAAAAAACTACAGGAATATTCGTTTGATGACATCAATCTTTTACAGGATGCGATCCGCCGATTGCCTCCGAAATGTAGGAAAATTCTTCTGATGAGAAACTTTGAAGATTTACCACTGAAAGAAATCGCAAGTCGGATGAAGATATCGGTGAAGACAGTCGAAGCTCAACTGAGTATTGGGATGAAGAAGTGTAAGAAATATTTTGAAGAAAAGGGGGATAAGTAGGGGGTTGCGATGAAAGAGAATGGGAAATTGATCCATCTCGAGGAGGATTTTTTGGACGAACTTGCATCTGTCTGGCACGTCAAGCAGAGCCGCGGACTTACAAGGGAGGAGTCGAATGAGCTGCTGCAACTGATTCAGAAAAATCCAAGACTGGCGACCAAGCTTAAGGAGTTCGACGAACAGTTGGAGATGTTTAAACAGCTTCCCCAATCGTTTGTGGATGAAATGATGGAACCGAAGTCTCCTTTTTGGACGCCAAGAAATATAGGTTGGGCTGCTTCGATCGCGGCGGTTTTGGTCTTGGGAGTTTTCGGAGCATTTCAATTTACGACCAAACCAGACATCGTTGAAGAAGTGAGCCCGGTTATGTATGCTTCGGTGGACGTTCCGTTCACGCGTGCACTTGAAGATCACTCTATTGTGCGCTTGAACAAAGGCGCAAAACTCGAGGTCGATTACTCTGATTCACGAAGATTAGTACGTTTGCTCGATGGAGAAGCCCATTTTAGCGTTCAGAAAAATCCAAACCGACCCTTCGTGGTGCTGGTGGATGGAATCGAAGTCGAAGCGGTAGGGACTGCGTTCAACGTGAAGCGTGGGGATCAGATCAACATCATCGTAACCGAAGGTGTGGTTCGTGTTCTTCCGCAATATTCGGTTCCGCACACTGCACTGCATCCAGAAGCAGTGGAAGAAGTTGTTGTTCCGCCCACTCCAAACTTTGTTTCTAAAGGAGAGGTGGCTGAGATTACTAAAGCAACCGAACTCCAGGATGTGTTTTCGATCCAAGTGTTTCAGGCCACTACTGAAGCGGTTCAGGAAGAGCTTTCCTGGCAGGAGTCGCTTCTCACTCTAGATGGGAAGACTCTCAGCGACATCGCAGAGAGTTTTGAGCAGCGAACGGGTTACTACATGGTAATTGTGGATCCGATGATTCGGGATTTGGAAATTGGTGGTAGATTCCCCAGCGATGATGTTTATAGTTTCCTACGTATTCTTCAGACTGGATATGGCATTCCTTGGGAGGAAGTTGATGACCGTGTCATATGGGTAGGACAAAAACCTGATTTACGATAAGTACCCTAAAATTACCCTATTTGGACATCCTAATTTTAATAAATTGAGAAGAGAATTCTTAGTGCCGGAGAATTTCGAATAATTTTTTAGGGGTAATCAGGTCCTTGTGCGACTAAGTGAGCCAAACCCTTGGTAAACTTAACCTAGCCTTTAACCCCATAATGATTGATCGTGAATTGCTGGCACTGTATTTTGACCTGTATCTTCAGGGCAAAATAGATGAATCAGATGACATGATTTTGCGCTCCTTCATATGGTTGCTTATGGTTCAGAACATTCTGTGCCTCTCATCTGTGTGCGCAAATGCAAGCGAAGAAGAAACTACTACGTTGGGGAAATTACATGCAAAGCATGAGTTTAACATAGCCCCAATGACTGCTGACGAGACGATTCGCAATCTCCTTGAGGTTGTGGATATCCCGATCGTTTACCTCATCAAAGAAATCAAGGAAGTGGAGCTGAAAGGTATTCAAGGTGAGATGACTCTTGTTGATGCGTTGGATGTCTTGCTCAGTGAATCAGGCTTGAAATACGAGGTGGATGATGCGTCTGGCACCGTGATTATTTGTTCGCAAGAGGAGAAACAGAAAGTGACTGAAAGTGTTACCGAGGGTTCAAACGTAGATATAAACCCGACCAAGACTATCAGTATGTCTGAAGACAAAAAACCTAGAACAGTAGTGAACCGAATCTTTCGTGGCTTGGGCTCACTCTTCATCGCGGGTAGCACCATCACAGCTACTGCGCAAAGTGACGTCTCATTGGATGAAGATGTTTACGAACTCTCACCGTTTGAGGTCACTGCCACAGACGGTTACGTGGCGACCGACTCGCTTGCAGGAACACGTATGAGAACCAGCATCAATGACCTGTCTCAGCAGATTCAGGTGTTCACACCAGAGTTTATGGCAGACATTGGTGCGGTGACTGGGCAGGAAGCCTTGCTCTACTCTACCAACATGGAGGGCCGTTTGGAATACAGCCCTGCAACTGGTGGATTCGGTGTTGTCAACGTAGATAATGTGGGACGAAGCCGTGGTTTGGGTAATTCTGTAACTCGTTCGAAAAACTTCTTCCCGACCACGAGTCCGATGGAGTCCTACAACACTAGTCGTACAACTATTTCGAGTGGACCGAATGCAATCTTGTTCAGTCGTGGAGACCCGGCTGGAGTGATTGACGTATCCCTGAAACAAGCTGCGACCAATCGCGATTCAGGAAGCATCCGTCATCGTTATGATTCGGAGCTCCAGCAGAACCGTATTGAGATCGATTTTAACAAGGCGGTCATCGAAGACAAGTTGGCGATTCGCCTCGCATTGCTCCGTGATCGTGCGGAAACGATCCAAACTCCCAGTGCGGAGAACAAGGACGGTATTTACGCGACCTTGACTTACAAACCGTTTAAGAAAACGACTTTTAGGTATCATTTTGACAACTTGAAGCTGGATATTCGTCGTTCGAATACTCGTCTCACTTACGATGCGGCGACTCCCTACCTTGATTTTCTTGATGCGAATCCGGGTTTTGCAGGATTCGATAACTCGTTGGCCAATCTCGATACCAACGGCGACGGAAGTGTGAGTGGCGGTGAATTTAATAACGCGGTCGCTCGGGCAGGTTTGACTGGGATCGTCACAAGCTCAGCGAATGTTGGCCAATACAACAATCGCCCATCTTTTGCGATCGGTTCTAACGGCAACCAAAACATCATCGATTCTTTCGGCGACTTCAATGATCGTCGTGTGGGATGGACCCGGGAATGGACCGAAATAAACAATGTAGACGGAGGTAGTTTTGGAACCAACCCTGCCGTAATCGGCAGCAAATGGGAGTCTCTTTTTACTTCCAACGTGTGGGGTATGAATCTTCGTGAGCAAGAGTTCACCACACATACGCTCTACCTTGAGCAACAGATTCTCGATGATCTCTTCCTCGAGTTGGCGTACAACCACGAAGAGCGAGACGAGTATAACTACCTGACCATGGGTGGGAATGCGCTGACCTTGGTTCGCGTGGACCCGAATCTTTATCTCGCGGATGGTGTCACTCCAAATCCAAATGTAAACAAGCCATGGGTAGGTGATCGCATGCGTGGCGGTCCGGCAAACATCAAAAATGAAACTTTCCGTGCGTCCTTGTCTTACGAGTTGGATTTTACGGCGAACGAAGGTTTTTCCAGATGGTTTGGTCGTCACAATTTTGCGGCTCTTTACCAAAAGACTCGTGTAAGGGAAGTGGAGGCTGACATCCGTTCCTTCGTTCGTGATGATGTAGACTTCACGACTTACTCCGCGACCGCTACCGGAACAGGAAACAACAATCGTGCAGGGTGGAGATTTTATCTGGATCCGGCGAACGGTATTCACGGCCCAAGTATTGACAACAGCCGAGTGGGGCAGTCGATCGGTGGTGCATGGACTGCTACTACACCTGATGGTCGTTCCATCCAAATTGCACCTGAAGTGTTTGGCAATCTCGATGGAGAAGGCTCCAACGAAACCTCCAAGGTTGTCGTTTGGCAGGGGTTCTTCTGGAATGATCGAATTGTTCCGTTCTACGGACGTCGTTGGGACGACTTTGACACACTCGAAGTCCTAGGAGGAGTTGCTGCAAACGACGAATTGCAAGGAGCGGAGTACAATGTCGCCGCTGAGTTCTCTGGACAAACCGAAAACAAAGGTCTCGTCGTTCACCCACTCAATTGGATGACACTTTCTTACAATGAATCTGAACTCATCGCTCCGGCGTCTGATTTCAGAAGCCCACTTGATAACTCGGTTCTCCCGGGTGAATCGGGTGTGGGTAAGGACTATTCGGTTCGGTTCAATCTGCTGGACAACAAATTGAGTGTGAGAATCAATTACTTCGAGACTCAGTCCATCAACAACGGTGTAAGCAACGAGGTGCGAGAGGTTCGCGCGTATGCGTCTAATATTGAACGAGCGATCCGAGATGCTGACTTCTGGAATGACACAGTCGGTGTGGGAGGTGCAATTGACCCATCACTCGGTGCTCTCAACGGAGGATTCAACCCTATCAACGATGGAGATACACCTGACGTGGGCGGTGCGTTCAACACTAACGACTACAACGCCACATCCAACATCCGTGCGGAAGGTTATGACTTCGAGATTAACTACAACATCACCAATAACTGGGTGATGAAAGTCACGGCTGGTAAGCAGGAAGGTGTCATCAGTAATCTCGCTGCAAGGTGGGGAGAATATGTCAACCAACGTCAGAACGATTGGGCAAGTGTAACGGACCAACGCGCGGGTTCGGTTACCTTCGGTCAAACTGGATGGGAAAACATCGATTGGGATGGTCTCGCGGGTGCGGACGAAGCCGGACGTGTGACTCTCAAGGATGCATTTGATTTGATCTCACCAAACGACGGAAGTGCTACAGCGATCGCTCCAAATCTTGCGACTCGTCTTCGCATCAACGAAGCCCTTAACGGCACCAGTGAAGGACAGGTGAGAGAATGGAGAGTGAACCTCTTCACCAACTACAACTTCAGAGATGGTTTACTCAAAGGAGCCAGCGTGGGTGGGGGATTCCGTTATCGTGACGCCCCGATTATTGGTTATCAGCCTACCAGCATCGTTATTGACGATCCCTTGAATCCTGGAGGAACTTCAGAGGTGGTCATCAATGACGTCGACAAACCATGGAAGGGTGAGAGTAACATCTATTTTGACCTCAAGCTGGGTTACAAACGTAAGATCTTTAATGATCGCTACACTTGGAACGTTCAGCTGAATATTCGAAATTTGTTTGATAACAGCGACATTGAGGCAGCGCAGGCGGCACAGAGTACCACTTACCAGCCATATGTGTTTGTGATGGAAATGCCACGTCAGATCATCCTGACCAATACAATCTCTTTCTAGGACTTATTTACTAAAAGAGAGAATTCTGAGCGGGATGGCTCTTCGCCGTCCTGTTTCTTTTTTTTGCTAGCTTAAGTTAGTTCCAAATTTCTACAGGTAGGGAAATCATAGTCTGTGTTTTATGCCTGTAGTGATTCCGTAGTGATCAAGGTATCCGGTAAGAATGGGGGTTCTGCCGGTGCCTTGATCATTTTTATTTCTATTACATGTTTAACCTTGCTCTTTCGCTGTAGTTGTAAAACAGTGACAATTATAATTAAATAATTCAATTTAAGGACATGCCTAAAATACTTCTACCCCTTCTACTTGTCATTGTTTTGGCAAATTCTCTCAACGCGGGAAAATCCCATCCGACCTGGTCTGTAGAAAAAGCCAATGATTGGTACAGCGAGATTGATTGGCCGGTTGGAGTGAATTTCGTCCCTAGCACCGCGATCAATCAACTCGAGATGTGGCAGGAGGATACTTTTGATCCTGAAACCATTGATCGTGAACTCGCATGGGCGGCCTCTATTGGAATGAACACCATGAGAGTTTTTCTTCACGATCTCGCTTGGAAACAGGACCCCAAAGGCTTTTTGCAAAGAGTGGATCAATACCTTGAGATCGCCGACTCTCATGGCATACGGACGATGCTTGTTTTTTTCGACGGAGTGTGGCACCCATACCCGAAAGCGGGAAAACAAATGGATCCAATACCCGGGCTGCACAACTCGGGCTGGCTTCAGTCCCCGGGTCGCATTATTCTTGAAGATGACGAGAAAATCGCTGCACTGGAACCTTACGTTAAGGCAGTCCTCAAGCGATTTAAAGATGATGATCGTGTGCTGATTTGGGACCTTTTCAATGAACCTGAAAATGCAAACGGAGGAAGTTACGGACCTGATAGTGAGTATCCGGATTTGCCGAAAGAAGCAAAGATGGAACGGGTGACCGTGCTGCTAAAAAAAGTTTTTCAGTGGGCGCGTGAAGTCGAGCTTACGCAACCGATTACAGTTGGTCTTTGGGGAGCACCTAGGTGGTTAGAAGAACCGTTGCCTATCGATCAACTCATCATCGATCACTCTGACATCATCAGTTTCCACTCCTATCGTAGTCCGGAAGAAACACAAAGGATGGTAGATGGCCTCAAGAAGCTCGGCCGGCCGCTCATGTGCACCGAATATGTGGCTCGTGAACACGGATCGACGTTTCAAACTATTCTGCCGATTTTCGCTAAAGATCGTGTAGGAGCTTATAACTGGGGCCTCGTCGATGGAAAAACCCAAACTATCTACCCTTGGAAATCCTGGAAAGAACCTTTCAAATCAGAGCCTGAAATCTGGCACCATGAAGTCTTCCGAAAAGACGGCACTCCTTATAGCGAAGAAGAGGTTTCGTTGATTAAAAAGCTGACTTCAGAGGTCGAGTAAGAGGACTCGGAAAATGTTAAAAGGCGATCTGGTGGGACATTCGGATTGTCCTTTTTTTCCGATCTGATAAAGGAGAGACATATGAAAAATGTCCTCCTTCTGTTTTTTATCTTTGTCTCAAGTTCAGGCGCGCTTTTCTCAGAGAGCAGACTCTGGAGAATGGAACACACAAACGAGGAATTTGAGGCAGAATTGTTTGGTCGTCATGGTGCCTTGGTCTATTTCGGAAATTCCAAGAGCTACTTTCACTGTGCTTTTATCCAATTGAGTTCTGCGGATCGAGAGTGGATCGTCGAACATGAAGAAAGCAAGGGCTCTCAGCCTGCAGTAGAGTGGCAAAACTCAGAATCCAAAATCGCCAAAGCGATCAGGGGAAAATTGTATCAGAAGGAGGGTGACAAACTTGAGAAGCTTGAGTTGGGCGATCGCTCGGAACCTGAATTCTACGTATTTTATTACGGGGCTTCCTGGTGCGGACCTTGTCGCCGCTTTGTTCCGATTCTAAAGTCGTGGTATAACCAGTTTAAGGATCATGGAGTTGAAAACTTTGAGTTGATCTTCGTAAGCAGTGACCGAACGGGTGGAAGTCAAAAAGACTATGTAAAAAAGTCCAACATGCCATGGCCTTTCCTCAAATGGCGAAGCTCCTATGGTAGGACGATTGAGAACTATAGCCGGAGAAGCATCCCCGGTTTGGTGATCGTAAACAGAAACGGTCAGATCCTTCACGATGCTCACTCCGGCAATGAATACAGGGGTGCTTACACCGTCCTTGATGAATTGAAAAGGTTACTCTACAGCACCAACCCGAAGAACCCGATTTCTTTAAGGGAGAATTTCCAACACTTGAAGAAGCAGTATGTCGATGGAATGAGAAATGCGTCCAGCGATCCTCAGATCGTATACGATTACATTCCTGATGCATTCAGAAAGAAGATGAATGGACGGTCCTTTTCGGTGCTGATGGACATCCGAGGAGATGGACGGGTTTTTTAATGTGGAGTTGGAAGATCCTGAAGGAAGTGTAGAGGAAGAGGAGCTTATCAGTTACGTTTTCAATTGGCTGTTTTTCCCGAAGATTGAAAATGGGTATGTGAAAGATACGAAGGTGAAGTTGCCCTTAAGCTTCTCCATCGAAGCATGAAAAAGGTCAGGAATTTTCCTGACCTTTACAAATGATTTCCGGCCCTGACCGGAACTTGTGCCGAGGATTTCTCGACTAATGGCTGACCTCTACCTTTGCACCCTTTTCTTGTCCGATCTCGTTTAGGAGATTTACAAACCAAGCGGTGTCAATGTCGAAAGGCTTACCGCCAGCGATGCGTTTGAACTCGATTGGACGAAGCACATTTTTCTGGTCCTCATCGTGACCGATTACACCGCTCTTGCCTTCAAGTGCACACTGAACCGCTAAGTCGGTGCAGCTCTTGATAAGACGAAGGTCTTCGGCGTTTGCTGCTGCTGCGCGTGAGTAGTAACCGCTTTTTTGAATGAGCACCTTTTCAGCACCAATCTTTTCAGCAAACTGACTTCCAAACCATTTTCCAGGGTTCACGGCATCAAGTTTGACGTGACCGAAAGCGTCGTGCGGAACTTCCTCTCCGTTTGCTTCCATTTGGGCAACGATGGCTTCAACACCTGCCCCTTCACTGATGAAGATGTTCACATTGTCCTGGTCGTCCATGACTTCCCTGAGGCGTGCAGCTTCCTTATCGATGTCGATTTCCATCTCTGGAATGAAAATGCCGTGAACGTCGCGACGATCGAAGCTGAGTCCGAGTTCAGGAAGGTAATCGTCATGGTCGATCAAGGTGTGATACTCCAACGCAGTTGCTGCAGTGAGCCATCCGCAGTTGCGACCCATCACTTCGTGAACAATGAGCATACGTGGGTTTGCGCTGTGCTCAGAAACAACGTTGTCAAAATACATCGCGCCCTGTTCAGCTGCAGTCCATGCGCCGAGGCTTTGCTGGATCGGGAACACGTCGTTGTCGATCGTTTTTGGAAGACCGATCACCTGTAGACCGTAGTCGTTTTCTCCCAGGAATTTCGCGAGATCGGCTGCTGCGGTGTTGGTATCATCACCACCGATCGTGTGGAGCACGTTGATACCGTCTTTGACGAGTTGGTCAGCTGCGACCTTCTGAGGATCTTCACCTTCTTTCACCAGACCGCGTTTCACACAGTCTTTCACATTGGTGAGTTTTACACGACTGTTACCAATCGGGCTACCTCCAAAACGGTGAAGTACCCCTGCGTTTTCGCGAATTTCAGGTGTTACAGTGATGCTGTTCCCCAACAACAAGCCTTTGTAGCCTCCGACGTAGCAGAGAATCTCAATCTCCGGATCAATTTCGGTGTAGCGCTCGATCAAACCGCCTACTGCGGAAGATAGGCATGGAGCTAGTCCACCAGCTGTTAAAATACCAATTTTTTTCTTTGTTTCTGACATGATATCTTCGGTTAGGAGGTTCGTTCCTAGAGAACTGGTAAATGGTTGGCAATGTCTAAAGCCAGAGTTCGTTATACCATGTTGGTTTTTAAGTAAACCCGCTAATAAGCCATTGTGTCGGTGAAACTCAAAGCGGGTAATTTGGCTCTGCGGATCATAGTCTTTTTTAATCGATTCACCGAATCAGCAGGGGCTTTTATCGAATATGACTATCATTGAGAAATTGTTCGAATTAAAGAAGCGTTGCTGAACGTATAAGCTTATGCGTTTTATAATTAAATCTAATGCTATGAAAAAGGCTTCCAGAAGAGATTTTTTAAGAAACTCCTTGGCGGGAGGAGCTGCCATTGCGATCACTCCTGCTTTGATTTCGAAGGAGACCGCTGACCGATCCAGGTTTACAAACGATTTTCGCTCCAAGAGAGAAGACGAATGGCGAAATAGGGTGGAATCCATGCACTACCGACGCTTTGGAAACACCGGGCTAATGCTTTCGGAATTGGTCATGGGAACTTTTGGTAGGAACAAAATCCCCGTTGCTAGAGAAGCCATCGAAAGGGGAGTGAACTACTTCGACGTCGCGCAACGTTATGCCAGGGGCCGTAATGAAGAAGCAATTGGTGAAATTGTTTCTGAGGCAGGCATGAGAGACCGAATTTTTATATCCACTAAAATCAGCGCCTATCTACCTACGATCGATGCGCTGGCTAAGGATGTGATTAATGGCCTTCCTTCGGAGAAGTTGCACGCGATTAGGAAGCGCTCTTTAAAGACGTTGGATAATGCGGGGGTGCAAAGAACCGGTTATCATTTCGACCTGTTTCCCGGTCATGATCAAGAACTCCCGGAAGGTTACTTGACCAGTCAAATTGTGAGAGAGTTTGGTCATCACCCAAATTTTAAAAACGAACTTCGAAAGAAGATGGATCAGGCGGTTGACGGCAGTCTTCGCCGATTGAAAACGGACTATGTGGACGTGCTGCATTGTCCTCACGGTGCAAGGCTTCCTGAGGAACTTGAGGAACCGACGATTCGTGAGTTTTATGAGGATGCAAAGAAGTCTGGTAAGGTCCGATTTGCAGGAGTTTCCGTTCACAGTGATGTGCCAAGTATTCTCAATCGTGCGGCGGAGCTTTCGTATTACGATGTGGCGATGGTGGCTTACAACATTGCGAATCAAGGAACCATGGAGCTGGCGATCACCCGTGCAGCAGAGCAGGGGATGGGGTTGATCGCCATGAAGGCAGCGAGAGCGATTAATCGAGAGATCGACGGCAGGCCAGTACCCAGTTGGAGGTTGGATAAGTTAAATCAAGCGATTTCGGGTGATGAAAAAGCTGAACTCAAAGCTTATGTTTGGGCGTTGCAGAACTCAAATATTACTTCGGTGATTTCCCATATTGATAATTCAGACATGCTTCGGGAGAATCTGGCAGTATGTGGAAGAAGGGTTGATCTCGGGATCGTGTGATCATTGAGCCTGGAGATATCCCTTTTTGATGGATTCTTCGATGAGTTCTTTTGCAAATTTCCAGAGTGAAGCAGAACCATCTTCGATTACACTGTTTATTTGGTAGACTTGTTCTTTCGCGATCCCGTGCTCCTTCCAGCTGTGTCCCTGAGCGTAGTAGTTGTGTAGTAGGGGAATAATGCGGTCGCACGATCCGGCAAACTTGGCCTCCGCTGTTTCTTTTCCTTCAAACTCGTCCCACAATGCACGAAATTCAATCGCTTGTTCTTCTGGCAGCATCCCGAAAAGTCGATTGGCGGCTTCGATCTCACGTTCCGCTTTACCCTCGTTCCCGACTGGATCGTAGATATAGGTGTCTCCCGCATCGATCTCCACGATGTCGTGGATGAGTAACATCTTTAGCACTTTGAGAACATCCACTTTTTCATCCGCATATTCCAATAGCACCAAAGCAACAATGGAAACATGCCAACTGTGTTCACCGGAGTTTTCCCTCCTTTGTTCGTGAGAAAGATAGGATTGACGGTAAATGGATTTGAGCTTGTCCAGCTCGATCAGAAACTGCACCTGGCGCTCGAGTCTTTCGGGAATAGGATTCATCAGGAAGCACGATACCAAACGTTTCGGAAAATGCGATATTTGTTAACCGCTGATTTCGCAGATTCTGGTAGGGAATTCTCATTAAATCTCTAAAATCCTTGTAATCTGTGGTTTTAATCCCATGTGACACCTCAGTGGGCAATTGTGACACACTTTTTCGTGCGATGTGACACGATTCTTGAGCCAATCAAGGCTAAAGTCACAACGTTTTGAGGCATATTTGATTTGTAAGTTGCTGATAATCAGCTGAAATACGGTTTTTACACAAATGGCATTTGGTCTGCTGGTGGGTGGGAGTTCTGCTTCCCGCAAGCAGCCCTAATCGTACAACAATTCGCTTTAATTAATTAACATAGATATGAGTCTATCACTAAGTAACGCAAATCTCACTCCAATCGGAGATCGAGTCCTTGTTAAATTGGCTTCTGCTGAAGAAGAAAAAGTGGGTGGAATTTACATCCCTGATTCTGCAAAAGAAAAGCCACAAACTGCTGAAGTAGTTGCCCTTGGCACTGGTAAAAAAGACGGAGAAGCGATCGACTTCCAAGTCAAAGTTGGCGATCAAGTTCTCATCAGCAAGTATGGTGGAACTGAAATCAAAATCGATGGCGAGCTCTTCAACCTGCTTCGCGAAGATGACATCCTCGGAATCATCGGATAATCCAGTCTCTGTTAACTAACCAATCTTAAATCTTTAAATTATCTAAAAAT
Organism: Opitutales bacterium; assembly: GCA_022361075.1. GTDB lineage: Bacteria > Verrucomicrobiota > Verrucomicrobiia > Opitutales > JAFGAQ01 > JAKSBQ01. Next base: position 5,898 of record JAKSBQ010000399.1, on the reverse strand, counting down.
GGCTAAACAAATTCTTTTTGAAGAAGATGCTAGAGCGAAGATCCTTAAGGGTGTAGAAACTCTCGCGAAGTCTGTTAAAGTAACACTGGGACCACGCGGTCGCAATGTCCTCATCGACAAGAAGTTCGGTGCACCTACCATGACTAAGGACGGTGTTACAGTAGCAAAGGAAATCGAACTCGAAGATCCTTACGAGAACATTGGTGCTCAGATGGTGAAGGAAGTTGCTTCTAAGACTTCTGACTCTGCCGGTGACGGAACCACCACTGCGACTACTCTTGCAGAGGCGATCTACCGTCAAGGTCTTAAGAGCGTAACTGCTGGTGAAAACCCAATTTACCTGAAGCGTGGAATCGACAAGGCGGTTGAAGCGGGTGTGGGTGCTCTTCAAGAGCTTTCTAATCCGGTAACTGACCGTGAAGAAATCAAGAGTGTTGCGACTGTTTCTGCAAACTGGGACACTGAAATCGGTGAAATCATCGCTGAGGCGATGGACAAAGTGGGTAAGGACGGAACCATTACCGTTGAAGAAGCGAAGAGCATCGAGACTTCTCTCGATGTGGTAGAAGGTATGCAGTTCGACAAGGGTTACTTGAGCCCTTACTTCTGCACCAACATGGATTCTATGGAAGCTAACTTGGATGATGCTTACATCCTCATCCACGAGAAGAAGATCAGCAATCTGCAAGAGCTTCTTCCATTGCTTCAAAACGTTTCCAAGACAGGTAAGCCTTTCCTCATTATCTCTGAAGATGTTGAAGGTGAAGCACTTGCTGCTCTCGTGGTGAATAAACTACGCGGAACTCTTAACGTTTGTGCAGTTAAGGCTCCTGGTTTTGGTGACCGCCGTAAAGCGATGCTTGAAGACATCGCGATCCTTACTGGTGGTAAGTTCATTTCTGAAGATCTCGGAATCAAGCTTGAGAACGTTCAAGTCGAAGACCTCGGAACTGCAAAACGTGTCACTGTGGATAAGGAAAACACTGTGATCGTGGAAGGCGCTGGTGAAGCAGCTGACATCCAAGGCCGTGTTAAGCAAATCCGCAACCAAATCGAAGAAACTTCTTCAGACTACGATCGTGAGAAGCTTCAAGAGCGTTTGGCGAAGCTTGCTGGCGGCGTAGCAGTCATCAACGTGGGTGCTGCAACTGAACCTGAAATGAAGGAGAAGAAGGCTCGTGTTGAGGACGCACTTCACGCGACACGCGCTGCGGTTGAAGAAGGTATCGTTCCTGGTGGTGGAGTAGCACTTCTCCGCGCAGCATCTGCGATCGATACACTTAAGCTTGAAAACGAAGAAGCAATCGGAGCGAAGATTGTTCGTCGTGCGATCGAAGAGCCTCTTCGTCACCTTTGCGCGAACGCTGGTGTTGAAGGTTCACTCGTTGTTCAAAAGGTTCTCAGCGAATCTGGAAACAATGGCTACAACGTAGCGACTGGCGAATACGAAGATCTCGTAGCAACTGGTGTTGTGGATCCCACTAAGGTCACTCGCACCGCACTTCAAAATGCATCCTCAGTTGCAGGTCTTCTGCTCACTACTGAAGCAGTCATCACAGACCTTCCTGAGAAGAACCCTGCTCCTGCTGCAGCACCTGATATGGGTGGAATGGGCGGCATGGGCGGTATGATGTAATTTTTCATCAATCCCATTCCAAAACAAAAGGTCAGCTTTCACCGGCTGGCCTTTTTTGTGTTTTTTGACCTCAGATTACACGGATTTTTTGGCTTTTCTTTTTACTTATTAGAGGTGCCATAATAGATTCACATTAATCCGTGAAATCCGCGGTCATATTTATTTGTTTTATTCCAGATTCCAAATTCCGTATTCATAAAAATGATCCTAACATATGATATCCCTTGGTACGTCATTCTGGCAGTTGTGATTCTCGCCTGGTGGTTGGTGCGCAAACTAATGGCACCTAAAAATTCCGAGATTGAAGAATGGAAGAAGCGCGATCCTCTCATCCTGGATGTTCGTACTCCGGATGAATTCGCACGTGGTAGTGTTCCTGGAGCAATCAACATTCCTGTTCAGGAGCTCGAGAGCAATCTTCCTGAAGAAGGACGTCCGATTCTCTGTTTTTGCCTAAGCGGCGGTCGATCCGGAACCGCAACTTCCATCCTCAAATCCAAAGGCTACGAAGTGCTGAACGTAGGTTCATTCGGTAACGCTAAAAAACATCTGGGATAATGGATATCCAACAGAAATCGCTGAGCGAACAGGATCGACTTCGTCGAGTATGATGCTGGGGCGTATTCCATTTTTATCAAAATACATCTTAAGGTAGGGCTGGTCCGGCAGCAGCCGGATCAGCAGCATTTGTGATCTTTCCAAATCTGTTGACGGAGCGAGGACGCACTGCCCTACCAAATGTTTTTGTTCGCCGTTTCATTTTAGCATTGATTCCAGCTCAAGGATTCGTTCACTTACGTTCTTTGTCTAACATGCCCAGGTGGTGGAATTGGCAGACACGCTAGACTTAGGATCTAGTGCCGCAAGGCGTGCGGGTTCGACCCCCGCCCTGGGTACCACTTTTTAAAACCTTCATTTTTCCAAATGGAGGTTTTTTTGTGTCCATACTGATCGAGGTCCTCTAGTTTCTCAATCACGCATGGAAGCCAGTTCCCTTAAAGCTCCTTTTCTCAAGAAAATCATCATTGTTGCGGTGGGGACCCGTGGTGATGTGCAGCCCTATCTGGCTCTTGCCGTCGAACTCAAAAAGCGCGGACATGAAATTGTCTTAATGGCTCCCTGCGGGTTCCAATCATTCATCGAGTCCAATGGCATCACCTACGGATACATGAACAATTTCATATTGGATATGCTGGAGTCCCCTGCTGGCAAACAGGCGATGCATGGGGGTATTAGCTTTTTCAGTTTCATCAAGAGTGCGATAAAGCTCTGGAAAGAGGGGGTGAGGGTTGCGAACGAGACGATGCAAGATCTTTGGAAACTGAGCCAAAACTTCTCTCCAGATCTGATCGTGTATCATCCCAAAGGTGGGTATGCCGTCGACATTGCCGAAAAACTTGAGATTCCATGCATCATGGCTTCGCCTCTACCCCTTCTAGTTCCTACTGTGAAGTTTCCAGCGATGGGAATGCCGGATTTGCCGTTAGGGAGTGCCTACCGCCGCTGGAGCTACACAGTGGTTTACCAAGGGTATAAATCTTTCGACAAACTGCGAGCTAAGTTCCGAAAAGAGACCCTGTCTCTTCCTCCATTACCCAAAAAACGCACGCCGATTTCGAAGAGCGACGGTTCGCCGATTCCGGTTTTGCACGCATACAGTTCCGAGTTGATTCCTCATCCCGAAGATTGGCCGGACACAAGTTACACGACGGGCTATTGGTTTTTGGAGAATGATGTCTCTGACGACATCCCTCAGGATCTCATCGATTTCATAAATGCAGGCGATCCACCCGTTTGTGTTGGGTTTGGCAGCATGTCGGGCAAAGATCCCGCAAAAAGCACACAAATCATCATCGATGCTCTGAGAGAATGTGGATTGCGGGCGGTTTTGATCTCCAGTTTCGGCGGTTTGCATTGGGATTCGAATTCTGATGATTCAGAAGCTAATGACATTTTTCACGTTCAAAGCATCCCGCACGATTGGCTGTTTCCCAGGGTCAGTATGGTGGTTCATCACGGGGGTGCAGGCACAACTGCAGCGACGATAAAAGCAGGCAAACCCTCTATCGTCTGTCCATTCATTATCGATCAGCCTTTCTGGGGACGAAAGCTAGCGAAAAGGGGTGTTGGCACAAAGATCATTCCTCACAAGAAGCTGACGGTCAAAAAATTGGTGAAGGCTTTTAATACCATCACTTCTGCCCCATCTTACCATCAGAAATCAAGTCAACTCGGCGAACGCATTCGTTCGGAGAAAGGTGTCCAGAAAGCTGCGGAGATCATAGAGGAGATTTGTTAGAATTCACATGAAGTCATTGAAGGAAGTAAAGGTGCGAGTGCTTGAACTTTCATCTTCTTCCATTCCTTCTTTAAACTGACTGCTGCAACGCTCCCTGAAACTATTGACTGCTCACAGTATCACCTGAGTGGCTCAGGATGATCATTGTGTAACGTTCGAGAGGCCTGTTTGCTTAGGCATTGACTGCGTTTGAAATAGCCACGATTAGTTGAAGCAAGACGATGGATTTTGAGAATTTAGCGAAGACTTGGGAAAAATTTGGAGAGCAGGATCCGCTATGGTCAGTTTTATCCGAGGATCAAAAGCAGGGAAATCAGTGGGATGTTGAGAACTTCTATCACACTGGAAGTTATTACATAAATAATTACCTTAAAGAGCTTGAGATTAAGGGAATATTTAAAGCTAACGGAAAGAGTCTTGATTTTGGCTGTGGAGTGGGTCGTTTGACGTTTCCTCTAGCAAACCACTTTGAAGAGAGTCATGGAGTAGACATTTCGCTACCGATGCTGAAATTAGCAACAAAGCAAAACGAATCATTTGGCCATGAGAATTGTTTCTTTCATCATAACCTCAAAAATGATCTCTCCCTTTTCGAAGACGGTTCCTTCGATTTCATCATATCGCTGATCGTTCTACAACACATGGAACCTCGGTATTTCGTAAATTACCTGGCGGAGTTCATGAGATTGCTCAAATCTGATGGAGTATTGGTTTTTCAATTGCCCGCTGCTGTCGAAAATCGAGCGAGCTACCTTTCTTACGAAGCCGGGATGAATCCGGAGATGGAAGTCTTCGGCATGGATCAGGATGATGTTGAGGCGCTTCTAAAAGGTCACGGAGGAAATGTTATCGAATCGGTAGAAGACCACGCTTGTGGCGATGAGACCAGCTATCGATACGTGGTCAAACACTCCTGATTTTTCTATATTCACATGAAGGTATTGAAGGTGTGAATAGTTAAAACTTCACTCCCTTCATGGGAACCTACTATCTTATTCCTCGTCCAGATACTTTCGAATATTCATCTCGGTTCCGGTGCCCTATTGTATGAAAAAATGATGTTCAAGGTTGTAGAGTTCGTCGACGGTTTTGAGTTTCATGTATTGAAGATTCAGCCTCCAGCTTGTGGGTGGTTGTAGGATTTAAATCCATTCTAGTAACCGTCGATTTTACCTTCGTTGCAGAACTCGCTACGGAGATGGTATGGAGCCCATAAATTACGCATAATTTCTCAACTCAGTGCTTGGCTCTTTTCTTTTGATAGAGTCCCAATCCCTACCGTGATAGACCAACAACCCCTATAAGGATAGTGTGTCTATCCCTATGCTGATAGACTGACTCTTCCGTTAGGTATTGGGTGACAATAGGTGTAGCTATCATGAGACAACGCGTCATAGATGTTAAGAGTCGCTTAATAGTATGACGCAATGGTTATTCAAATCCTCAGCCATCCCGGTTCGCTGATAGACCCCCTCAATGAAGCAGTCGTAATTTCCGAAATTCTTTTACTTTTGGACGACGGTATTCAGTTGACCATAGTATTTGAGTTCACATGAAGCTATTGAAGTGAGTGAAGGTGTGAATAGTTAAAACTTCACTCCCTTCATGTGAACCTTTTTCTTCAAATCATGTTAAGTGACCGATTTTAATCGGAGCGATATAAAATAGAAGACGGAGGCAACTGCAGAAAAGATGACAGGGACGGGGAAGAGAACTTTGTGGACAGGAATAAAGTCAGCAAGCTGAGCAATAACATAATTACGGATGCCGTTTTAAATCTTGCGAGGCTTGGGAAATACAGAAGCTAATAATCCAATAAATATCAGTAATACTCGCATCAAGACGCTGAACCCATGATGAAGTGAGAGAATATTGACTGTTTTTCCTGCGAGTTCGACTTTATGTTGTGTCATGTGCTCGACGACCGGAGGTTTTTCGGCTGAAGAAAGAGAAAATGCAAGGT
>JAKSBQ010000281.1 GCA_022361075.1 Opitutales bacterium | reverse complement strand
GATAGTCGATACAGTTGCTTGGATTGTAGAAGATTTAAAAGCAACATTCGATTTAGTACCAGTGAAGACTGGTTCTAAGTGATGAGTGTTCATCTAATGAGACCTATGAGTGCAATGGATCCTATATAATCGTCAATAAATGCAAACGATTTGTGGTAAAAGACTTCATTAAATGCTTCATAAAAAAACCTTTAATGGAGAAAACTAGCGAACTGTGCTTAAGGTTTTTTCATTATGTTCGATAATGAAAAAAGTGCTGATTTGTTATCACTAAAGTCCGAAAAGCCATGAAAAGAAAAGTTCTCACCGTCGATGACGCCTCCACAATGCGAAAGATGATTTCGCTCACCCTAAAGGCAGCTGGGTATGAAGTATTAGAAGCCAATGATGGTCCTGAAGCCCTGGATATGATTTCGAAAATGGACATCGATATGATGATCCTTGATGTGAATATGCCAAAAATGAACGGCATCGAGGTCGTTAAAAGAGTCAGAAGGAATGATCGTCACATCAAGACCCCGATTATCATGCTCACTACCGAAACAGAGGAAACGATCCGAAATGAGGCTAAAATAGCTGGGGCTACCGGTTGGATCAATAAGCCGTTTCAGCAAGATCACTTGGTAGGTGCTGTAGGTAAAGTGTTCTCGATGATGGCTGCATAGAGTCAGTCATCTTAAATCTTCATTGAGTTTCAAAGTGCAGAATTTGCATCGCGAACTGAGTATTTTGAAAGTTTAACCAACCATTTACTTACAGGTGTATTGTCCTCTCTGCCATCCCCATTTGCGGAGAAGATACCACCTCATACCTCAAAAACTTAGAATATGGATGCTGATATCCTAAAAGAACTCCTAGAAGAGTTTATCACCGAGACAGGTGAAAGCCTCATTAAATTGGAACAGGATTTAATGAGCTATGAAAACAACACGAATGACACCGAAACTTTAAACAGAGTTTTTCGTGTGATACACACTGTTAAAGGTAGCGGTGGCTCGTTGGCACTTTCAAAAACCGAATCTATCGCGCATGAAGGGGAACAGTTGTTACACCTGATTCGCGAGGAACACCGTGATGTGGATAACACCACGGTATCACTCATTTTGGAAGTGGTTGATGCCTTAAATGAGGTCCTTGTTAATCTTCAAAAGGAAAGTGAGGAGGGTGATGTTGATTTCTCAGAGCTATGCGGACGAATCCGTACTCACTATGAGTCCTTGTCTAATGGTCCAGTTGAAGAAAACGCAACTGTGGCTGAACCTGCAGAACTTGAGGAAGATAAGGCTGTTTTTGGTGATGGAGAAGATTCTGAAGAGGTTGAAATTATTCCGCCAGGAGAAGGACAAAGTTGGGGGCTTTTTGATGATTCTGATGAACCAACTTGTGCTGAATCAGAATCCAAGGATGTAGAGGCAGAAAAGAAAGAACCGAAACCTAAACAAGCAGATACACAGGTTTCGGTTAGTAAAAAGCCAAATGGTTCCTCACCGACATCCAATAAAGCCGAAGTGTCAGAGAGCTCGATTCGAGTCGAGATCAAACAGTTGGACAACCTGATGGCTTTGGTGGGTGAGCTGGTTCTGACTCGAAACCAGCTCGTGCAAAAGGCAGTGTCAGTTAAAGATCAAAATTTAGATCAATCCGTTTTGCACTTGGATCATATCACTTCGGAACTTCAGCAGGAGATGATGAAGACTCGTATGCAGCCTATCGGCAATGCATGGACTAAACTCCCTCGAATTGTGAGAGATTTGGCCAAGTCGATGGGAAAAAATATTCGGCTTGAGTTAGAGGGAAGAGATACGGAACTGGACAGATCCCTCATCGAAGCGATTAAGGATCCACTATTGCACCTTGTACGCAATTCGATTGATCACGGTCTTGAAACTCCGGAGGAGCGCAAAGCAACTGGCAAGGACGAGCAGGGATTACTCTATATTAGTGCTTATCACGAGAGTGGACAGGTCAACATTGATATCACCGATGATGGTCGTGGGATCGACTTAAACAAGGTTCGAACGAAGGCATTAGAAAATGAAATATTATCTGAACCTGAGATAGAGCGATTGTCGGATCGAGAGGTTTTGAATCTCATTTTCCAACCAGGGTTCTCCACTGCAGAGCAGGTGAGCAATGTATCTGGCCGCGGAGTAGGGATGGATGTTGTAAGATCCAACATTGAGCGTATCGGCGGTAGTGTGGAGATTCAAAGTGATCTGACAATTGGCACCAGTTTAAAATTAAAGATCCCTCTGACTCTCGCTATCATACCGGCTCTAATCGTTAGGAGTGCGGGTGAGCGATTTGCCATTTCTCAAATGTCGCTTCAGGAGCTCGTCAGACTTGAGGGGGACGAAATCCGCGAAAAAATAGAAGATCTTTACGATACCAAGGTCTACCGCCTTCGTGGCAACATAATCCCAATTGTTTTCCTTAGCGAAGTTTTAAAGATTGGGGATTCCATAGATGTTCTGGATTCAGAGGCCATAAACATAGTGGTTTTACAGTCGGAAGGTAAACTCTTTGGGTTGGTCGTTGATGAAATCTACGACAGCGAAGAAATAGTAGTAAAGCCATTGAGTTCGCAACTAGGAAGACTCACTTGTTTTTCGGGCGCAACCATCATGGGAGACGGCCAGGTCGCATTGATCTTGGATGCGCAAGGCCTGGGCCATTACTCCAATGCATTTGATCATCGTCATGAAGACCGTATTCACGAAGATGCTGATGACACTGCTGTACTGCACAGTGATATGAAATCAATGTTGATTTTCAATGCGTGCGAAGACTCTCGAATGGCTGTGCCACTTATCGACGTGAATCGTATTGAAGATGTTCCAATCGGCAAAATTGAGTCTATCCGAGGTGAGTTGAAAGTGCAGCACAGAGGCCAAATCCTGAAACTGATTCATTTATCTAAATACATCCCGGGAGTGACTCCGCTGACTACCGAAGGCGTGGGTATACTTTCAGTGATCGTATTCAGCGATCAGAAGCGTTCGGTGGGTCTGATCGTTAAAGATGTCCTGGATATTGTGAATGAGACCGTAGAAATTCAGGAACCATCAATAGTCGACTTTATTGAAGGCAGCATGACTTTAGGAGGTAAAGTGACTGAGCTGTTGAATGCTGACCGAATTTTGGATCTGTCGGACCCGCTATTAATCGAAGAGAAGCTACAAAACGAGGCTTAATATGGAACAATGTTGTACATTTTGGGTGAACGGCTATTTGTTTGGAATAGATGTTCTTAAAGTCCGGGAAATTGTAGAATTTCAAAAGTCTACTCCCGTTCCGCTCAGCAATGAGATCATAGATGGTTTGATCAATTTGCGAGGTGAGATCGTGACATCGCTCGATCTGAGAAAACGTTTTCCGATAGGCAATAGAAAGGAAACGCAAGAGCCGATGAGTATTGTCGTTATCACAGATGAGAGCCCTATAAGTCTAATCGTGGATGAAGTGGGGGATGTGATTGATACGGATTTTTCGCGTATGGAGAATACGCCAGACACCCTGCAGCCTCAGGTTAAAAGTCTAATTTCCGGAGTCTATAAATTAGACCGGCAATTGATGTTAATCCTCGATGTAGGGGCAGCCGTAAACCTCGAAGAGAAGAATAGAGATTCCGCTTAACATTTAATAAATACACCAAAACTTAACAAAATACTCCCATGAATAAACAATCCTTAGAAGAACCCACCTCATCAACTGCTTCAACTGCTTCAACTGCTAAACAGAATACGCGAAAAACCGCTGCAAAAACAGATCAGCAGGCCGCTGAAAGAAAGAAACTTGAAGGTCAGATGAGAGCGATTGATAACTCGATGGCTTATATCGAATTTGATGCACAGGGAATCATTCAGACCGCAAACCGTAATTTTCTAAAGACTCTAAAATATGAACTTGATGAAATTGTAGACAAACATCATCGAATCTTTTGCGATGAAACCTACCGTCAGAGCAAAGAATACGAGATGTTTTGGGAGGAGCTACGTGCTGGGAAAACTCAAACGGGTGAATTCCGACGTTTCGCGAAAGACGGTTCAGCTGTTTGGATTCAGGCGAGTTATTCACCCATAATGGGGGACAAAGGAGAAGTGACTGGTGTCATCAAAATTGCTTCCGACATTACCGAATCTAAAAACCAGAATGATCGGGTGAAGAGCCAAATGCTGGCCATTGATAACTCGATGGCCTACATCGAATTTGACGCGCAAGGTGTCATTAAGGATGCCAATAAAAACTTCCTGGGTGCCGTAAAATATGAATTGGATGAAATTGTAGGGAAACATCATCGAATCTTCTGCGATGAAGTTTATCGGCAAAGTCGCGAATATGAACAATTTTGGGAGGAGTTACGTGCCGGGAAAACGCAAACAAATGAGTTCCAGCGAATCGCAAAGGACGGTTCCATTATTTGGATTCAGGCAAGTTATTCGCCAGTTACTGATGATACCGGAACAGTGAAAGGAGTGATCAAAATCGCAACAGACATTACTGAGGTGAAGGTTGAGAGCATCAATAAGCAACGTCAACTTGAAGAGAATTACCGAAATCAGGCAGTGATTGAGTTTGACCAAAATGGAATTTGTCAGGATGCGAACGAAAATTTCTGCCGAGCAATGGGTTATAGTTTGAATGAAATTAAGGGGCAGCACCACCGAATGTTCGTTGAAGAGTCTTATTCAAATAGTCACGAATACGAGCAGTTCTGGCGCAATCTTAGGGATGGAAAATTCCAGACGGCTGAGTTTAAGAGATTTGGTAAAGGCGGCAGGGAAGTGTGGATTCAGGCTACATATAACCCTATGTTTGATGTGAATGGAAACGTCTGTAAGGTGATCAAATTTGCTACAGACATCACTAAGCGCAAACAAGCTGAAGAAAGCTTAAAGATTACTTTAGTCAAAATCGGGGAAAATTCGGCTGAGCTTGATAAAGCATCACAGGAAATCACTGCCATTAGCAGTCAGATGAGCAATAACTCTCAGCAGACAGCCGATAAGGCTAATGCCGTTTCAAGCGCAGCTGAACAAGTGAGCTCCAACGTTGCAAATGTAGCGACAAGTTCTGAGGAAATCAGTTCCAGTGTTAAGGAGATATCCATGAATGCTCAGAATGCCGCGAAGGTTGGAAATCAAGCGGTAGAAGTTTCGGAGCAGGCAAATCTGAAGATTGAGAATTTAGGAAACAGTAGCGATGAAATTGGTAAAGTCATTAAGTCGATCACATCCATTGCTCAGAAGACCAATTTGCTGGCACTAAATGCAGCAATTGAAGCCGCAAGGGCAGGAGAAGCTGGTAAAGGTTTTGCAGTAGTTGCGAATGAGGTGAAAGAGCTTGCCAGACAAACCGCAGCTGCAACTGAAGATATCAGTGGCAAAATAGAAGCCATCCAACAGGACACGGGTGACGTGGTAGATTCCATTGCTAAAATCCGTGAGATCATCAATCAAATCAACGACAACCAAAACACGATCGCAAGTGCCGTAGAGGAACAAACTGCAACCGTAAATGAGGTCGCTCGCAATGCGAGTGAAGCATCGAAAGGCAGCAATGATATTGCCAAGAATATCTCAGACGTATCGAAAGGAGCAGACGAAGCTTCCGCTGGTGCTAAACAAACTTCTTCCGCCGCTGAGAATCTGGCTCAACTCGCTGCAAATCTTAATCTCATCGTAGAATCGGCAGTGGATCTTGAATAGATCCCAAAGAAGTTCGCTGCTCACATTAATCTATGAATTCGACTACTCAGGGTCAGTCTCAAGTGCACATGAGCCTCACCCTTAAGATGGGAAATACGTTAGAAAACCAACATATTGATCATAAGGTATTTGTGAAAACATTAATCGTCGACGATTCCACGGTAATCCGAAAAATTCTTGCCTACATTTGCGAAGAGGCAGGTTTGGAAACCACTACAGCTGAAGATGGGGAACAGGGGCTTGAATTGCTAATAACCCAAGGTCCATTTCAGCTACTGCTTGTCGATTGGGAAATGCCAAATCTCAATGGGCTGGATATGGTGAGGCGAATCAAAGATGAAAATCTGGTTCCCGGGCTTAAGATTCTGATGATCACGACTCACAATACGATGGGGGATGTGGTAACAGCAATGTCCCTTGGCATTGACGATTATCTTATGAAACCAATCGATGAAGAATCGGTGGTGGCGAGACTGCAAGCATTGGGAATGATTGATTAATGAGTAGCAGTTCTCCAACAAATACTATTCGGGTGATGGTAGTAGACGACTCTGTCGTGATCCGCAAACTACTCAAGACGGTTATTGAGCGTGAGGCGGATATGGAAGTCGTTGCTGTTGCCCAAAATGGCAACATCGCTTTGCGAAAAATGGATCAAGTCGCACCCGACTTAATCACGATGGATCTTGATATGCCTGAACTTGATGGGCTTGATACCATTCGCGAACTTCGGAACAGGGGCTTAAAGACTCCCGTCATCATGGTAAGTGCAGCGACTTATCAGGGAGCGGAACAAACTCTGGACTGTTTAAATGCTGGAGCAGACGATTTTATCCTGAAGCCCAAACAGGCGAAATCTTTTGAGGAAAGTGTACAGCTGATACGAGTGGAGTTGTTGCCCAAGATCCGTGCTCTCCAATCAGTCATGTTTGAAGAACCCGTAGTAGAGAAAAAACGGGTTGATGTTCCCTTAAGAACGAAGGATTCGGAGATCTCTAAAGTTTCAGCTGTAGTGGTTGCTTCTTCTACAGGTGGACCTGCTGCGCTTGATTGTCTCTTTGAACACCTTGGAGGAGGTTTGGATGTCCCAGTTTATGTAGTTCAACACATGCCAGCTGAATTTACGTTAAATTTAGCCAGACGTTTGAATGAAAGGCACCCACTGACTTTTCAGGAGGGCACGCATGGTCTATATCCTAAAGCGAATAATGTCTATATCGCTCCTGGTGGATTTCATATGAAATTGTCTCAGAATATGGACGGTGATTTGACGTTGTTGAATAACACGAATCCACCAGAGAATTATTGTAGACCAGCTGCAGATGTGCTTTTTCGTTCTGCAGCAGGAGTATACGGCAATGAAGTATTGGGAATCGTTCTTACCGGAATGGGTAAAGATGGTGCGAATGGATCGAGTGTCATTGTATCTTGTGGTGGCTCTGTCTATGTGCAAGACAAGGCTAGCAGTGTAGTTTGGGGAATGCCTGGCTCGGTGGTTGAGGCTGGGTGTGCGAGCGAGGTTCTGAGCATAGAAGATATTGCTGCCAAAGTTCGCCATCTTCTAGGAAAGGGTCGCTATGTGTAAATTCTCTGACGGTGACCAAGCTTCCGCGATCAGGTGGTTTCGTAAACACTTCGGCATTTCACTCTCTCAGGATAAAAAATACCTGGTAGAAACCCGATTAGAGCCTGTGGCCTTTAAGAACGGTTATAATTCAGTCAGAGACTTACTTCATGAATTGATTGAATCGGATCAAATTGACTCAAACTTAGTGAAGTCCGTTTGTTCCGCCATTACCACACACGAAACTTCCTTTTTTAGAGACTATCATCCCTTTGATTTTCTATCTAAGTCCTATTTTCCTAAATGGATCGAGTCTCACGAACCTAATACCCCTTGGAGCATGTGGTCCGCGGCATGTTCATCTGGACAAGAGATCTATAGTATCGCGATGATTATTGAGGAGCGGTTCCAATCTTTCAAAGAAAGATGCCTTACCATGGAAGGAACTGATATCTCTCATTATACCCTTGAAAAAGCCATTTCTGGAGAGTTTAACCAGGCCGAGGTAAGTCGTGGCCTACAGGCGAACTATCTCATCAAGTATTTCAACCAATTGCATAATGGGAATTGGAGGATCAAGGATGAGATCCGCGACATGGTTCACTTTGATTATCACAATCTTATTGGTTCATGGGAAAGTAGGGGTAGCTATGATTTGATCATGCTGAGAAACGTCCTGATCTATTTTGATGTAGATCTGAAAATTAATGTTCTGAATCGTCTGAAGCATCATCTAAAACCAGGAGGTGTTCTATTGTTAGGTGGTTCTGAAACGACAGCCAACCTCGATGATGAATGGAAGATGTATAATGATGGTAATACAGTGTATTATAGCATGGATTGATGCCATGTTGAAGCCAAACAATAATACCAACAAATCCCGTTTCACGACATTTCCATGGGTAAACTTTTGCTGCAAATTCAAGACGATCGCGAGGCTATGTGTTGTGAGTTGTTAAGTGATCCACTGTTCGATTTGGGCAGCTACCATAGCCTTGTATTAATGAAATCATTTTCTAGTGAAACATCCTTCTGCGGAGAAACAAAAATACTTCGGATTCACTTTAAACTACCGACTAATTACAAAGGAACTTAGTGATGAAGTTTGAGCAATTACCAACACAAGAGCTTCTCATCTTCAAAATACCGTATGACTTGGTCATTACTAAGATTGAAGCACTGAACCAAGCAATTGATTCCATAAATCACCTCGAATGAAATCCTCCAGTATAAATCAACTAGCTGATAAATTTAGAGATCTCATTGCTGAAGGCGAGCAAGCCGTCAGTGAAATGAATCAGTCTTTTCTTAAAAGCTCTCAATTCATTGAGACTGCCGTCGAATCATCGGCTATCATGAATGCAGAGGCTAAGGAAATCATCCAGATGGTGAATTGGTCAGATGGTAGCGAAGACGATTTTAACAAGCTTGCTGCTGACATACGGAGTTCTCTTGCAGAATGTTTGCAATTGATTCGAACCCTTCAGGACAATTCAAAATCAGTGATCGGTGCTCACAGCAGGGTAGAGAGTTTTATTCACCTACAAAATAGGCTCATGCAGACTCTACAGCCACTAAAAACAATGAAGACTTTCTTCCTTATTGCCATTTCGAAGCTGAAGAGTGACCGGCAGCATTCCATGCTAGATGTCGTCTCAAATATAGAGTTTTTACATAAACAAGCAACTGAGGTTCTTTCCAAAGAAATCTCGGAAATGAGGACTTTGCAGAGATCGCTCTTTTCTGAAAAATCGAAAATTGAAGTCTTGATTAACGATTTGTCCAACGAGATTGATGCGAAAAATAAACTTATACAAACTTCTCTGGAAGGCATGCAGCAGGACCTTCGCAAGAATCAATACATCAATGTTGAGGTGGAACGAATTACTCAAGCTATTGCATCGACTGTTTCTGAATCCGTTAGTGCTATTCAAAGTGATGATATCACTAGTCAAAAAGTAGGACACGTGTTTGAGGCAATGGAAATCATTCACAAGAGAATGATGGACTGGGAACGATCTTCATACTCAGTAGAAGATCACGAAACAGGGTTATACCTCATCTCCGCAGTAAGAGTTCAAAAGAGGCAGATAGAGTCAGCCATTCGGGATTGCCGTAAATCGAGTGAAGACATGTTTCGTATATATCCGGCCATTAGTGAAGAGCTGAAGTTGTTGGACGACGAATGCCTTGCATTGAAGGAATACAACACGTTCACAACTTCGGCAAACGGTGCTATCCAGATATTACTCGAGGCACTTCAATCAATAGAAAACTTGTTTGCAAGTTATGATCTAGCATTGTCCAGTATCAAAGGTCTCATCAAACCACTTGAGAAAATCAGCTCGGAAAGCGCTGATGCTATTGATGATATCACTATAGATCTCAGAGTCGTAACCGTAAATGCCAGAATTATGGCAGACAAGGTCGGAGCAAACAGTGGTCTTACTCCATTGACTGAAAATGTAGGTCAAATTTCTCTAGAATCTAAAAAATGCAGCAATGAGCTCTGGAAGGAATTACATACATTTATCGACACGTTCGAAGGTCTGTTCGAAGTTTTTCAGAAGATAGAGCTGGATTTGCATTCGGCGAAAAAGGAATTCGATGTGCTAAATACTGAGGGGAAAGAACGCTTACATGCATTTCGAGATAAGGCGTTCGTTCATCTTAAAAAACTAACCAAGAATGCTGAACTGATCGAAAACAAGGTTCTTCGCCAGAGCGACGCTCGTGAGAGTCTCAAATACATTAATTATTTTGAGTCTTTGGTTCAACTAATGGAGGAAGTTGAGGATTTAGTCATCGATCACTACAATGGTCAGCTGAATCTAGACGAAATGGATGCTAATCTTCTATTGGATTTACAAGGTAATTATACCATGCACTCAGAGCGTAAAAACCACGAGCTCGCTTTTGAAAATGAAAATGACGATAGTGCGCTTTCTACGGGTGCGAAAGATGACGAGTTTATCCTCTTCTAAAGGCCTCTTAATCTGCAACTTGGAACAGGAGATTCGCGGTGACTCTCTAATTTCGAGGAAAAGTCGGTAGACACCCGGGACGCAATCATCATCTGGAAGGTGATTCCCTGCCCACACGACGGATATTTTGCTCAAGTCGAGTGAGTCATCTGTCAGAACCGGGATCTCCGAATCCTATGTTAAAAACACTCTCACTAGACTTTCTAAATCTGGTCTGATCACCGGAACACCAATCGCTCGAGGAGATTACGCTCTTATCAGGGAGCCGAATTCAATCCCATTGATTGAGATTGTTCAGATCTTTGAGAACGATAAAAAATGTATGCAAAACCTCTCGGGTTGGAATAGCAATTACAGAGATCTGAACTACACTCTTGCAAAAGAAATAAGAGAAATTGGCGATCTTATTAAAGTAATCTATCAATTCCCGATAAGCGCGGTTCACAAAAAGATCACTGCTTTTCAGCGAACTTTTCAAAAGTTAATCAGTTCAATTTATCCGTCTCGGGGTATAGTTTATCCGTCTCGGAGTGGAGCGAGTACCGTAGTTTATGATAAAATTTTCTGTTATGAACTACAAGAGTTGCTTATCTGCACTGGTAATAATGGCATCACCGACTGCCCTTTTGGCACAAGATAATCAGGAGAAAATTTATGATCTTGATCCGTATGAGGTAAAAGGTGGCATCCTCACTGGCTTAACGGATACAGACGCATTCACATCGCTGGAACGTGAATTAT
>JAKSBQ010000343.1 GCA_022361075.1 Opitutales bacterium | reverse complement strand
TGCGATGTTGATCTGTGGGTTTGTCATGAGTCGCGTCTCGATCCATGTCCTGCGGATTCCTGTCGCAATACTGATGCCAGTGGTCGCCCTTTTTGCAGTAATTGGGTCCTACTCTTTCGATTTCACACTTTTTAATGTCTACCTGATGGTGGGTTTTGGAATCGTCGCTTATTTTCTGAGGGAAATGGGCTATCCCGTAGCACCTCTTGTAATCGGTATCATTCTAGGCCCAATGGCGGAAGTGAACCTGCGCAGGGCGCTCATCGACTACGGAGACACACCTCTCACCTTCTTCACCCGACCCATCGCTCTCATTCTGATGGTTCTCATTATCGGATCCATCGTCTTGCAATTTAAGAACGCCAAAAAATCCAGTTCATCATGATTCGTACATTTTGCATTCTCGCGCTAAGTGCGTGCGTCTACTCACAACTACTCGCTAACCCTGCACCCAATGTGCTACGCTACGGGAAATTCGAAACAGAGTTTGTTAATTCGAGAGAATATTCCGATCCGTTTCGTGATACGACTCTCCACGTAGAGTTTTCCAATCCCGGCGGGGAGAATGTGCACCTCATCGGATTTTATGATGGAAATGCAACCTGGCGTGTCCGTTTTAGACCTGATTTTCCGGGAATCTGGAAATACAAAGCTAAGTTTTCAGACAGCGATGAAGTAATAGAGGGAACTTTTCGCTGCTTGTGGAGATACGCTCAACATGACCCTGTGAAAGTGAATCCCGTTACGCCCATTTGGTTTGCCAGAGGGGTGACTCCATTTCAGGTTCGCGCACTTCATGTAGGTGATCGATTCTTCGCCGATAATTGGTCGGAGACAGAAAGAAGATTGTTTCTCAATTGGTTTCAAACCCAGGGCTACAACACTTTATCCATCGCAAGCCACTACTTGAATCGGCAGGAAGACGGTCGAGGTAATGGTTGGCAAACTCCCGATTTATGGCCGCTGAACCTAGGAGAATTCAGAAAACTTGAGGCTCATCTCGATGAGTTGGAGCGCAGGGGCATCGTGGTGTTCCCATTTGCAGGATTTTTTGGAAAAAATTCGGACTTTCCGAAAGATCCCAACGACCAGGAGTTATGGGTTCGATACGTGATGGCCCGAATCGGCCATTATGGGAACCTGCTCTACAATGTAGCCGGACCAGAGCCGGATATGAAAAATCACGAGTTCCTCAGCAGAGATTCGGTGAATCAGCTCGGTCGTTTGATCCAAAAGTATGATGTGTATGATCACCCTCTCACCGTTCACTGCCCCACCGGGCCTGATCTTTACCGCGACAGCGATTGGACTACCTTCGGAACCATCCAGGGGCCAAAAACACTCGATCGCAACGAACTACACCAAGGCTTGCTTGAGAGTCTAAATCCGCAGAAACCTCTTTTTGCTCAGGAGACCCTTTGGTCAGGAAACATCTTTCATCAAAAAAGAGCCGGAAAAGAGTATACCGACGATGATATTCGAAAAAATGCGTATGTGATCTGCATGTCTGGTGCGGGATTCTGCTTCGCTGACAACAATGGTAATTCTTCCACTGGCTTTAGCGGAAGCCTCAACCTAAGAGACCGGAATCAACAGAGGCACGACATCATCAAAATAGTGTGGGACTTTTTCGACTCTATTCCCTATTTCGAGATGACGCCTCAGCCCGAACTCGTCGATAACGGGATCTGTTTAGCGGAGTATGGTGAAAATTACCTGGTCTATCTCGAGAACCGAGGTAAGGTGAATGTGGACGTCTCACCAGGGCACTACGGCGTCACCTGGATCAACGCTTCCAAACCCTACGAGAGACTTCAATCCGGGATTACCACCGACGGAAAAAACCTCGTGAGCCCCAAACGCGACGACGACTGGCTGTTGTTACTGCACAAGCGTTACACCGGAATGGCAGACCAAATTCATCTGTCCTGGGAAAACGACCCCGAGACTTCGATGACAGTCACCTGGCACACCATTTTTGGAAACAATCCATGCAAGGTCGAATACAGAACCCAAGGCAAAACCAGAACCATTCGCGAAACAACAGGCATTTCGTTTCCATCAACAGGAAAGGGTTATCTGCATCGAGTCACTCTAAACGACCTTGAAGCAAACACCTCCTACGAATATCGAGTTTCCAGTGACAGGGGAATCGATCCAGAATTCTCCGATTGGCGAACTTTCAAAACAGCCCCGGAAACCCTCGATGAGCCTCTCCAGATTGCTTTCGTGTCCGACATTGGGTTGCACGGTCGACTCGATGGGAACGCAAATGGCACTTTGCAAATCAGGGACGAAATCATTGATAAAAATCCAGATTTTGTCATCGGTTGCGGCGACTACGCTTACGCAAACCGTGATGCCAGATACAAAACAAATCCCGAAAAAGTAGATCGGTTTTTCAATCAATACGAACCGCTAATCTCCAGGATCCCTTTCATGGCTCAATACGGGAATCATGAGATCAGTCTGGATGAAAAATTCGAAGACTGGGCTCCCCGTTTTGCCCATCCGAAGGGAGATGCAGTCGGGAAGAACTACTCCTTCGACATCGGCAAAGCTCATTTTACCGCCTTCTTTCAAACAGGGAAAACACCCACCGACTCCGAATTGCAATGGTTGGATCAAGACCTGCAAATGGCACGTGCAAATGATGCGAAATGGTTAATCGTATTCCAACACGAACCCATCTACGCCTACGGAAGAAGCCATCCGTCTAAGATCGAAATCGCCGAGAGACTCATCCCGGTACTCGAAAAACATGGAGTAGATCTTCACCTGTCCAGTCACGACCAAAATTACGAACGCACTTATCCTCTTCTTGGCCATCCCCGAGATCCGGAAGTGCAGTCCAACCACCCACATTCGTATCCGAAAGGAAGTGGAGTGATCTATGCCAAGATCAGTCCGGCGGGGAAAAAATCTGAGACGGGTAATCGCTTCTCCGAGTTTACCGTTCCTCAACAAGACTTCATCGCCTACCGCAATACAGGCTCGCATCACTATGCGATGATCGAAATCGACCCCAAACAAGGCGTCACCGTTACCACTTACTCCGTTCCCGAGGATACACTGGAAGGAGAAATCATCGACGAATTTACGATAACAAAGTGATCAAAAGATCGATTCCAAGTCGTTGATGGTGATCACTTCAACAGGATCAGCCAGCGAGTAACTTTGTTTGCCGGGGTAAACGATCCAAAGCTTTCTCCAGTCGTCGACCCCGATTTCATCGAGTGCAAAACCACTTAGATGCAAAAATAGAATGAGGTCACGGGAAGCCCTTCCGAAAATGAGGTAGCTCGCATTTTTCTGCTTGTCTACCAGATAGCGTAACAACGGAAATAAATCCAGACGGAGCTGAATCTCATCAATAACGACCCTGCCTGACAAAGATTCGAGTGTGGTTTGAGCGTTTTCGAACCGCGCAAGGTCCCGTGGATTTTCAATCTACCTATTCTTCACTCTTCCAAATATGCAGGATCCACTGAGGTTTACCATCTGGAGTTCGAATCTTAACCCTCTCAATAAGTTCCGGTCCTTCTCTTACATCCTCAAAATTCACCGCATTGATCCACTCCGATTGGAAAGTGTGTGGATAATCAAGATCCATTCGGAATTCATTTTCGAAATCCAGGTAGATGTAGTATTCCTCACCGGGCTCTGCCAGGCAAAAGCCATTGCGCACCAATTCCTGATGGGTGCGGAAACGATAATAAGGGATAGTTTCGAACCAATCCCACACCTTGTGAACGATGTCATGTTGTTCCTGGTGTAGATCTTCAAAATCCAGCGTGCCTGAAAACCCACTGGAGGAGTTTCCGTTCATATCGGCAAAATTCAAAATTGCCCCAGCGAACAAGATCGCCAGCGTGTTTCTCCTGATATCGTCATTCGTATATTTGGGATGAAACATATTGCCGAACCACAAGGTCTCCTGTGCAAAACATGCTTTTTCAGGGTGATGGTTAGACACTAGACCACCAAATAACTCATCACGATCAAGAGTAGTGGGACCCTGTAAAGTACTCATTTCATACCAGTCGTCGTAGATGAAAGGATCGCCATATTTCGTCGCTCGCTTCTCGTTGTGGATCGTCAAGACGTGATCGTGGACGTCATTCTCATCAATCAATTTTCCCAGTCGCACGATGTCATCCATTCTCATATTCCAACCGTACTGGGACTTGTCCTGACGCCAAAAAGGCTCCGGCCCTGCCACCGTCAAAATCGTATTGGGGTAGTGACCGATTCTTGCCAGGATGTATCGAATGTAGAGCTCCTGCTCGTCGTGTTCTGCCGGCCATTCCCCTTTTGCCCCGAAAAAGCCCGCAAAGGGATAGATGGTGATGTCACGTTCACAGAGCTCATCGAGGATGATCTCCATTTTCTGAAATTCCCTGTAATCCAGTGGCCACAGCTTTGGAGTTTCCCAACCTTCGCCACGGGACTTTTCCTGCCGGTTGGTGTAGTGACTTGCGACCGACATCATGTTGTAACCGTTCTCTTGAAACCAGTTTAGAAACGCTGTGCGTGGGTTTCCGTCTTCTTCGTCTGCTGGATCATCCCAATTGGTCGCAAAAAAACGATCCCCCACGTGAAAACTCCTGAAAAGACGGTGTTCTCCACCTTTGAGGCCCAACCAAAATGGATTGCTCTCATCCAAGGCCACCATCCCTGGTGTCGTCGATCCCACACATTTGAATGAGCCCTTTACGACCTCGTTCTTCTTTTCTTTGAACCAATATTCGTAGCGCCACTCTCCCAAACGATTAGGACTGAAACGAATTTTCCAGGTCTGCCCACCATCATAAAATCCCCAGTAGTGGATCACTTCTCCATCCGGCGCCGTCAAGGTGACCTGCAATTCGGTGTCGCGATACGGGTCATCAAGCACGTCCGGATGCTCAGTTTGCAATTCGAAGCAATTCCAAATCCCAACTTCGGAGTCCGAAGAAGTGACAGATTCACTCAGAGTGACGCAGCAGCCGGTCGCGAGAAGTAAGATCAATATACCTAGTCTTTTCATACTAAAATTTAAACACAGTGGTTCATAATTGGCATCCTATCGTACTATTCAAAGTCTGAATGCCCTTCCTTCAAAAATTCCAAAAGCACTAGCTTTCCATCAACAAACCTCATTGCACCGCTCTCCCCGACTTCAATTTCTGTTTTCTGACTTCGATTTTCTCCTTCCACTCATCCTCAATCGCTGTGGGATGCTCTGGATACCTTCCCATATCGTTAGTCGCAACCTCCCAGAGCTTCAAAACCTCTCGCAAGCGGTTGATCTCATCGGAAAACGCTTCGTCTTCCGCAAGATTTTGGGTCTCCATCGGATCGTTAAGTAGATCAAATAGTTCTTCTGCTGGCTTCTTCGGGGCCATGTAGTATCGCTGAAACGCATCCATTTTCCCTTCCTGATAAAGCTTCCAAAGAACGGACCTGATAGGCCTCACTTTTTCCAGGTATTGCTGAAAGGTAAAAACCGGCACCTCTGGCATGTCATTACGAATGTATTTGAACCGCTTACCAACGACCGTTCGTGATTTATCATACACCTCATCCCACCGGTCTCTGGCTGCAAATACGTAGCCTCGATCAACAGCTTCAATCGATAAAAACGGCCGGCCTTGCATGTGCTCAGGCACCGGAACTCCCGCCCAATTCAGTATCTGGGCACTGAGGTCAATCGTACTCACCAAACGATCACAATCTGTGCCAGCTACGGGTATTGATGTTCCATAAACAATCCCCGGGACCTTGATTCCGTCCTCATACAAAAACCCTTTCCCACGGTGAAAGCATCGACCGTTATCGCCAATGAACACAACGATCGTATTCTCGAGAATGCCTTCATTCTTTAGACGCGTCAAAATCTCGCCCACTTGAGCATCTGCCCTCTCCACTTGATCAAGATACATCGCCCAGTCTTTTCGAATCTCAGCATGATCCGGTAAAAATACGGGAAGTTCGATCTCTTCAGTTTTCACTGGATCGTCAGATTCTGAACGAATGCGTTCCCACCAGTTTCCTCGGTGGGTCACCCGTAATTGAATCTGAGCAAAGAACGGTTGTCCCTGAGCACGTTCCGACCAATCTTTTCCGTCCCAAACAATCTCACTTGAATCAAAATTGAAGTCCGTTTTGGGTCCGTAACCACATCCGAGGGCACAAAAATACCCCGCTTTCTGTAAGTAGCTGGTGATCGGTTTGACTGGATCGGGCAACCGAAATCCATCCGTGCGATGACTTCGGTGATGATGACCATTGATACTGGTTTGATACATGCCAGTGATCATGGCGGTTCGATTGGTCGAACAAATCGGTGACGTGCAATACAGTCTGTTCAATTTCAAACCATCGGAGGCTAAACGATCCAGCACTGGAGTCTGCACTCCCTTTGCACCGTAACAGGCAAGATCGCAGCCAATGTCCTCCGCCATGATCCAGACTATATTCGGTCGCGCTATCGAAGTGGCACTCAACTCAAACGCTAAACACAGAAATAAAAACCATCTTCTCATTTTCAATCCTTCACTAGGCCACTGCTATTCTGGGCATTTCAATCGGTTCCTTAGCCATTTCTGCGTGCAGAAACTTCAAAATAAGTTCGGATTTCAGATCCGAAAACTCCGGCTTATCCCAAAGGTTTTCATACTCATCTGGATCTGTCTCCAAATCGTAAAGTTCCCCGTATTCCCGACCACAATAAACTGTGATTTTGTACCGCCGATCCACATAGGTTTTCATGTGGATCGCCGTCTGTTGATGGCGGTTTTCAATGATCGCATGATCGCGAACTTCGGTCGTCTCACCTTTCCAAACCGACAATTGATTCATCCCCTGCATGTGATAAGGAACTTTGATGCCAGCTGCATTCAAAAAGGACACTGGTAAATCCACAAGCGACTGAATCGCCGGAGATACGACGTCTTTTTCAACCTTACCCGGCCAACTCACAATCATCGGAACTTTTATTCCATCTTCATAATGAAAAGGACCCTTCGCCGTTAAGCCATGGTGACCGTAATAATGTCCGTGATCAGTGGTGAAAACGACAATCGTGTTCTCAGCTTGTCCGGTTGCTTCGAGGCCATCGAGTAATTTGCCGATGTAGTGATCCATCATGCTTACCATGCCGTAATAGACTGCAATGTCTTTGCGCAACTGATCCTCTGATTTCAGATGAGAATGACATCCGTGATTTTCGTGTTCGCTCTCCTGCAAATCCGAAAAGTCAGGATTCTCCATCTGAGTTTTTTGGATGTGTGGAGGTGAGTTTTGATGCTCTCTCACCCTCCTTTCGGGAAGTGTAATCTCATTGGGATCATACATCGATGCCCACGGCTCAGAAACTAGGTATGACGGATGCGGATCCAGATAACTCGCCCACAAAAAGAAAGGTTTTCCCTCGTTCGCACATCGCTCCATGCGCGCAATCGATCGCTCAGTTGTCCAGGTGTTGTAATGAAACTTCTCGGGAAGCGTCCAGCTGTGTTCCTGAGGCTCGGTTCGGTTCTCGGGATCGTAATCTACATCATTCCAGTAGCTGGCAAAGTGTTTCCTCCAGTCTTTAAAACCTTTTTCCTCCATCCACAAAGCATAATGCTGACCAACATGGGCTTCGTCTGTGTGATTACGTATCAATTCCACATGATTAAAACCATAAAACGGACCGTTAAAATTCCTCCAAAAATCCAAATCCCGAAGCTTCGGGTGACATTCCAAAGAACTATATTCCTCAGTTTCCATCAATGGCTGAAAATGAGCCTTTCCGATCAAGGAAACATCATATCCTTCTTCCTGAAACAAGTCACCAACCGTGAGTTTTTCTTCTTTCAGCTTGGTACCCAGTGTCCAGGCTCCGTGAGCGCTGGGATATTGGCCAGTGATCATGGAAGATCTCGTTGGCGTGCACAGTGGATTTGGACAATAAGCTCGGTTGAAATAGGTTCCTTTTTCAATCAGCCGATCCAGATTTGGGGTTTTCACCTCAGGAAAAAACTTACCGATCGTGTTCCAGTGCTGTTGATCAGAGGTAATCAATAGAATATTGGGTTGCGTCTCCTTCATACTGTATACAGTATCCCAATACATACTACCAACTTTCACCTTACGTCAACGACGAACTTCATCTGACATTTCTAAAATGAATCCTTAACGACTCTGCGTATTCGCATGAGACACGAAACAAGACATACATGAATGAACGAGCCATCGATTTGATTGTAGTTGGAGCCTATCTGCTCACGATTACGTCCATCGGGATCTGGGCAGGACGGAAAACCAGTAAATCTAAAGAAGGCTACATACTGGGAGGCCGCTCTCTCAACTGGGTATTGATTGGGCTATCTCTCTACGCAACGAACATTTCTGCAAGCGGATTTATAGGAGGCTCGGGGCTCGCGTTTAAGATTGGAATCGCCGCAGCCAATCCTGAACTGTTGGGTGGATTTTGTCTCAGCCTGTCCGCGATGATTTTCATCCCAATCTATCTTCGCAATCGCATTCTGACCATTCCTCAGTTTCTTGAGCTTCGCTTCAGTCGAGCCACCAAACTCTTTTACGGCGGCGCAAATGTGATCCGAAGTTTTTTAGCTGCCCCGGTTCATACCTATGTCGGAGCACTACTGATCCTCGGTTTATTCGGGTTTGAGGTAAACACGGTGAACATACTCATCTGCGGTGGAATCGTCACTTCAACGATTGGCATGTACGTCATCGTTGGCGGATTGCGATCAGTTGTAATCACAGACACCATCCAGGTTGGTATTATGCTGGGCGGCGGAATCCTCGTCGTCGTGTTCGGACTAATCGAAGTTGGTGGCATACAGGAGTTGTATCACCATCTGGGGCAAGAGAAGTTTAAACTGTGGCTGCCCTACGAATCCGAACAATTCGCATGGGACGCTGTTCTTTTCGGCAACGGAACCGCCTCCGCTATTTACGCGATTTGCGCGATTAGCGTGCTGCAGCGCACACTCGCCGCCAAAAGCGTGGAGGACGCGCAAAAAGGAATGCTACTTGGTGGATTCCTAAAAATGTTCGCCTTGTTTCTTTACTCACTTCCTGGCTTAATCGCACTCGTACTATTCCAGGATATCAGTCCCGACAGCGCCTACCCTCTTCTGGCGCGCGAAGTGTTGCCAATCGGATTACGCTCGATCGTCTTAGCTGCCATGATCGCGGCACTGATGTCCTCGGAAGATTCGAGTCTCAATGCAAACGCAGGAATCATTGCGGTGGATATCATACCCGCTTTTTGGAAAAATGTAGGTGAGACTAAAGCATTAACCATAGGCAAACTCACCGTATCTCTTCAGATGATCGTGGGTGTTCTTTTGGCACCTTCTGTTCTGTATTTTGATATCGGGGTGCTTGAGCTGATCCTAAAAATCGCCGCGTTTCTGACGTTACCAGCAGGTATCTGTTTTATCTTCGGTCGTTTTTCCAAGCGAGCCAACGAGACGGGGGCCCTCGCGACACTCATTGCTGGTCTGTTTCTTGGGATTTATTACGTGCTATGCTCAACTGTTCCTGAACTAAAATCGTTTCTGCCAAATTCCATTGCCGACACTCAATTCTACCGGATCTACCCATTTTTCTTCTTGTTTTTGTCGGCAATCATGATGATCACAAGTTGGCTTAGCCAACACCCGGCTCCAGAGAAACTCTGTTGTTTGGAGACCAACCTCCCATACCGTCAAAAGGAGATCGATGGGAGACCATTCTACAAGAAATACTACTTCTGGATGATCATCTACATCTGCTGCTTCTTGGGGGTCTATTGGATTTTTTAGAGATCAATAGAAGCAACTGCTGATCTCCCTCTCTTTCGAGGGAGAGTCTTACCACGCCCTCCTCGGTGAAACTGTATACGTTCTCCAAAAGAATCCACACCATTCGATTGAGCAGGAAAATGTCAGTAAGTATTTTCACATTCGGAACAGGACCGACTTCCATCACGTGAATGACACGTCCATCACCCGTCAATTCCTGTTCAACAAACTCTCCTGCCAACCAACGTGAAAGCCTGCTCTTGGACTAAACGATCAATCAAAATCACAAATATCCCTCTCTCCTGTAATTTTTCCAAACTTGAGTTCAAGGCGTTTAAATCCACCGGAAAAAGCAAAACAGCGTCCACTTCAAGTACGGCAAACTCAAAAGGTTGTCGACTTTAGGTCTCCGCATTTCGCTCACCTTAACGTGAAACCAGTTCCATTTTGTAGTCACTTCTCGCTTCGATCTGTCGCTGAATGCTAAAGCATCCGAGATCCCCAAAGGCTATCCACATGATGGACATGAGAAACCAATCGAGATTTCGCTCTTTTCGTTTTTATAGCCGGATATCATGAAGCAGGCAAAGAGAACAATAAACTGCAACGACTTCTTGAGATCAGAACTCTCCTTTTTGCAACTATTTGCTTCGAGCGGGTTATACAGAACCACACCGTGATCCGGTAGGTGTAAGTAAAAGACAATTTTAAGCATACTACATCACAGTCAGACAGAAAAACAAAAGCACAGTGATTTCTGAATTGCCACAATGCATGTATACGGTATACGCCATAAATATGCTTTCTCCCCGGAATACACGTGTCCACTTTTTGTCAATGGTTGCTGAAGACAGAGGAGAGAACATCACGCACAGGATGAAAAAATGCAGTAGCGACGGTCACCAACACTCTCAAGAAGTAATTGGGATGAACTTTAACTGCCCGGGCACGGCGCTCTGAAATGCTTCTTTTATGAAAACACCTATCCGCATACCGATTCTTCAAACGCTGAGAGAATACGATACGCGAAAGGCTGTAAGTGACCTCAAATCCGCACTCAACGTTGCGCTACTCGATTTTCCACAGGGCATGGCCTATGCAATGATCGCAGGTTTACCTTATTTTATGGGAATCTACGCATCTGCAGTAGCCGCATTTCTGGGTCCGGTTTTTGCAAGTTCGCGCCACATCATGCTAGGTCCAACAAACGCTATCGCGGTGATGTGTTTATCGACCTTCCTCGGACTCGGCCTGAATCAGGAGCAAGCGATAATCGTCATGCCCCTGCTGCTCCTGATGGTTTCGGCATTCATGATCATTGGCTCGATGCTCAAGCTGGCCAATTTAGTAAACTACGTTTCGAGAACGGTGATCACCGGATACATCACAGCAGCAGCGTTTTTGATCATCATTAAACAGATCAAGTATGTGTTTGGGATCGAAGTATTGAGCACAAGTACCTTCGCAGCAGCGCTTCATCAGACTCTGTTACATCTCCATGAAATCGACTTGAATTCAACTCTCGTAGCCGCGTCAACCATTCTCATTTTTCTGTTGTTCAAACGACTAACTCCCAAAATCCCTGCTGTCGCATCCTCACTTGCAATCATGTATGGTGTTTCATTGATTTTCGAACACTACTCGGTGGATATTGTGACTCTTGGGAGTAGCCTCGACAGTACACCAGCCTGGAAACTCACTCTACCGTCTATATCTTTGGATTTGATTGGCAAACTAGCTCCGGGTGCTTTTGCGATTAGTTTTCTATCCCTTCTTGAAAGCTCTTCGATCACCAAAACACTAGCCTCCCAATCCGGAGATACCGTAGACACCAATCAACAAATGATGTCCATGGGGATTGCTAATCTGGGTTGCTCACTATTTGGAGGCATGCCTATATCCGGCTCCCTTACCCGAAGTACGCTCAATTACAAAAGTGGGGCAAAAACACCAGTCTCAAGCATGTTCAGCGCATTGATACTTGCGTCTGCCTTCCTGCTACTGGCCCCTCATGTCGGGAAGATTCCTCAGGCCTCCCTGGCCGCCTTGGTGATCATGGTGGGTGTTTCACTTTTTAATCGGAAAAACATTCGTTTCGCGCTGGGGACTACCAGACAAGACCTGATCGTGTTTGCCCTCACCTTCGGAACGGGACTCATCTTCCCATTAAACACGTCTATCTTTATAGGAGTGATTGCGAGCATGCTCCTTTTCATTCAAAAGGCCGGACGACCTGATCTCGTGGAATATTCGCTCGGCTCCAATGGACTCACCAATACTCCGTACAAAAAAAACAGAGGCCAGATCGCCTTACTACATGTGGAGGGTGACTTGTTTTTTGCGTCCAGTGATCTGTTTCTCAACCAAGCCAGAAATCTTTCCCAAAATAAATGCCTCAAAGTAATCGTTCTACGACTGCGCAATGCCCATAATCTTGATGCCACTTGTGCCATGGCCCTGGAGCAGTTTGTGCAATACACGAAGGAAAAAAAGCGAAACCTAATCATAACTGGCGCGCACCGGGAAGTGTATGAAATCCTGGATAAAAGTGGATTGCTTGAACTCATTGGGAAAGCAAACGTCTTCAAAGACGATCCCAATAATCCCACTTTGTCCACAAGTCTCGCTCTCAAGCGTGCAACTCAACTAGTAGGTGACGAGCTTGAGCTAAAACTATTTGTATCTGATAAATCATCATGATGACCAAGCGAGCCAAAGCACCATTTCATATCATGACCAAGCCCATTGGGCCGAAGTGCAACCTGGACTGCAAATACTGTTTCTATCTCGAAAAAGAATCCCTCTGGCAAAAAGGTGAGCGCTACAAAATGGATCGTGAAACACTCACGACTTATATCCAAAACTACATCTCGAGCCAACCAAGTGAAGAAGTCACCTTTGCCTGGCAGGGAGGAGAACCGACACTCATGGGACTCGATTTTTTTGAAACCGTAGTCAAGCTTCAAAAAGAATACTCTGACGGAAAGACGATTCGAAATACACTCCAAACAAATGGCACCTTAATCGATCACAAATGGGGCGCATTTTTCCATAAAAACCAATTTTTAATCGGCGTTAGTATCGATGGGCCTCAGAAGCTTCACGATTTCTACCGCGTAAACAAATCAGGCTCCGGTAGCTGGATAAATGTTCTCAAAGGGATCGAAATCCTAAAAAAGCATGATGTCGAATGGAACACCCTCACCTGTGTTCATCAAGGCAACTCAAATAAGCCACAAGACGTTTATCGATTCTTAAGAGGGATTGGTTCCACGTTCATGCAATTTATCCCAATCGTTGAGCGCAAAGCCGACTCACTTTCCAAGAAATGGGGACTCCATCTGGGAACACCTGCAGAACTAAATGACAAGCTAGACGATG
This sequence comes from Opitutales bacterium, assembly GCA_022361075.1. Lineage (GTDB taxonomy): Bacteria > Verrucomicrobiota > Verrucomicrobiia > Opitutales > JAFGAQ01 > JAKSBQ01. The sequence continues at coordinate 17,323 of JAKSBQ010000343.1, read as the reverse complement.
ACGAAAATAGTCCGCTGACGCCGTGGAGTGTGAAACCAAAAGACTACGGAGCCTTTCTTTGCTCCATATTTGACCGATGGGTCAAGAATGACGTTGGGCGAATATTCATCCAGATTAACGACGTTACCTTAGGGAAATACCTGGGGCAACCGAATGGAATTTGCATCTTTGAGGAAACCTGTGGTGGGGCTCTCGCCCTTGAACATGACGGTTCGGTTTACTCCTGTGATCACTATGTCTACCCATCCTTCAAACTCGGGAATATAAAGGACACATCAATGGCGGATCTGGTCGATAGTCCGGAGCAGATCCAATTTGGAAGAAACAAAAAGGATTGCCTGCCACGTCAATGTATCGAATGCCCAGTCAAACCACTTTGTAACGGCGGCTGCCCCAAACAACGATTCCTCCATGATAAATTCGGCAATCCTGGATTAAACTATCTTTGCGAAGGTTATTACCACTACTTCACCCACACTCATCCCTACATGCAAAAAATGAAAGAGCTTTACCAACTCGGTCGCCCTCCCTCTTCGATCATGGGGTTACTTTGAAAATTGCATTGATATTGTAATGAAAAATTTCTCGCATCTAAATATCACTCAATTCGACATTTCTCGCCCAACAGCGAAACTCTATTCCCAATAATCCACGACCCCAAAGTCACAAATTTTCTAAAATTGGATAACTTATTACCAAACATCTAAAACAACCTTATTTTAGCCATGAAAAATCAATCTATCCCATCTCCATTGAACATGAATCGTCGTAGTTTTGTTAAAAAGTCTGCTCTTGGTGCTGGCGTAATGGTACTACCTAGCGTTGTGGCCGGACAATCCACTACCGAAACGTCCCCTAACTCAAAACTCAATATTGCGATTATCGGAGTCGCGGGCAAAGGAATGGGGCCGACAATCGAATCGGTCGCAGAGAATGTGATCGCCCTCTGTGACGTCGATAAAGGTAAAGTTGCAGAATCCCGAACTCCCAAATTAAAATGGGGCAATCCTGAGAGATTCGACCAAGCACTGAAGACTTATGAATCGCGAGGCGCCAAATGGTATCAAGACTACCGCATCATGTTCGAGGAGTTGAGCGATAAACTTGATGCAGTCATCATTTCAACACCCGATCACATGCACTTTCCCATCGCAATGTCAGCGATCAATCTCGGGATACACGTTTACTGCGAGAAACCTTTGACACACACAGTTTCGGAAGCCCGCTTACTCGCTACGGCAGCAAAGAAAAAGGGCTTAGTCACACAGATGGGGAATCAAGGACACTCCAACAGCGGAACTCGACTCGTTAAAGAGTGGATCGAAGCAGGTGTGATCGGACCCGTCCGTGAAGTGCATTCGTGGACAGATCGCCCCGCACGTTTTTGGCAACAAGGCCTTGCTCAACCCGATCACTCCAAGTTCATTCCTGTCGTTCCGGAAGGACTGGATTGGGAGCTTTGGCAAGGAGTTGCTCCCAGAAGACCTTACGACCCAGCATACGCGCCTTTTCGTTGGAGAGCTTATGTTGACTACGGATGTGGATCTCTAGGAGATATGGCTTGTCACATTATGGACTCCGCATATTGGGGTCTCAATCTCACATCACCGACATCCATTGAGGCCGTGACAACGAGTATGAATGGATTTACTTTTCCCGTAAGCTCCATGGTGACCTACCAGTTTCCAAAGAGACCCAACATGCCTGCTGTAACCTACAAGTGGTATGATGGTGACCTTCGCCCTACGATTCCACATCTCCTCAAAGGGACTAATCCTTTTACCGGAGAGTATCACAAAAACGGGTCACTGATCATCGGCGAAGAGGCAATCATTTTGACCGACACGTATTCAAAAGTAGTCAAAATTTTGCCTCAGTCTAAATTCATGGAACTACGACGCTCGCTACCTCCCAAAACACTCCGTCGCGTCAAAGGAAGTCACCTGAACGAGTTTTACAGTGCCATTCGGGAGAATCGTAAAGCTTCGTCTGACTTCTCCTACGCCGCACCATTCACAGAAACGGTACTTCTGGGAACCATCGCTCAAAGGACGGGCAGAAAACTCGATTTCGATGGTGCTGCAGGCAAATTCATCGATGATGAGGAAGCAAACAACTTATTGAAAAAGGATTATCCAAACGGGTGGATTCTAGGTTAGACTTGGAATCTGACATTTAGTAAACAAAATCGTTCCGTAAATTCCAATGTAACCCCCATATTATATGAAAAATACAACAAACTCTATTCGTTTAGTTTCGCTACTGTTAATCGGGTTCCAGTCCGGATCTGCTGTAGATTTTGAATGGAAATCCCATGACCGTGAACAACCTCTACCTCCTGTTATCGAACCCGGTGAGTTCTCTGTAGGCGACAAGGCAGGCACTCCACCTTCAGATGCAATCGTTCTGTTTGACGGAAAAAATAAATCTGCATGGGTCGACATGAATGGCAATCCCACCAAGTGGATTGTAAAGGAAGGCGCATTGGAGTGCGTTCCAAGCAGCGGATATATTCGCACATTGCAAAGTTTTGGTGATTGTCAATTGCACGTCGAATGGGCAACTCCAAAAGAAGTTAAGGGAAATAGCCAAGGCAGAGGGAACAGCGGTGTCTTCTTTGGGTTGGGACAATATGAAATTCAGGTTTTAGATTGTTATCAAAACACTACTTATGCCGATGGGTTGGCTGGTTCTCTATATGGACAATATCCACCACTCGTTAACGCCTGTAAGGCTCCCGGAGAATGGCAAACTTACGACATTATTTATACTGCTCCTAGATTTTCAGCCTCAGGCGAATTAATTTCACCTGCATACATCACTGCTTTTCACAATGGTGTGTTGATTCAGTATCATTCCGAATTGTCCGGCCCGACAAGCTGGATCAATCGTCCTCCTTACGTAAATCATCCTGAAAAACTACCTTTGGCGTTTCAAGATCATGGAAATCCGGTTCGCTTCAGGAATGTTTGGGTTCGAGAGCTTGGTAAGAAATCAAAACCTGAATTCTACCTTTCAGAAAGTAAGCTAGATGAGTTAGCAGGAGTATGGAACCGGGGACACAGAACCATTGAAATCACCCGTGGAGCTTTTGGAACTTTAAAAATGACTCTAGGTGGGCAAGAACTCGTTCTCTACGCAACATCGGAGGATACATTCTTTGCAAAAACAACCGATGTTATTGTCCATTTCAAAGAAGAGCGAATGATCGAGATTTCGGTTGGTGAATAGTTTTTTTGTTCAACATTGGAATCTCCAAATCCGATCATCTGTCGGGCTTATTTTGTGCAAAAAGGTAAATCAATCAAAAGTAGCACTCAACGGATGAGTTTATAGTAATCGCAAAAAAAGCAGTGGAATCTCGAAAACATGATGATTCCCATATGATTGAAGTTTAGATCTCTCATCTCAGGCTTTGCCTCAAATAAGCGATTTTTTATCATGTGCTTCCCTAAAAACGATCCTTGGAAGGAAATACATCAGAGTTCCTTGATCGTTTTGACTCCCGACGAGATAATCATGATAAACGATGGCGTAAGATTGAGGCCGATTACAAATAATTTAGGAGTGTCATTTCTTTTCCCCATGTTCCGATGGGTCCAACCTCAGCCAAATGCCTGATTGCATGAATTATTTGGATCCAGCCTTTTCTTAAAACCCTCAAACGTACCACCTCTTGCCATACTCCGCTTGACTTTCTGATGCCATATTCAAGTTTACGGTATACAAAAACTCAATTATGCTCTCCTTTAGATTTTGTCTATTACTTGTCTTTATAAACCCCTTATATTCAGATCCTACGTTCGATATTTGGAGACCACTTGAGTCTGATCGCTTTGAAGTGATTGAAAGAAGTGCTTTGGACTTCTCAATGTTAGTAGAACCAGGAGCAGCAGGGAAACACGGTTTTATTCAGATAACTGATCAGGGTGAACTTTGTTTTGAAAAATGTCCGGAGAAGTCTGTGCGATTTTTTGCCGCTGCCTCTGGGCATATGGGTTGGTTTGATTACAATACTGAAGCATTACTAGAGCGCTACACCGATCAAATCGTCAGAGGTGGCTACAACGCCTATCGCCCACATTTTTTAGACGTGATGCTCATGCAAGACGCCGAAAAAACGGCAGTTTTTAATCCTGAAAAGCTGGAATTATGGGACAAATTCTCAGCGATGTTAAAAAGAAAAGGAGTCTATCTTTACTTGGATCTGAGCACGAGTTCGTCACTCTTCATGCCCAGAAAGGCACCCAGTGATCGATCCGAAGAGAATCAATATTTGGCGATGTATTTCGAGTCACGAGCACGTGAAGAATGGCTTTTGGGCGTATCGAATCTTCTGACCCATGTTAACCCTCACACGGGAAACGCGCTTATCGACGAACCCCAGGTGATTGCGATGGAAATGCGGAATGAAGCCGGCTTGCTGTTCCAAGCACATATTACTCAGAGGAGAAAATGGAAAATTCCAGCCAGCTTGCATGCAAACTGGCATCTTTGGCTGGAAAAACGATATCAGTCCATTAAGACACTTAAAACCAATTGGGAAAGCGCCCCTTTTGAGGCGCTTGAACTCGATTCGATTCAAAAATTTGCCGACGTTCCAATTCCTCCCTCCTGGGGAGCCGCAAAAGCTTCCATGGATTTCGCCGAATTTGCCTACGAAGCGGAGCAAAAGCTCCTCAAATGGCAAGTGACACAATTGAGAAAACTAGGCGTGAAGCACGCGTTAATCGATTACAACAATGGTTTCAATGCCGCTGCAGCTTTGATCAGAGGCAAGTTAGACATCATAGAAGCACACGGGTACCATCAACACCCAACTGGATATTACGTCGGCGCTTCGATGCAAAACACCAGCGCTCTCGCTGAAGGCGGGGCTTTTATTACCAGGATTAACGCTGGAAAGTATTCACATACGCCTCTTTTCGTCACTGAATGGGGAATGCCATACTGGAACAATTGGCGCCACGAAGCGGTCCTGATCGCACCCGCCATGGCCTCCCTGCAAAATTGGTCGTTGAGCTTGCAACATGCCAACAATGTCCTCCTCGATCTGGATCACGGTATGTCCTCCGAAGAACTCCGCCCGTTCAGAATCGCTGCTGATCCTACCCTGAAAGCAGCAGAAAGAGCCACTGCACTACTTTTTAAAAGAGCCGATATCAAAGCGAACCAAATTCCGATACGAATTCAGATGGACAAACAAATCGCCTTCGAATCTGTAGGTGCTTCGCTTTCGATCGACTCCACTATCGTCAAAGCCGCATGGGTCGGTGATGTTGCATTGACCCATGATTCCGAAAATGAGCCCTCGGAAACTCTTCTTCTAAAACCCCAAAAAGGCTCAGCGATTGTCGCCAATATCGGAGCTGAAACCGTTTTGGATAGCAGAAGTGGAAAGTCGTCCAATTGGGTCAAAACTCTCAGAGATCGCGGACTGCTCAGTAAAGAAAATCGAACAAATCTCTCCAAACAAATCTGGGAAAGCGAAACCGGAGAAGTTTTTCTCGATGAGCAGAATCGAACTTTAACCATTAAAACACCCAAAAGTGAAGGAGCAGTGCTCTCTCCCGAAAGCCCCGAACTGAAGTTAACCCAGCTGGTTTTAAAAAACAAAGGGGAACCCTCTACCGTCCTGATTTCCTCCATCGACAACCAACCACTGAAGTCCAGCAAACGCCTGCTTCTTATCGCAATCGGAGATTCGAAAAGCTCCGGTATGGAGTTTGAAGACGAATCTCAGCGAAAAGTCACTGATTTAGGGCAGTTGCCGGTGCTGATTTGTCCTTTGTCTATCGATATTAAACTGCAAACTGCTCATGCGGAAGAGATGGAGATTTGGGGACTGGCTGAAAACGGCAAGAGGCTTTCAAAAATCCCTGCAGCGGCGAATGGTGAAACGTTATCCTTTACCATTGATACTCACAAAGGAACGGCGAAGGGACCCTATTTCGAAATTTCCGTTGAGTAGAAGAGAATTTATACCCCCCACCCCTGACGCTCCGCCTAAAAAGCGAATTCAGATCAATCGCCTCACCTCCACCCTCAAAGTTCGCTCTGGGTTCTCACTTCTTATCTTTGTATTCTTCTAAAGCTCCAGCAATTCCATTTGCCCGAAAGTAAATATAAATCTCTGCCGCCTTCTTCGAAGCCTGTGACTGATTTTCGCTTTCAAGATTAAACCGGTACAGACGGCCGTATTTTCGGATTCTCATATAATAATGAGCAAACTGAACATCTTTTCTATATTCCTTGAATATCCAATGTATTCTTTGCCAGTGCCATGTATACAATCTAGTCTTCCAGCATAAAATAAAAACTACGAATGCAGCAAAAGGAGTGATCATTCAGGATTATCTACCTGTCAGATATTCACCATTTTTGATTTTTGGTAAGTTTTTGCCTCAAACAGACAGGGGCGCATGGATTTGTGCCCCTGCACTAATGAATTATGGAGAAAATGAATGGCGCAACTCCGGGCCAATCGTCCAAAAAGACTAATACTCCGCTTTATTGAGCATTGATTATCCCGAATTCGACGTAACCACTGCAGTGAAGACTCTCATTATAGCTTCCACCACAAGATCCGCCCTGCCAGGTACATTCATTCACAGGTTGAGCCTCCGTTTGGTAAGTATCATTTCCCACCTGCAAATAGTCCACACGCATGTCTGTGCCGTTGTCAGCAAAGTATAATTTGATGTCATGAAAACCGGCATTGATAGTTGTGGTGTAATCGCTATAACTGCTACCTGAAACAGTCCAGGTTTCAACTGTCTGACCGCCAATAACGAGCGAGAGGCTATCAGATTGGCCATTTATCATCTGAGCACGAAGCGTAACCGCAACTTGTGGCGGGTTTAGATTGGGAGCGATCGCAATGTCATCCATTCTTCCCCAGGTATCCGCATCAGATGTTGACATATAAATATCGGCAGTCGTATTCGAGCCTCCAGTAGTGAATGGTAATTGAACGAATACCCACTCCGGAGCCGAATGGGAGATCGATTGACTGACGTCAGGGCCACCAAAATTTTCAACCCCCACCGTTACGGCTCCGCCATCGCCTGACCAATTGTATACATGGCATGAGAATACATAGGATGTATTGGGTGTCAGCCCGGATAGTGTCTGGAAGAGAGATGAATTAGTACCACCGCACCAACCCGAATAGCTGCCGGTATGGGAGCCATTTGATGTAACACCATGACTTCCAGTCCCTGACCAGGGAGCTACATCGCCTGTTTCAAAGTCAAAATTGCCAACTACATTAGCCTCGACAATTACATTATCAACTCTTCCCCAGGTATCCGCATCAGATGTTGACATATAAATATCAGCTGTAGTGTTTGAACTACCTGTCCTGAATTCAAATTGAACTGGTATCCATTCCGGAGCTGAATGAGAGATTGATCGACTGACGTCAAAGCCCCCACAATTTTCGACTCCCACCGTTACGGCTCCACCATCGCCTGACCAATTGTATACATAGCATGAGAATACATAGGATGTATTGGGTGTCAGCCCGGATAGCGTCTGAAAGAGAGATGAATTGGTACTACCGCACCAACCCGAATAGGTACCGGTATAGGAGCCATTCGTTGTAACACCATGACTTCCAGTCCCCGACCAATGAGCTAGATCGCCTGTTTCAAAGCCGGAATTATTGACTAGATTACCGTCTGATATCGTTGTTCCAGTTAATGAAAATACAGTAATAGATGTAGACGGAACTGTGTAAGCAATCGGACTTCCAGAGACAGAACCTAGAGATGTGATCGTTGGGGATTCATCCCATTCATCAACACCAGAAAATTGCCATACCTCACTTTGGTCGTATTGAAAACTGGGAATATTTATTGATACACTTTCGCTTGATGTCTTTTTATTTAGTACGAAAACGTTTAGTTTTCCGCCGCTTTCACTTACGGTTGCATATACAACAACTCCACCATCATTACTTGTGATGTTCACCATGCTATCACCAATGAACTTCTCCCAGAGTGCAAAAGATTTTGCAACTGGTAGTATGCTATTGGAATTATCAACAGCATGCCATAAGTTATCACTATAAATTCCTGTGTTTATATCCGGATACCATCTTGTATTCCAGAGCATTCCGTATTCGGTTTTCGAACTTTTAAGTATTTGTCCAATCAGGTCGAAATTAATAAGCCCTTTACCTGTAGAATTAGCTAAGTCCCATGAGCTTTTAGTCCAATCTGATCGGTTAAATTCCGATATAACCGTATTCAGGGAGAGTGACTCATTCACATTTAGCAGGTCTACATTGGTACCATTTAGATAGTCACTATAGTGATTACCTCCACCATTAACATAATTGCTAATACAAATGAAATCGAGTGCAGATCCGCAGGTATCTATCAAATCCTGGGGGGACTCTCCTGCGCCACCCTTCCAACTCACACCTACTTTAATCGTGGGATCTACGGCCTTCATTGCATTCGAATACCGGTTCACAATTTCGACAATTTCAGCAAAAGTATAGTTATAATCCGAGTGCCACATTTCATTCCCGATCTCCCAGTATTCGACACCGTATCCCTTAGTAATGTTTGCATACCTTACCCATTCGGCAGCAAGCGTTTCGGTATAGAGGGTGGTATTCCAAGGGTTGACTGCCACATTGACGTGGGGCTTTGCTCCCGTTTGGTTACACAATGCCATAAACTCATCAAAATTCATAGTGGTCTGTGCACGATTTGCCGGATAACTAGTCCAATAGTTAGAAGTTGGATCGGGATTTAGAGGATCTGCTGTCCACGCAAAGAAATTAGTTTTTTTTCCGCCCGGGTAGCGCAAGCGCTTGACCCCCATTTCGATCAGTGCATCGGATAAAAGTTGAGCACCAGGAGCTCTGTCGACATCGCTGTCGACTCCAGCATTAAGGTTTATACCATATTTTTCGCTGATTCCAGTTGCAATAATATCAGATTGGTTGACTACGATGTCCACTTGCGCCATCAGCTGCGACTTGATCAGCCCGAACAAAAACAAATAACATACCAGTGGTCCTAATTTCATATTGATACCTCACATTCTTAATTGATTAATTGTGTTTATTGCTCCCAGCATTTACCGCCGCTGTTCTTAGCCTTTTAATCAACACAACAATATGAGACATATTTTCATTTTTGTTGAATATGCGCATTGAGCTGATCTTCTCTAGGGTTCTTATTCCCAGTAGCAATCGCTGCTAAAGCTGGAATCAGTAGGGGTAGTTGTAGTAGCACCATTCTTTATATAAAACCCCTATGTTTTTAGTTAGGACAATCTGCTCAAAAACATGACTCTCTCGCTCACGAAATATAAAGCATTCGTATCGAATCACTTAAAAAACAAAAATAATTTTCCTCTACCGTTTTCATTGGACGCTTATATCGAATGAGCTTTCAAAGCTACTCCAAAGTCCTGATTGAAGAAGCAACTCAGGCCACTTTTGCAAGTAGCACGGGATTAATGTTCACCGTTTTGTCAATTGGTTGAGTCACCGTCGCTGTGTGGAAAGTGCCAACGCAGGCACGATAATACTTAGAAGCGATCCTAGAGTTCTCGAGAGATTCTTTACTTTTTTAGGAGTTTTAAAACATCAATGATTCCCTTCAAAAATCGTCAGTCCTATGCACTATTTTCCATTATAGGCGCTTTTTAAAAGTCGGGCTTTGCGGATCATAGCTCGGATTTTTTCTCGGGATTTGTGCTTTTGTATCTTCCAACCAATCGTGTAGTCTTTGTTTCAATCGATGCACAACATCGGGCATTTGCCTGGAGAGTTCCTTTCGCTCGCCCATATCATCGTGCAAATTGTAAAGTTCGACGTTTCCATCGAGGTGATATTCGATCAACCGGTACTTTCCCGACCGTATCGCGCTATACGGAGTCGCTCCTAACTCGTGATAATGGGGATAGTGCCAAAACAAATCTCGCTCACCTAATTCATTTTCCTCTCCCATTACTAGGGGCATTAGATTCTTTCCATCGGTTTCGTAACTTTGAAAATCTAGATTGAGTGCAGCGAGAATCGTCGAGAAATAGTCCATCGAAATAACAGGCGTTTCACTCACAACACCTTTCTCGCCATTGGGCGAGGCAATGATACACGGGACTCGGACACCACCCTCATAAACGGAGCCTTTCCCATCTCGAAGCGGATGGTTGTCTGTGACTCTTCCCGAGTCTCTGGGATCTAGCCCACCATTGTCACCGGTGAGAATGATCATCGTATCGCCTGCGATCCCCAATTGTTCCAAAGTTTCGATAACCCGGCCTATTGAACGATCCATTGTTTCTATCATACTCGCATACACTGCATTCTTGTGGCGCAGACCTGGTTTAATCTTTCCTTCGTATTTATCCACTAATTCAGGTTTTCCCTGTATGGGCGCATGCACCGCATAATATGGGAAATAAATGAAAAAAGCTTCGTCTTTCCAGTCCGTGATTACTTTAACAGCTTCATCAGTAAGACGATCAGTAAGGTGTTCACCAACTTCTGCTTGCGGCATATTAATCATTTCTTTTCTCCCACCTGAAAAAGGTGCAAAATAACTACCTGGTCCCCCAAATTGATTACCTCCGATATTAACATCAAACCCATGAGCTTTCGGGCAATAAGCGACTTCTTGATCGCTTCCCGGTTGGACCTTTGGCGTCAAATGCCATTTACCAATACTTGCGGTCTTATAACCATATCCCTGTAATACCTCTGCGATAGTTACACGAGAATGCTCGAGTTTCTTCGTCCAATCCGGCTCGAGCAAAGGTGTGTTTTTATAATTCTTACTATGTCCATCGATCCAATCGGTGACCCTCAATTTGGCTGGATAGATTCCAGTCATCACAGACGCACGCGATGGAGAACACACCGTGCAAGAAGCATAAGCCTGAGTAAATAGTACTCCCCGTTGGGCCAGACCGTCAATGTTCGGTGTTTCATACAAATCACTTCCAAATACTGCCCCATCTGTCCATCCCCAGTCATCAACCAGAAAAAGAATGACGTTTTTAGGATTGCTCCCAAGAAGGGAATTTGCAGCACAACTGGAAATCAAAAGTAAGAGATAGATTACCTTTTTATTAAAAGGCATTAAGATTTTTATATGATGATCCTTCATTTTATTTCGACTTTGTTCTCAGCTAATTTTGCAACAATATCTTTATTACCAACATTTTGCTTAATCTAAATCACTGGGTTCACCTACATAACGCTTGAAACCAATCGTTCGTCTCATTTCATGAATTCGTCTCTTTTATCGTTCTAAGAAAACTCATGTAACTTGGATCCAGCAGCATCCAATCCACATGATAGACTGAGGAGAGTCTGAAAATTCCAACATCCCGTCTCGGTAAACATGAGGATGAAAGTAACAAAAACGAATCTCGACATGTTGTGGCCTTCTTTTTACGCATGCCTTGAGTTTCACCTACTAGGTTCCCCTCCTTGCGTCAAGAACACGACGTGTTTCCTTCGCTCGTTCCGCGGTAATGGGGTAGAACACTAGTGCAACGATTGCCATCAGTGCGGCGGTAGCTGGTCCGCCAGCAAGAAACAATCGAATGATCGTAATAGTTTCTGATGACTGATTCCCCTCCAGCACCGGGTCGAATCCCGCAAAAGCGAGCACAAATCCCGAACTGGCTACAGCCACAGAGGCTACCAGTTTTTCCGTCCAACTGAAAACCGCTCCAAACATACCTTCGCGGCGATGACCGTGCTTGAGTTCATCCTCGTCACAAATGTCAGCCATCATGGAGGCAAGCATAATTTTTACCGCTACCCACATAGGACCGCACATCAACGGATCAATCATCAGTACCGGGTCAATCGGAACTCCAGCCATGGTATAGATGGAGTGGCCGGGAGTGAAAATCCACCATTTGGCAATAGAGCCGACAAGCATCATCACATAGACAACATAGAGCGCCCCCTTTTTTCCAAAATGTGTACCGAGCCAGGTAATAATCGGTATAAAGGCAAAGCCAACAAATGCGTAGCCGGTGGTGAGCATTGCTTTTTGCGCTAGTCCGGCCACTTTATCCCCATCATTCATGTAATACACGAGCAAAAACTGATCGATCCCTGAAGCCAGCAATCCTGCAAGGGTATTGAGGAAAACAATCGCGATTAGAATGTTAAAAGACTGACTGCTAAAGGCATCCTTAAAACCACTTACGACTTTAACCTTTTCCTTTATTTTTGCCTGGCGTCGAAAACGCTCCTTAACCTTGAGACCGGGCATTATGCCACAGATACCCATAATGATGATGCCAATAAGCGCCGCCGCTAAAATGATGCCGGGCATCGTCAACACAGGCTTACCATCCTCCACAGCCTTCGCCCCTATGATAATCATACCGAGTGGCGCCGCTATGGGTAATACCCAACCGCTTAAAAACTCACCGACTTTCCAGAAAAACCCGGTGTAGGACATGATCCGTGTCCGCTCGTTGTAATCGGGGGTCAGTTCATAACTCAGGGCATTATAGGGAACAACAAAGACTGTGTAGGCGGTGAAGAAGAGAATCTGCATGACCACGAAGTAGGCCATCTTCATGACATCGCTGAAACCTTCAGGCGCTGTCCAGACAAAGGTAAACAAGGTGCCCATCGCCACCGCTCCTCCAATAATGAAGGGCCTACGTCGCCCAAATCTGGATTGATGATTATCAGAGATGCGCCCCATCAATGGATCCGTAATGGCATCCCAAAGACGGGGGATCATCAGCGCGATCCCGATGAGAGCCGAGTCTACATGCAGCAGCATGTTGTAGACGGGATACGCCATTCTGGATATGGCATCCAGACCAAAGAAAGAGGTAAGCGAACCGACACCCAGAGCCAACTTTTCTCCAAAGGGAACTTTATCCTCTTTTGCGGTGTTTGTCTTACTCATTACTGTTCTATTTAAAAATCAGCTCCAGTGCTCATCACGAAAACTGTTTCAATGATTGATTAACGGGTGATGTTGATAACATTGGCGGAGATGCCCGGTAGGGTGAAAGCAGTGTTTCCGGTGACATCAGTTTCAGTGAGACTTCCCCAGTTGTGATTAGGATTTTTCCCGGAAAAAGTCTGTTGGGTAATGGCTTTTCCACTGGTTGTAAGACCCTCTAATTGAATCGTTCGGGATTCATCAGACTGGTTGATGATCATGATCGAAATATCACCACTTTCCGGATCGTGCGTGGCGAAGCAGCGCGTTTGCCCGGGACCGGAGACGTTTATCATGTTTGGTTTTAGGTTTTTGGACCACATACCGTAGATGTAACCAATTGGCGTTAGGACATTTTTATTATCCACAAGGTACCAGATGAATCCGGAATGCTCTGTCTCCATCCATCGGGTTCCCCAAAGAGCGCACATCTCTATTCGATCCTCGGAAAGCAATTGCCCCATCATATCGAATAATTGGATACAGTGCGAAACATCATGGTTCCAATCCTTGGGTTCGACAAACTGCACCGCATTAAATTCAACCGCAAAAACTTTGTCGCTTTCGCAGGAATGTTGCGTTTTCTCCCGAACTCTGGAAAAGGGAGGATTAACCGCTACGCGATATTCGTCAAAATCCATTAGCGCGTAATTGCTGTATGTCACAAAATCAAGGTTATCACCATTTACACCGCTGGAACCAATTTTTATTGATGGATCAATAGCCCTCATGGCCCCAGCAATTTCCAGAATCTCGCGGGTTCGTTTTTCCACGGGATTCTTACTTTTCGGGTGCCAGTTTTCATTCCCAATTTCCCAATAACGAACATTGTAGTTTTTAACCACATTTGCATACCGCACCCAGCCTTTAGCATGCTCGATAAACTCCTTGAGTTCAGTTTGCGCGAATTCCGCAGAATCATAGGGTACTACAACAATCGGTTCGGCCCCCATTTCCCTGGCAGCCCGCATAAACTCATCAAAGTCCAACAGGTCCAGGCCAAAAGCGTGGCGTTGATACATTTTTCCACGGGTAGCTTTGACAACTGGATTGACCTTCTCATAGGGCGGAAGAGCGAAACGATGGTGGTCGGATTTCTCACCACCTGGATATCGCACCCACTTAACTTCCAGATCCTTCAGCACTTCACACAATCGCGGGACCCCGGACGGCCGGTTGGCATCGTCGTCCTGAATGTAGTTGAAATTGATACCCAGTGGATTGCGTTCAATGGAACGAATGATCGTCGAGGTATCGACAACAATTGTCTCTGCCGCATTAATTCCTATCGTAGCCGTCAAGAATGCTGTGGCTAAGGCTCGTTTGAGTGATAACAAAGTCATATCTCGATCTGTTGCATATAATTTGGTTGATTTGCCTACTCCTCGTCTTTGGCTTCAATCTGCTCCACGGTGTAGCGCTTGAGACGGTCTTTGTACTGTGACTTGTAGACCATGTAGTAACCAAGAATCTCTGATTCGTTGCCTTCCCAATTGCAACGACGGCAATAGTATTCTTCCTGTTCTTTGTCATAGAGCAGGTCATAGTCGACTGCGCGAAAAAGACACTGTGGACAGCGATAATTAACGGGACCTGTGATTCCTTGTGACATAATAAAATCTCCTATTTATGCTTTCTCGATTTTGAAAGTGGACACGAGTGCTTCGCCGCAACTCACTTGCGTGTAAACGCCTATTTTAAGGTTAGGCGCGAATGAATAGCCTTCTTCGTAATACCCGGTGCAACCACGGTTTTCAGGAGTGAGGCTAACTTTAGTTTGCACCATCGGGATGACGGCTTCCGCTTTTTCGACATCTTCCATTTTGAATTCGCGGCAGCGGTAATCGTAGGATAAATCGTTGCGTTCTCCGTTTTTACCTATCACTGAAAGCACACATCCTGTTAAATCTTCAGGGTATTCAGTAGTGCCCCAGCAAGATGTGAGAAACTCATCAATTTCAACCTTTTTGGAATCATCTGAAATTCCAACCACCGCGCGCCTGATCTGAATTTCCCCTGTGTTTTCAAAAAAGGTATAACTTGTTTCAATATCGACGCTGAATTCAGCAAAATCCACAGTGACCGGGCGAAGGATGCACTTACGAAACCCCTTACCTTCTTCATATTTGGCAGTCGTCCGACACGAACTGAGATCAACTTCTTCATCTCCATGACGGATTTTTGCACTCTTGATGGCGCCTTCCCCGGCATAATGGACAAAAGGCCCGGCACGGTAGCGCGATTGAACAATATAAGGATATGAAGCATCTTGGTTGGCTTTTGTGCCCGCTCCGACTGGCCTGCGTAGTTTGGAAGCATATGGACGAAGGTCCACAATTGCGCCTCCCATTTTCATTTCCACGGTGGCACGTAACTTGGAGTCGGCATACCAAAAGACCTGGTTTTTGGTGCCGAATAGCGTGTCTTTCCATAGGGCACAAGAGGGTTCATTGATCTCCTTGTTGGAGCGATACCAATTGGCAAACTCAGTCATGGTCTGATCATGAACTTTACCCTCTTTTTTTAACTGGCCGTAGTAAGCCATCATATCTTCGTAGGATTTAACCAGTGTCTCGTAACCGGTTTCCCATCTTCCCGCTTTGCCCATCCAGCCGGGGCCGACATATACAAGATTGTAGCTGAAACCCTTGTTATACTTTTTCATCACCTGGTATTGATCGATGAGGTTGTATTGGAACGGTAAACGATCGCCTTCGTTGATAAGTCCACGAATCACATTCTGCGGGTGGGTTCCAAACATATCGCCCGCGTTATCTTGAATGGCTAGCAAATCACGAGAAAGGTGAGGAACAGCCACGATACCCAAATCATCATCCTCATTCTCGGCGATAGCCTGCGAATTGTATTTTGAAGGGACCCATGCCGTCCACGGAGCACCGTCCATAATCGTGTACCACGAATTGTTGGCATGGCGGAACACTTTGGGTCCCTCCTCAAAACAGGTTGCAACAGCGATTTTGACAGTCGGATATTGTTCCTTAATGTAGGCAATCAATTCAGCATCCATGTAGTAGGAACCAGTGGAAGTCGGATAAAAACCAAATACCTCTTTGAACCGCTCAAACGAATCCACAACGATCTGCTTTTTGTCATCCATATGATACAGCCAAATTGCAGGATCCTTAAGCCCGTATTTTTCACGAAATTCCTCACAGTTGACTCCAAGAAAAGTGTGGGCGATCTCATCACCGTAGTCCTCGTGATACTGTTTGGCCAACGCAATCGCTTCATCATTATACAGCGCTGCGTAGGTCATCTGGATGGTGCATTTTAATCCGTTTCTGTGAGCAATATCTTGCTGCAAACGAAATATATCCAGTGATTCTCCAACGACCTCTTTCGCTCCCAGATCATCTGCTTTGCCCTCTACTGCATCGGTGTTGATGTATTCAGGCACCAGCTCCGGACGGTGGATAACATTTAGAATAAATTTGTCCATAAATTCAAAACTTCGTACTAAAAATCTCTAATAAACTGATTGGAGAACTACGCCGCGCAGCTCCGCTAAAATCCTTTTCCAGCATAGGGGTAATGAACACTTTCCGTGCTTTCTGTTTTCAAAATCTGATTCATTCTTTCGACGATATCAGGATGCTCGTTTGCAATATCCTCGGTTTCGAAAAGATCAGTCTTTAGATTGTAGAGCTCAGTCTTCCCTTTGTTTCCATATCGCACAGCTTTCGTGTCTCCAATACGGGCAGCCTGTAGAAATCCCGTCTTGTTTCTGCGTCCAGCCAACTGCAACTCCCAGTAAATATGCTTATGTTTGTTTTGCTCTTCTCCCATTATTTCGGGGAGAAACGAGATGCCATCTGTTTGAACAGGAATTGGAATTTCCGCCACTTCAGCCAGGGTTGGCATGACATCGTAAAAAGTTGCCTGGTGAGCAGTAATACCTCTTCTACTCTTCCCTTTCCAATAGACAATTCCCGGCACACGAACACCTCCCTCATACATGTCTCGTTTGTAGCCCCTCAATCCGTTTGAACTATTGAAAAATGTTTGATCGTGTTGATGCTCACCGTGCGGACCATTATCGCTAGTGAAAAGAACGAGTGTGTTCTCCATTTCACCCATGGCTTCCAATTTGTTCAAAAGTCTTTGGATCTGTTGATCCAGCATGGTGATTCGCGATGCATGACGCCGCTCAGTTTCAGGCCAACCATACTCCTTGTAGTTCTCCGTCTCCCGAAGGAAAAACTCGTGGGCGTGTGGGGTTCGGTAGGACATGAAGAGAAAGAGTGGTTTTTCCGAATCTCTTTGCTCATCAAGAAATCTCAGGATGATGTCGGTCCGAAACTCATCCAGACAATCGTGTTTGGTATAGTCGTAAAAAATTGTATTCTCAC
>JAKSBQ010000467.1 GCA_022361075.1 Opitutales bacterium | reverse complement strand
TGGCGTTTCCCCCCAGCGATATGCGAATAGCAAGTTCCTTTCGTCGCATGTTGATTTGATAATTGAGGAAACTGAAAACTCCAAATACAGATAGCAATATTGTCATCACACAGATGATGAAAGCCATATTTTTAGCTGCTTTTAGTCTGACAAATGGACCCTCAATGAGTTTCTCAAGTTTTTTATAAGAATGGACATAAACATGAGGATCAATTTCTCTGACTGCTTTTCTCAAGTCCGACTTGTTCACTTGGGCTTTTGGTGCTAGCTTGAACATGTAAGCGTAGTATTGATTCGTACGCTTTATATCTTCGTAGTGATAGAATAATGGCGTTCTGTCTTCGAATTCTACCTTTTGATTTTTGACTTCATTTAGCACGTTGTCCACTACCCCGACAATTTTTGCGATTCGCTTATCATCACTGTTAAATGAAGTTTCATAGGTATAGCCGATAGGGTCTGTTTCCAGAAAGTAGTTTTCAGCGAAGTCTCTGGTGATGAGGATCTCAATTTCTGGGGAGTTGGCGTCCCACTGTTCTAGATTACGCCCTCTGATCAGCGTGATTTCCATATTCTCAAGAAAATTCGTGTCGATTCCATAGTGATCTATTCCCAGATCATGTTTCACATCATCGATCGTGAGTTTTATATTACCACTGTAACTTCCAGAGCTGGTGTATGCCATCGGTATTCCTAACGATATGTTTACTCCTTCTACTCTAGGGAAAGATTTAAATCTTTCTTTGATCTGCTTAGCCGTGTTTTTTTTGAGGTCAGAGTTAGCCTCAAACTTCCAGCTCGGAAAGGCCACATCCATCACATAACGATTTTCAACCTCAAAACCAAAATCTTGTTTCATTATCCGAATCATGTTGATCGTGATGAACAGGGCTATGAGGGTGACAACCGATGCCAAAGCAAACTGTGAGAATAGTCCCAGATCGATACCTTTAGACCGTTTCGTGGATGTGAAGGTTCTCTCCCGCAGGCCTCTTTCGATATGTTTGCCTCGAAATTTATGCAAAATGCAAAGTCCGCATGTGACGAAGCCAATGAGCATGATGATTAGTGCGAAATAAGTAGATATGGGAGATAGCCAGGAACCGGACGGATAGAACAGGTGAAAGTGTCTCAGCATGGCATCGATTCCCTTTTTCAAAGCAATACCGATTCCCCCGGAGATCAGAAAAAGAAGCGCTAACTCAGTGATGAACTGTCTGAATATTCGTGATCTTTTGGCGCCGACCGCGGAGCGGATCAAAACTTCCTGCTCGCGTTTATTGATTTGAACAATCGTGAGTGAGACTACATTTGCGCATCCGATGAACAAGAGTATGATGCAAAGGAATTGCATGATAAACAGAATGCTTTTTAGAGACCATTTGAAAAAGTCCCGTTGATCAATTTCTCGTTTGTGCGTCAATTTGTAACGGATCCGTTCCAGATTTTTTCCGTAACTTGTGTAGGTGTTTTTTACATTTTCAAGTGAACGATCCAGAACCGCTTGAATTCCCTCTGAGGAAGCAGATTCTTTAGCTCTGAATACTGTATAGCCAGATACTCCGTGGTTTTTCCAGTTTGTCGTTAGGTCACCATCTATGGGTAAGGGTCTCCAAATTTTGTAACGATGGTAATTGAATGAATCGGGCAGGACCCCGATGATCGTGTACATCTCGGCGTCGAGTCTTATCGATTGATGAAGTGCTTCTTTAGCATCGCCAAAGATTTCGGAAGCAAAATCGAAGTCGATTAAGCATACGTTTCCATTTCCAGAATTTAGGTCATTTTGAGAAAAGGTCCTCCCATACGCGGGACTAATTTTTAGAACGTCCCAGATCCCATCTGTTACCAGGAGACCAAATACGTCTGTAGTGTAGTCCTCATAATAGAAGAAGTTCCTGGCTCTCTTGTAAAATGCGATACTATCGAATAGTTCGTGGTTTTGTATGATCTGACCGTAGATCGATAACTTGATATATGGATTTTCTATCATTCTTCCTCTGTAATCCCAATTTGCCATGATTTGGTACAGAGTTTCCTGTTCAGGAATATCGTAAGGCTTTAGTATCCACGACTCGATCCGATCAAATATCGTAAGATTAAACGCAATGCAAAGTGTGAGGATGATCAGCACGGGGATGCTGTAGCTGCGGTGCTTGAGGATTTGACGGAAGGCAAATTTAAGATCGCGAAAGGTGTCCTCTAGCAGGCGCATGCCCCAGTTCATGCGGCAGGATTCTTCGATCGAGGTTTTTTGGCCGAATTCACGACGGGCTTGTTTGCGGGCGGTTTTGGGGTCGATGCCTGAAGCAACCTTTTGCTGCGTGCTCATTTCGATGTGGAACTCCATTTCATCGTCGAGCTCCGTAGAGGCTTTCATCGGGAAGAGGAGTTTTTTGAGGCTCCAGAGACAACTTTTGAGGAAGGTCATCGGAAAGGTGTTTAGGATTCGGGTTGGGACAGGACGAGCGACACAACTGAGGCGAATCGACTCCACTCGCCCTCTTCGATGGCGAGTTGTTTACGGCCCACGTCTGTGAGCGAGTAGTATTTTGCCTTGCGGTTGTTTTCAGAGATGCCCCACTCGGCCTTGATCCATTGTTTGCGTTCGAGTCGATGAAGGGCGGGGTAGAGGGAGCCTTCCTTGATGAGAAAGAGTTCTTCCGAGACGACCCAGATCTTCTGCGAAATGCCCCAACCGTGCATTTTTCCATTTTTAAGGGTTCGGAGAATCAACAGATCGAGCGCGCCCTGGAGTAGATCAGAGGTTCTTGTTTTCATAGGCTGTCTATGGAAGATAAGTGTTTCCCATAGGCTGTCAATGGGAAAGGTATTCAATCACACATTTTCTCGATACACTCGAATTAATGCAAAAAGCTGTGAGGCAACGAAGGGATTTAGGATGTGATTGGGAAATAGACTGAATAAACAGGATCTTACTAAGGATGAAGCTTCTGTTTTACTTGCACATGAAGTTAGTGAAGGAAGTGGAGGGCTAGAGATGGGTGGCTTCAATACCTTCATGTGAATTTTCTAACCGTCTTGAGCAAATGGATTTGGCGGTTTTACGGATGTTGCTCAGCTTGGAATGACAGGAGCTTACACGTTTGAAAGATTAGGAATCGCAGGCAACATTTCTCCTTTTTTGAGTAGGTCTGAGGATCAAAAAAGCCCTCTTCCATTGCATTGAGCAGATACTTTGTTACCTTTCTCGCTCCTGGGAGGTGCGAATGATCGGTCGAAGAATATTAATGCTCTGCGTCGTGGGGTTGCTTTTTACGAGTGTCACTCATGCCTTGTACTACAAGGGAGGAAAAGGAGTCTATCGGTTAAAAAACCCTGAACCGGGCCACCTAGTCCAGGTCGTTTACGGAAACAATCTGAAACAAACTGACGACCATCGAGTGCTCGTGATTTTTGATGGACAAGAGCGAGAATCTTACGACTTTCTGAGGGACCAACGGCTTTCGGGTGGAGAAACTCGAAAACGCTGCCTTGAGGTATCGGATTTTGACATCGCCCTTAATGTGGCGGACATTGACGACGCTTTGCATCTCCTTTCATGTTTGGAAAATTCCACCTACCGATTCGACAGAATTTACATCGTGGATCATGGTGCCCTGGATAAGGATCGTGTTTTTCAGACGTTGGGTGACGAATTCCTGACTCCCAAAACGCTGGGCAAACTTGGAGACTACTTGAGCGATTCTGGTGATCTTTGCCTCTATGGGTGTAATGTTGGGCAAAACTACCGTTACCTCAGCCGTATTTCAGATCGCTTAGACGGTCGCAAAGTCTGGGCTTACGCAGCTACCATTTATCATGATGTCGATGAACCGATCCCTTTAATGGACCCGGAGAAAGCGTTCTTTTTCAGTGTACCCTTCGAGTGAGCCGACTCTTCTCTCATGTAATTTCCTGGTGAACTAACGGATTCTGCCGCTACTTTAGGGGTAATTTGATGATAAACGTGGTTCCTTTTCCTAACTCAGTTTCCACATCGATGCTCCCGTTGTGTTTGTTGACAATGGAGGAGTAGACGATGTGGAGTCCCTGGCCGGTTCCTTTACCCACTTCTCTGGTCGTGAAAAACTGATCGAAGATCTTGGGCAGCACGGAGTCGGGTATTCCTGTGCCTGTGTCCGAGATTCGAATCTCTGCAAACTCATCTACTTTGCGAGTGGTGATCTGAATCACTCCTTTTTGGGTGGTATCTTTCGGATTCAATGACTCAGCGATCGCATGTGCGGCATTTGCGATGATATTTAGGATGCATAGATTGAAGTCTGCGACAAAGCAGGGCACCTGTGGTAGATCCGAGTCATAGTCGGTAGATACTTCTGCGACAGGCCTCCATTCATTTCTGGTTACGTTTATGGTGGTCTCAATCGCTCCTGCGATGTCGATCGCTTCGCGTTCTTTACTCTCCGGATGTGAGAACTCCTTCATCGATTTCACGATTGTCGAGATCTGATCGACCCCTTCAAGGGTCTGTTGAAAAGCAATAGGGATCTCCTCAGTGAGAAAATCTAAATCAGCCTCATCACACGCTTTTCCCAGTTGATCAATTTGGGTTCCGATGTCGTTGGCAGGAGCGTTTTGATTGCGAAGTTCGAGAAGGGTTTTTACTTCGTCGAGGATCACTTGAACGTCCTCACAACTGGTTTTTATGAAGTTGGTGTTATCCCCCACAAACTGGATGGGCGTATTGATTTCGTGGGCGAGTCCGGCTGCGAGTTGGCCGATGGACTCTAACCTTTGGGCTTGATTGAGCTCTTGCTCCAGGCGCTTGCGATCGGTGACGTCTGCCTTGATCGCTATGTAATATTCAATGGCCTTGTCTCTGTTCTTAACAGGAGTAATCGACATCTCCTCTGTGTAGTGAGTGCCGTCCTTTTTTTGATTGATGACTTCTCCACGCCAAACATCGCCGCGTGCAATCGTCTCCCACATTTCTTTGTAGAAATCATCAGGGTGTTTGCCACTTCGCAGAAGTCTCGGGTTTTGGTCTTTTAGTTCTTCCAATGAGTAACCAGTCAAATTGCCGACAGCAGGGTTGGCCCATATGATCGAGCCTTCCTTGTCAGTGATCACGATTCCATTTGCGACTGAATCAAGGGCGGCGTTTTGAATGTGAATCTGAGTCTTCTGGTTCTTTTCTTCCGTGACGTCGACGTAAGTCCCGAGTATGCCGATCACCTCATCGTGTTCGTTTTTTAAAGGAATCTTATTGGTAAGGACATAGGTTTGAGTTCCGTCGGCGTGCAGCTGAGTTTCCTCGATATTGAGCCACGGCTCGGCCTTGTCCATCACCTGGCGGTCGCATTGCCGATACCAGTCTGACTCCTCTTTGCTCCAAGGAAGATCGTAGTCGGTCTTTCCAACTATATCAGAAGGTTCGTTGAGACCAGCGGCCTTCGCAAATATCTCGTTGCACCCCATATAGACCGAGTGGATGTCTTTCCAGAAAACATAGTGAGGCACCGTTTCTGAGAGGTTCTGCAGAACGATCCCCTTTTTCGATAGATTAAGCGCTTCTGAATCCATGGATTATGAGGACTAATCGGACAGTTCTTAACCAGGATTAGCGAAAAAGTTTCAACTTAATCAAGAAATCGTCGTTTCGCATTCGAGTGGTCGGAAAGTGTGCTATTGGTGGAGGAGCTATTTTCCAACACTTCTGTTTCTTAATTTTACCGACGAACATGAAAGGAAGAGGAGAGACAAAGTAAGGTATTTGAAAGGACTCTGTGCAAAACTGTGTTAAACGAATATGAGTCAGGCTAATATTTGGGTTAAAATAATTTGATAAAAAGCTATTCGTTTCTTTTTACCTACGATAGGCGTTGACTGCCGAAAGCTTGAAGCACAACCTGTGATGCTCCACAACCTCTTATCCCACCTTTTTTGTTTATCATGTTACGAACCCTCAGGCGTCGTATTTCTTTCACTTGGTGTGTCGTGTGGTACGCACACCTCAATCCAAATAAAACATAAAATAATCCAATGGCTGAAATACATCATACCATCCGTGCTAACCTGTACGATAATCCTCTAACAGAGAACACAAACGACTTCATCGCGAGAGTCGATATCGACCGCTCCCTCAGCGTGCGGGAGATCTGCGAGACGGCGACCTCCCGGGGAGGTGCTCCGACCACCGCTGATGAGATGGAGCTCAACACCAATCTCTTCTTTCGTGAGATGGCCTACCAACTCTGCGACGGTAATGGAATCAACACAGGCTATTTCACCGCCTATCCGCAGATCAAAGGAGCTTTCCGTGATCCCAATGAGCAGTTCGACCCGGAGAATCACAAGCTCCTCTTCCAATTCACCCAGGCGGATCTCATGCGCGAAGAGCTCGAGAACACCGAAGTCAAAGTCGAAGGCGTGGCAGATGTCTCCACCTCGATCGAGAAAGTCGTGGACGTCCGATCCAACAGCCAGAACGACAAGCTCACCCCGAACCGGGTCCTCCGCATCACGGGCAACAAAATCAAAATCGCAGGATGGGACCCCTCCAACGGAGTCACCTTCATCAACACCGCCACTGAAGACCGCACGAAGGTGGACGATGCCGACATCGTGGAAAACATGCCCAGCGAACTCCTGGTCATGATCCCCAACCTCCCCGCCGGAACCTACCAGGTAGAAGTCGTGACGCAGTATACAGCAGGCACCTTACTTACCAATCCTAG
>JAKSBQ010000466.1 GCA_022361075.1 Opitutales bacterium | reverse complement strand
TTTTAAACTCAAACGCCACGTCATCAACAAGAAGTATGCGACCATTGTTGAATCGATGTTCAGCCACCACTGATTAGATTTGCAGAGGTCTAGAAGTTGGATTTCTTTGCTAGAAAAGTCCTGATCAAATCAACGGTTTCAGAGACATTGTTTTCATGGGAAATACACACTGAAACGTGACCGTCTCCGATAGTTTGCACGAATTGGAAGAAACTACCGTATTTGATCAAAACCTAGTCTAGCCCACCACAATCCATCTTTCCTCTTGCCTCCAACAATTTGAGAACCGTAGGGTTTACGAGTAACTTTTCATACTTGTCAGTTTCTTCTGAACTTTGATTTTCGGCATCGTCTTTTACCTTCATCAAGAGGATTCCGCTGATGTTAGTAGCGGCTACCTAATGGGTGGGGAGAGTTTTAAAATCGTTTCGATCATTTGAGCTTCTCTATTAGGTGTTACTTACTTTGAGTTTCATGAAGCGTACATGAAAAAGCCCGTTTCTTACGAATCGGGCTGTCATGAAAACTAGTAACTTGAGTATTCGATGATTAACTCGGGTCGGTGAGCAGGATTGTATGCATCTGAAGAGAAAAAAGCGTTCTCTCCGTTGATTCCGCGTAGCACAAATCCTTGATTGCTACCATCAAGCCAACTTTGCAATACCGCACGACGTGCGGGCTCATCGTTGGGGTGAATTTCTATTGTCAACGTGGAGAGTGTTTCTTCTCCCCCGGTGACGATCGCAACTCCGTCGGTATTGGACCAGGCATCAATGAGTTTTCCGTCTGCTCCGCTCCAAACTGCCGAGCCGTTTAGTGAGTTATAGTTTCCTAGATACTCGTCCCAGATGTCTTGTGGACCCAGATTGTGCAGCATGATTGTATCCGCTCGGCCTGTTCTCTGAAAGGTGAGTTTGACTGCGAGTCTGTAGATAGTGCCTACCGATCTGCTCACGGGAATATCGGCGAATCGCATCACTGTTTTTGCATCCAGATTTAGTGGAGCAATGAGCAGAGTTTGATCATCTAAATCAGTTTTGCTATTGAAGACTCCTCCTTCTACTCGATAGGTGTAGAAATCCTCGTTGCCCTCATAACCGTTAAGACCGTCTTTGAGTTGGATAGAAGTGCCGTTTTGGGCATTCAAGAGAGAGACCCAGAAGGCTCCCGAGAGGATTAAAACCGTTCCCAACCGAAGTTGAGCTACCAAGTTCAATTGTTTGCTCATAATGGGTTTGACGTGGAGTTTGGGTAAAAACTTCAATCTATTCGTCCGTTTTGGACTTTAATAGACTGATGAATTTTTCCATTGCAGGTGTCAATACCCTTCCCTTGCGGTGGATGATGTAGATAGGTCTTAAGAACCGTTTTTCCTTAAATTCCCTCGCGACGAGCAGTCCTTTTTCAGTTTCTTGCTTAACAGTTCCTTTGGGAACAATCGCAACCCCTGCATTGATCTCAACAGCTCGTTTAACGGTTTCGATGTTATCGAACTCCATCACGGGCAGGATATTGATTTTTGCATCTCTGAAAATCTGATCGGTAGCTTTACGAGTAGGAATGTCGTTATCGAAGCCGATGTATTGGTGATTTGCGAGCTCATCGAGTCTAACAGACTCTCCGGATGCCAAAGAGTGCTCTGGGCTGCAAATAACCACTAATTCGTCCTCAAGAAAAGGAATGTACTCGAGTTCACGATTTTTTGCCGGATAGGCGATGATTCCGAGATCGACCACGTTGTGTAGCACGTCATCATAAACAAGATTGGAGCGGCGGTATTCTAAATGCACATTTACGGTCGGAAATTTTTGGATGAACTTCTTCATGTAGGGAGGAAGTTCGTGCAAACCGACACTGTAGATCGTAGAAACTCTGATGTTTCCGGAAATGACCTTCTTCATTTCCTGGAGCTCACAGTCGAGTCTCTCATAAAGGTTTAGGATTTCTTTTGCCGCCTCGTGTAGTTTTTTCCCCTCGTTAGTGAGTTTAAATTGCTTCTGGCTTCGATCTACGATGAGAATCTTAAAGTGATTCTCCATTGCACGAAGCTGTTGACTGACAGCCGATTGGGTGATGCCATTGATCTTCGCGGCTTGGGAAAAACTTTTGCTCTGGACGAGGTCGGCAAAGATCTTGAAGTTTTCAATATGCATTATTCGTTTTATAATATTTTCTAATCCGAAATCAAACAAAAGTAAATAAATCTTTTAGGCTAGCAAGAAAAACGAAATGATTGAATATTTGGCATTTGAGGAAAATTGTAGAGCCTTACAACAACGTTTGGAAGAAGCTGCTCTAATAGCAGGGCGAGATCCTGCTTCTATTCGTATTCTTCCTGTGACAAAGACTTTTCCGATCGAAGCTGTAGAATACTGTAGGCGGTTTGGCTTTTCTTCTGTTGGTGAAAACCGCGTGCAAGAGGTGGTCGGCAAGCAGGGTGATCTTCGTGACAAAATCGAATGGGAATTGATCGGCCATTTGCAGACCAACAAAGCAAAACTCGTAATCAAGCATTTCGATCGAGTTCAATCAGTTGATAGTTCAAAACTGATTGATAAACTTCAACGCCTCGCATGCGAGCATGGAAAAATGCTCCCTATTATGCTTCAATTCAACACTGGAGAGGATCCGAACAAGTATGGCTTTTCGTCGGCGCTCGCCGATGCTGCGGTTGAACAAGTTCTGAAATGCGATCATCTGAAGCTGGAAGGTTTCATGACCATTGCGCCGCTGGACGATGACCCGAATATTGCGAGGAAGGCTTTTGCCACACTTCGTGAACTAATGGATCGAATCAAGAGAGATTTCGGAATCGACCTGCGTGAACTATCCATGGGGATGAGCGGGGATTTGGAAAACGCGATATTGGAAGGGAGCACTTGCATCAGGGTCGGTTCTGCTCTCTTCGGTCCCCGGCCTAAGTCTGGACTCATTTAGAGATTTACTGCCTATGATTTGGAACATACCTAACATTTTAACGCTCCTTAGAATTCCTTTGCTCTTGTTGATCGTGATGTTGGATCAACTCCAGGTCTCTTATGCTTACGAGTGGATTACGGCTGTTTTCTTGCTTGCGATGGTTAGCGACTATCTCGATGGAGTTTTGGCTCGTCGTTGGGATCAAATAACAGATTTTGGTAAAGTAGCAGATCCACTTCTGGACAAAATATTTGTATTGGGAATGATGTTTTGGATGTTGATTGCCGGAATCATCCCTCAATGGAATCTCGCGATTGTGCTTTTGTTGATGATGAGGGAATTCGCCGTGACAGGGTTAAGAGGTGGGGCAGGAGGCTTCGGAGCTGCATGGCATGGTAAATGGAAGACCGCCTTATTGTTTATTGCACTTCTTCTCTTCTTGATTGTCGCGATTTTGGAATCAAAACAGACCTTTGAATCCGGTGTAATCGATGGGCTCAAATGGTTCGCATTAGTTCTTTTTTGGTTAGGTTCCTTGCTTGGGATCTACTCAGGAATACTCTATTTCGGCAAAAAGGAATGATTAAGATAGGAAATTTCTTTTGGGCTAGTTTGATACCAAAACATTGGGTTTTGGGTCTGGCTACACTTGGTGGGGTAGGTCGTTCGAAGTATGCACCCGGAACCTTAGGTTCTTTGTTGGGGATTCTTTGGTGGGTGACTGTGTTTACATCGGTTCATGGAATCAGCTATCTCATTTTGATGGTCCTCAGTCTGTATTTCACAGCAGGCATATGCGAAGAAGCGGCCATGCGAATCGGAAAAAAGGATCCAAGTGAGGTGATTCTGGATGAATTTGTAGCGATTCCTCTCTGTTTTGTATCGGTGGAAGTCTATTTCGAAACCGTGCAGCCTTGGATTATTCTTTTGCTGGGTTTCGGTCTCTTTCGACTGTTTGATATTTGGAAACCCTTTCCTATTTCCAGGTTGGACAAAATCGAAGGTGGGTGGGGAATTCTTCTGGACGATGTTGGCGCAGCTCTAATTTCTTGTGTGATCCTACACTTGTTCTTAGGCTTTGGGGGAGTGGAATGGATCAACCATTTTTTATCATAAATACTTCAAATTAATCAAAAAAAGCGTTTTGGAAGATAAAAAATCATCCGATCAGAATACTGATCAACCAACTGATCCATGGAAGGAGTTAAGCCCTGAACAAAAGAAGCGTGCAGAGCGACACTTGTATATTCTCTATGCGGTTATGATATCGTTTGCTTTATTACCTTTTATCTTGTTTTTCATTTTACGTCGCAGCTGATAATTCCAACCCATGCACCAGACTTTTTTAGTCCTCAGAATTTTCTTTTTCTCGCTCTGTTTGTTTGGTGGCTGGCTAGTTTCCTACGCCAACGCAGACATGAATGTGCTTTTGGTGGTGTCCGTGAGCGCAGGAATTGGAATTTTGGTGATCCTTGTAGACATCTACATCAAGGGCTTCTCGTTGAGTGGGTTTACTGCTTTGACATTTGGACTGTCAATTGGCGCCTTTTTCTCACATCTCATTTCTTCGTCGCCTCTCTTCGAACCGCTCATTGGGACCGAAATTGAGGGGGTGGCCTTCATCGCTCGATTGGTTCTCACTGTGGTCATGATGTATCTTGGTGCTGTGATCGCACTGAGGGGCAGGGATGAATTCTATTTGGTGATTCCGTATGTAAGGTTTCAGTCAAAATTGAATGATTTCTCGATTACCATGTTGGACACAAGTGTCCTTATTGACGGTCGAATTGCTGGAATCTGCAAATCAGGATGGTGGACCAATGAGTTGGTCATTCCGTCCTTTATTCTCCAAGAGCTTCAGGGTATCGCTGATTCTTCAGATCCGAAAAAAAGAGATCGAGGTCGAAAGGGACTGAGGGTGCTTAATGAATTACGCAACATGAAGCTGGAAGTGAGGATTCATGAAGTGGAGCTGGATGACAAAGACAGCCGCGATGAGAAATTAATCATGCTTGCGTCTTCGATGCGGGCTCGGTTGCTAACAACTGATTTTAACCTCGCCCAAATGGCTCAGTTCAGAGGAGTTCAATGGTTGAATCTGAATGATCTTTCGAAGGCGCTTCACCCGGATATTGAAGTGGGAAACATGTTTTATATTGATCTGATCAAAGAAGGAAAAGAACCCACTCAGGCGATTGGTTATTTGAGGGATGGCTCTATGGTGGTCGTAAACCAGGCCCATCGATTGATCGGAGAGAACGTTCAGGTTGAGGTCACGAGCATCATTCCCTCGTCAGCGGGTAAGATGGTTTTTGCGGATTTGGTAGAGAGTTCGTCATGACATGTTGATTCTCGGCAGCGTAAGCCTTAGTTTTGGCTTATGAGTAAAAGCGAATCCAGCAAGCAATCCTCACTGTGTGGAATATGGGTTTCCCCCGAAGGCGAAATTCATTGTAATTACCGATCGCACGATGGTGCGATGACCGAGGAACGCGCTCGGTTTAGTGGATTTGGATGGCTATGCTCGGAAGACCTAAAAGACGAGGATTCAGAATTCAGTCGAAGTCTAAACGGAGGCGGACCCTATAACCGCTTACTCGAAACCGAAGATCAGGAAATTTACAAGAAATGGGTGTCGAAGGAAGGGTATGGTCGGTTATTCGAGAACATTCGTCCCCAGGAGAGTCAGCATTTGTTAAAACAACAAATGCGCCTTTTCGAAGGTATGCGATTTGAGCAGCTCAAGCGTTGTCAGGTCGACATTGAAACCGATTCCGCCGGAAACGGTGCGTTCTCGAATCCTTACCAAGATCGGGTGCTGGCAATCGGTATGAAAATGGGAGATGAGGTCAAATTACTCTGCCTCGAAACTGAAGACGCGGACGGAGAGGAAAAATTGCTGAAAAGTTTCAACGAGACTTTGCAGGAGTGGGATCCGGATGTGATCGAAGGACACAACATCTTTTCCTTCGATCTTAATTATCTCGGTATCAGGTGCAAACGGCGTAAGGTTCCATGTAAATGGGGACGCTATGGGCAACTCGCCAAAGGTCGTAAAAGTCGCCTGAAAGTTGCGGAGCGTTGGCTGGATTTTCAACGTTGGGATCTTCCTGGGCGAACTGTTTTTGACACCTACCTGATGGTCCAGCTCTATGATATTACATCACGGGATATGCCGTCCTACGGTTTGAAAGCGGTCGCAGAGTACTTTGGAGTTACCCAAAAGCTCGAACGAGATCGCACCTACATTGAGGGGGCAGAGATTCATAAGCAGTTTCGAGAAGATCGGGAGACTTTTCTCCGTTACCTTGAGGACGATTTGCGAGAGACAGAGGGTGTTGCCTCGATCTTACTTCCAACCTATTTTGAGCAGTGCAAGAGTTTTCCAGTCTTGCTTCAGGAGGCTTGCCTGAGAGGGACTTCTTCAAAGGTTGATCTGCTGTTTCTTGAAAAATATTATCACGCTGCTCATGCATTGCCGGAGCCGGCAGAGGGTTTTGGATCGTTTGAGGGAGGTTTTACAAGAAGCTTCAAAGAGGGTGTGTTCAAGAATGTGCTGCATTACGACGTGGCCTCGCTCTACCCGAGTTTGTTGTTGGGGTTGGACAGGAATCCACTTCAAGATGATCTCGGAGTGTTCTTGTCACTTCTGAAAGAGCTCCGCGAATATCGGTTGAAATACAAAAAACTCGCAAAGTCTGACCGCGATCCTGCGATGCGGCGAGAATATGGTGCAAGGCAGGCAAGTTACAAAATCCTTATTAACTCGTTTTATGGTTATTTGGGATTTCCAGGGGCTCGTTTTGGGGATGGTGAGCTGGCTGCGCGCGTGACAGCAGACGGCCGGGAACTTCTCCAAAAAATAATTGAGATTATGGAAGCTAACGGAGCCGAACCACTGGAAGCGGACACTGATGGGATCTATGTAACCTCAGAAAAGTGGGCAAAGGATCCAATGAAGTTACTCGAACTTGTGCAGGCTGAATTGCCCGATGGCATTGATCTCGAATTGGGGGGTGAATACGAGACGATGTTGTGTTACAAAGCTAAGAACTACGCGCTTTATGATGGAGAAAAGGTATTGATTCGAGGTTCTGCTCTGAGATCACGAGGTACTGAACCTTATCTGGGCGAACTTACAAAGAACCTGATTCATGCCCTAACTGGTGCGATCGATGCAGATCCCTTGCAAATGCTTAATGAGATGAGAACACAGATTGAGAATCAGCGTATTGATGTGACTCGTTTGGCAAAGACCGAATTTTTAAATCAGTCACCGACCAAATACCAGAAAATGGTCGAGGAAGGAGGAAAACCCAGGAGAGCTGCTCTTGAAGTTGCGCTAAAACAAAACCCTGTTCCCAAGATGGGAGAAAGGGTTCAGTTTTATATTGGTCCAAAATCCAAAGGACAGACCGCAATGTGGCAACGATCGTTTGCAGTTAGCGAGTTTGATCCGGTTGAGCGTCCGTATGATGTGGCCACCTACATCAAAAAACTTGATGAATGGGAGACCAAATACGCCGACCTAATTGGAAAACGTAACGAGCAGGTCGAACTATTTTGATTGAAGATATTCGGCGTATTTGCCGAGCCATTCCTCGAAGCCATCCTCGAAGTCGATGTCGAGATCGGGGCGCTCAATTACCCGTGTGGCACCCATCTTGGTGAGGCTTTCGTCGAGTTTCTTGCCGCACCCACAGAACTCGTCGTAGGATGAGTCACCGAGTGATACGATTGAGTAGCGAAGTTTGCTGACGTCTGAAACCTTCCCGTCATAGACTGCAAAACAAAAATCTTCAGCTTCATCGGGTGGGTCACCCTCACCCCATGTCGAGATCACGATCGCGACTTCGTTCTCGCTAGCGAGTTGTTCCGCCGGGTATTCTGCCAAGTCTTTGAGTTCAGTCGAGTAACCAAGCTCATCAGCTTTTTCCTGGATCTGTGTGGCAAGATCCTCGGCATTACCGGTCATTGTTCCGAAGAGAATTGTTAATTGCTTATCGCTCATTTCTTTGTGATGAATTCCTGGCCTAATCAAGACTCCAGCGTTCTGAAGTCAAATATCTTCCACTTTCGATAGAATTTTAAATTCTTGGTATCGACAGAATAAGAAGGGTTTACGCTATTTTTGGACTAGAATAGGTATTGATTTCATCCGAACCTCGAAAGATGTTTAACTATGGACCCTGTATTCAAGAAAGTTGATTATCAAAACCATGGCCAAGGGGAAGACTTACTAACGCTCCTGAATGTTTACGCGCACGATCCGATGGGTGGTGGCGAAGGCCTCACGGATTTTGCAAAATCGAATCTCCTTAAGGAACTCAGAAAAATACCTCACGCTTTTAGCATCATTGGCTATCTTGGTGAGCAGCCAGTGGCGCTCGCAAATTGCTTCGAAGTTTTTTCCACTTTTAAGTGCAAGGGGATTGTGAACATTCACGATTTTGTGGTGCTTCCTGAACAACGTGGAATTGGGCTTTCGCAAAAACTAATGGATGCCGTGGAACAGGAGGCAGTCAATCGCGGATGTTGTAAGCTTACACTTGAGGTATTGGAAGGAAACGAGGTCGCTCGCAATGCTTATGTTAAATTTGGATTTGAAGGCTATGAACTCGATCCTGAAGCGGGCAAAGCACTTTTTATGGAAAAGGAAATCGTTTGATCTGTTTTGTGGCTGATATCAGTTTTTTTCCGATCTCAAATGGATCCACGAAATCCAAAGGCAGGCTCCGATGACAATAGCGCTGAAGAGCGCGAGAATGCTAACGTGTACAAGCATATTACCCAACATTCCGTTTTCGTTCATCTGCCAAAGATCAAAGCGGAAGAAGGGTGGAATCAGAAAATTGAGGATGTAACCTGCAACCTTGAAGACTAACACAGGCTCTTCGGCATGAACCCACAAGGTTAGCCACACAGATTTGCTTAGACCCGCTACCCAGATCGTGATTGTTGCGATGAACGCGAGAATAGACTGCCCGATGCGGACCCAAAGTAGTTGAGCAATCGCCATGAGTACCCAAGTCATCAAGAGGATGCTTCCTGTGTTCACAAACGAGAACGAGGTTGTCGAATATATACTGTGATTGAGTTGACCAATTGCGGCTGGGTCAGCATTCCAAAACATACCCACCAATAATAAGTATGCCATATACGCAAATTGAGTGACAAACATCAGGGTCGACGCATAGATCCAACAGCCAAACAGATGCTCCCCTCGAGATATTCCTCCAGCTCGAATGCAAGCTTGGTAACTTGGGTTTTGGCCTCTCTCATTGACGTGGTAGAGCAACAGAAGACCGAGAATAGGAAATAGAGTTCGTTGGATGGCGAGCTGGAAGTCGTAGTAGAGATTTATCGGGTGTTCACCCAACGCGGTTCCGATACTTAAAAATCCGAAAAAGGGCAGACCAATGAACAAACTAATCGTCCAGATCAAAGTGGTGTTTGCAGGTTTCCAGAACCACTCAAGTTTCAAGATAGTGAGGATGTGAGTAATCGGATTTAGATAAGCCTTTTGATCGATAGTAGGGGTCATGATGCAGTTTTTAGTAGTCTGGCTTCACTGGGTTCGCCGTGGGTGTGAAGGAACACCTCCCACGGGATAAATTCGCCTGCAAATCTCAGGTTTCCTTCACGCAAGTGAATGAGTCGATTCGCCACGCTTCGTGCAAGTTTAAGATCGTGGGTGCTGAACAAAAGAGTTTTACGTTGAGATTTGAGTTTGTGAATTTGCTCTTCAACCAAGTCCGTAAACACCCAGTCTAGTCCTGAAGTGGGTTCGTCCCAAATGATGAGTTCACTTTCGGAGAGCAAGGATTGAGCTAGGTTTACCCGTTGCCTCATCCCCTTAGACAACGCTCTCAGAGGGCTTTTAATCCATCGTCCAAGTTGGAAATCGATAACGAGTTCGTGGTATTTTTCGTCAAAAACCTCTTTAGATAAACGCTGAATCCTCGCAATACGTTGCATCAACTGTTGAACCGTCCAGTGCGGAGGAAAAACCGCTTGTTCGGAGGCGTATGAAACCGGGTGTTTCCGTACAAAATCAATTGCATCCATCCCAAATATCGTGGCCTTTCCTTCATAATCGTGGATCTGTCCTCCCAAGATGGAAAGCAAGGTTGATTTGCCCGAGCCATTTTGGCCGATGATGCTGATTACTTCTCCTACGGAGATATCTATCTTGATTCCGTCGAGAGCAGGGTGGTCTTGTCGGTCGTGTGAAGGCGACGGGAATACTTTAGTAAGGTTTTCCGTTATGATCATTCGTGTCTATCCTATTCGGAAGCCGCTGTATTGTGAGGTTCTTTGATCGGTAGATTCGTCAAATTCTTTAATGTAGGAACGCATCTCCAGAACGACTTCATCTACAAATGCGTTTACCTCATCCCTTTCCCCTTCGGCTTCCAGTGTTACCGAGCCGTCCATTTCGTTGCGGATGTAGCCTGAAACGTCGAAACCCCTTGCAACTTGTAGGGTTTGATAGCGAAAAC
Source organism: Opitutales bacterium (assembly GCA_022361075.1). Taxonomy (GTDB): domain Bacteria; phylum Verrucomicrobiota; class Verrucomicrobiia; order Opitutales; family JAFGAQ01; genus JAKSBQ01. The sequence continues at coordinate 74,461 of JAKSBQ010000466.1, read as the reverse complement.
CTACTCCCTGAACCCGCCCTTTGAAGGATACTTTTTTGTGAAAAACTTGCATCGGTTCGCTTTAGAATTCGTCTAACATGTGAGAGTAGGTGCCGCTTAGAGGACGAAAATTAATTGTGAATAACTTAGCATAAATCCCGCAAAAAACGAATCAATTTTTTAAGTTGTAAATTGGCAACTTTCATTCAAGTTAAAGGTAAATTATATGAACAGTCCGAATTTTGATAGTTCCGGAGACAATGAGTCTTGGGATGGCAAAGGAGAACTGGAGTGGACTGAAAAAAGCTGGAAGCAGTTTTTAAGGGACGCTGACTCGGAGGTTGGACGATTCATCAAAATCTACCAATCCCTGAAAGATGATACTCAAAGACTGGATCACACGGCCCTCGCAATGGGCTGGGATGCAGAGGAATGGTCAACCGATCTTGAACTCACTGATGAGCGCTCTGAATGGAGTGAACAGTTCTCAGATGAAGACGAGTTTGACGATATGGACGATGACGATCCATACACCATCCATAAGCACCCCCTCTACGTCACGTCACGAGCACTCTACGGTTTTCTGAATTTTCATTGGAAAATCATAGTGTCTGATTACTCAAATGTGGTGAATCTGAACGATGCGTGTGAGTTTTCGGACTCTGTACGCAACGGTGAAACCAACGCGATCATGGGCATCCACGCTCTTGAGATGGGGGACTATAACTTAGTAGTTTGTCACTTGCAGCGTGCGATGGAGGCTCTGAATCAAAGCTTGGGTGTTTTCCAACGAGTTTTGTCTAAGGAAAACGTGGAAGTTGAGGAAGAGATTGCGGGTGAGTTCCAGATCGGATTTTTCGATCTCAGAGAGGTGTGGCTAAGGGTCATCCGCGAGTGTCGCGGCACTTCAGATTTTCGATAACCAAAGCCTGACTCGTTTTGAGCAAAGGACTTTGTGAGGGCTCTTCACAAAGACAGGTTTACCCCTCTTAAGATTAAAGTGTTTTCAGAAAATCTGTTGTTCTTTGCGCGATGCCGTCGAAGGAACCATTACTGAGAATCAGAACCAGAGTGGGAGTATCAGTTTTCTCAATTGAATTCACCAGATGTTCAAAGAGTTCTTCGTTACTTGAGAAAGCCGTTGCGTCTTTTCCCTGAGCTTGCAGCTCTGACACAATTTTTGCGGTATCGAGCCTCTGATTCGGTTGGAGCAGATGAATGCGGTGAATCGCTCCGAGCATGACCTTGTTAGTGGCTTGAAAGACTTTGGCCCACTTCTCTTGAAATGCTGGAGAGCGTGATGTGTTACTACGAGGTTCGAACGCGACCCAGATTTGATACTCGGGGAATCGGTTTTTGTAGCTCTGGACAGTTTCTCTAACCGCTGTAGGATGGTGCGCGAAATCCTCAAAAACTTTGAATTTTTGACCTTCAAACAGAAGTTGTTGCCGTCTTTTTACTCCGGCAAAGGTTTCAAACGCGGTAGTTTGAAAGTCCAGAGGGTTGTCCGGGTGGACTTGAAGGGCTGTCGCGAGTAATCCCATCGCAGCGTTTCGGGCGTTGTAGATGGCCGGGTGCCGCCAGTTGATTTGGGTCCATTCGTCCCCATCTAGTATGAGTTGGAATCGACTTCCGGTTTCGGATTCGGTGAATTCAGTGATTTGCAAGTTTGCAGTATCGTCAAGTCCCACTGTCCAGACTTTGCAATGAGCTTCATCCCGTACCCATTGTACGAGATGAGGATCGTCACTATTGATCAAGACGTGACCGTTTTGAGGAACCAATCTGAGAACGTGGGAAAAGGAACGCTGAATATCCTGAAGGTCCCGGAAAATATCACCGTGGTCGAACTCGATGTTGTTGATGATAAGTGTCGTTGGAAAGTAGTGGATGAACTTGCTCCGCTTGTCGAAGAACGCGCTGTCATACTCGTCACCTTCGATGACAAATGGTGCTTTTTCTGACCCAATATCGACGGAGCTACTCTCGTCTTGAAGAACCCCTGCGATGAGATGCCCCGGCTTTTGATTGTGTGATTTCAGCAGGTGCGTGATCCATGCTGTCGTGGTCGTTTTGCCATGGGTACCGGTGATTACGATGGATCGGCGGTTGCCGATGAGCTGCTCTCCAATCAGCTGGGGAAGCGAGATGAAAGGGTAAGCTCGTTTTTCAAGTAACCACTCTGCCTCCACATTCCCACGACCAATCACATTTCCCACCACCACGAGGTCTGGCGCGAGGCTTTCCAGGCGTTTCTCGTCGTAGCCACTGAAGACCTCAATCAAATTTTCCTCTAACTTGTCGGACATCGGGGGGTAGAGATTTTGATCCGAACCCGAAATTTGATGCCCCTTTGATTTGAGCAGGATGGCGACGTTACCCATCGCCGTGCCGCCTATTCCCATAAAATAGATATGCATTGTGCTTTTGCGACCCTCCTAATTAATCTGCAGCGTTCCTTACTTCCAGGGAGTGGAGGTGCAGAAAGATTTGGCATCTAAAAGCAGAGAGTAAATTTCCAGAAAATTGTCGGGTATCTCGATGACCTCGTCTTTACTTTTGTATTTCGACAGCAGAAATTCCCGTTGGGTACCCGGGAGATCCCATAGATCCACGAGCCGCATGTTCCAGGTCTCAAAATAGCGTTCGGCGATCAACTCGAAGTTCAACAAATTGACGTGGTGATGTCTGGTATCCTTACAGATTTTAAGATAGAGTTGGTTTACCTCTTCAAGTGGACCTTCAAGGACCTGGAGGAACTGATTACCCGTCAGGAGAAGTAACCCCGAAATATCTTTCTCACTGTTGTTCTTTGATCCTTTTTCAATGATTTCCTGGAGGGTCTCGTTGGAGACAATCTCATCTGTTGAGAGACTTTTGTAAATAAGACGGCATTCTTTCATAAACTAAGGCGTAAGGTCTCAACCCTTTTTTGTCCTCCAAATTAGTTTGGTCTCAAAAGTTTTGCAAGCAGGAGTCTATACTCAGAAACCTGAAAGTTTTTCGTTGTCAGTTGTGTCTGCAAAAAGAATGCTGAAAATCATCATGGAGCTTCCTGAAAAACTGCCTATTCGGCCCTTCCAGAAACCTGTCGAAGGTTCAGTTTATCTGCCAGGTTCGAAAAGTATCACCAACCGTGCGTTGCTGATGGCAGTGATGAGCCGAGGAGAGGTTTTACTGGAGGGCACACTGGTGAGCGAGGATAGCCAGTTGATGATCGAGGCACTTCAAACCTTGGGCGTAATTATCGAAAGGGAAGAGGAAACTCGGCTAAAAGTTTGTGGTGTGGAAGGTGTTTTTCCTGTGAAGAAAGCAGATATTTTTGTAGGTACAGCTGGGACCGTTGCTAGGCTTCTCATTGCAGTGTTAGGGGTGCAACTGAGCGGAAACTATCGGGTGAACGGGACCGAAGTGATGAGGGGACGCCCGATGAAAGGGTTGACCGACGCGTTGAAGCAGCTTGGGACGGAGATTGAATTTGAACACTCTAAAGGCCAAATCCCGTTTGTGATTAAGCCTCGTGGTTTTGGCAGTAGCGATCTGAAAGTTGACGCCTCTGAAACGAGTCAAATTTTGTCGGCTGCGATGATGTGCGCGGGTTTGGCTAAAGAAAAAATCTCGATCGAGCTGATCAATTCCAAAGTCCGTAAAGCCTACGTGAAGATGACCCAGCATATGATGGCGGATTTTGGGGTTCGTGGAGTGAGCTGGAACGATACTTTTACCAGGTTCGAGATCGATCCAGGAGACGGGTATCATCGATCTGAAGGAAAATATACCATTGAGTCGGACGCTAGTGCTGCGAGTTATTTTCTTTCACTGCCTAAAGTGGTTGGGGGTGCATTGTCTGTGCATCACTTCGATCCTGATGGATTGCAGGGGGATGTAGCTTATCTTAAGGTTCTCGAAGAACTTGGCGCGCAGGCTAAAAAGAATGGGACAGGTATAAAAATCGGGTTTTCGAATGCAGAGCTGAAACCACGTGTTTTCAACTTCTACGAGTTTTCGGACACCTTCATGAGCTTGGCGGCCATTAGCCCGCTCTTCACCTACCCAATACGGATCGAAGGCATCGCACACACTCGCAGACAGGAGTCTGATCGAGTCAGTGCGATGGCAACAGAGTTGAAGAAGTTGGGGCAGACGGTGGAGGAAGGTGAGGACTATCTGGAGGTATCACCAAATCGAGACGCCTTAAAGGAGGTTGCCGAAAGAGGTGTGGAGATCGAGACCTACAAAGACCACCGTATCGCGATGAGTTTCGGAATTTTGGGATGCTGTGATGTATTGGAAAATGGAAAACCCTGGATGACGGTCCTTGATCCTGGTTGCTGCTCGAAGACCTTCCCTGAATTTTTTACGGTTTTGGATAACCTAAGAGACTGATCTCAAACGATGCCCCGACCCGTAAACAAAGAGCTTTTTGAAAAGAAGCGATATAGGCGGAGTGGAACGACCTCGTTGGACGCTTATTTCGTTTCTGCGACGTCGAACCATTACGACTGGGCTATGAAGCTTATTCGAAAGCACAAGAGATCTTCATAAAGCAAATCATGAAAATCGATCACATCGCGATTTGGTGCAGGGATTTGGAGAAGCTCAGGGAATTTTATATGAAATACTTTGAAGCCACTTCGAACGAGAAATATACCAACATTAGCAAAGGATTCTCATCCTATTTCCTCAGTTTTGAATCGGGAGCCCGTCTGGAGTTGATGAAGATGGATAGCGTTCCTGAAACGAAGGACGATCCGATTGTTCAGTTTACAGGTCTTATCCATTTTGCGATGTCGTTGGGATCTGAATCGCAAGTCGATGCACTAACCGAGCGTTTAAAAGATGACGGTCACCAAGTGATCGATGATCCGCGACGAACGGGAGATGGCTATTACGAAAGTGTAGTTTTTGATCCTGAGGGAAATCGGATTGAGATCACCGTCTAATTATGGAAATTCGGAAAAGTAGTCCTCAGGATGAATCAGCAATCTGGGAGATCTTCCGCAAGGTGATTGCGACCGGAGATACCTACGTTTTCGCTCCGGATTCGGGTATTGAAGTCTTTCTTGAGCACTGGATGCGTTATGAGCCGATGGTTGCTGTGCAGGACGCTGAGGTCGTGGGAACCTATATCGTCAAACCGAATCAGTTAGCGCTCGGCTCACATGTTGCCAACGGTTCTTACATGGTTCACCCGGATCATCAAGGAAAGGAAATTGGCAAAGAGATGGGACTTCACTCGTTGGACCATGCTAGGATTCTCGGATTTAAGGCTATGCAATTTAATCATGTGGTTTCCACTAACCAAGCTGCAGTGAAGCTCTGGAAAAAGATTGGCTTCCGAATCGTCGGAACCACTCCTAAGGCATTCGATCATTCGCAGTTAGGGCTTGTCGACACGCACATCATGTATCGTGAGCTTTAGATTTTGAATTTGCCTAAACGTTGAGTTTGTTGACAGTGGCCGAAGCACCATGAGTCTTAATCATATCATTACTATCGATGGAGGAGCCGCTTCCGGAAAGTCCTCAACTTCCCGGGCATTGGCGGATCGACTCAACCTGTTGCATGTCGATACGGGTTCCTATTACCGGAGTATCACCCATGCTTTGCTTCAAACAGGTTGTGATCCTGAAAATTTAGAGAGCGTGAAAGAGGCTCTGGAAAAAATCGAACTCGGTTATGAGGTGGTTGGGCGTATGTCCCAGATTCTCTTGAACGGTAAAAAAATAGGGGATTCTCAGATTCGATCAGAAGAGGTGAATGCGGCGGTGTCAAAATTTGCGTCGATCCCGATCGTTCGTGCAAAACTGCTTCAGTATCAGCGTGATCACGCTTGTATTTTTGAAAAAGAAGGTTTCGACGGTCTCGTGATGGAAGGTAGAGACATTGGTTCAGTCGTTTTTCCGAAGGCGAAAATGAGGTTTTTTTTGGAAGCCGATGAAGCGACTCGTCAGGCTCGTCGGGCGAAAGAGGGACAGATCGATTCCATCAAAGAACGGGATCAAATGGATTCCAATCGTAAGTCAGCACCGCTTAAAATTCCAGAAGGAGCGGAGCGCGTGGACACTTCAAACATGACCCTCGATGAGGTGGTGGAGCACATCGCGAATCGAGTGAGTCAGGAAATTTAGATTAAAATGCAGGAAAATCACGGGTTTCAGCAGGTTTCATGGGATCAGTTAGATTCTTCAGACCTTCGTCGGTTGATTGAGATCGCAAAGGCGGAAGACCTGGCGGGATGGGGACTCGTCGAAAAACCTGTATCTATCGGAGACAAAACGACTGAGGCTATCGTGATGGAGCCGATCGAAGGTAAGGCTGAGCTCGTCGCAAGGAAACCCATCGTGGTTTCCGGGACTCCTTTAATTCCGCTAATTCTCGAAACCTACGGCGGAAAGTGCAGATACGAGGCAGCGATGGCGGACGGATCGCAGCTCAACGTTGGCGATCGGATCGGCGCTCTGGTTGGTGATGTTGCCCAGATGCTGCAGGCGGAGCGAATCATTCTGAATTTCCTACAACACCTCTCGGGTGTTGCGACAGAGACCCGAATGTATGCAGATTTGCTGCAGGGAAAACACACCCGTGTTTTGGACACTCGAAAGACGACACCCGGTTATCGCCTGCTCGAGAAATACGCAGTGGCTTGCGGTGGTGGGTGGAATCATAGGCTTGGGTTGTATCACTGGATTTTGGTGAAGGATAATCACCTCTCAAGCACTTCCTCAGGAGAAGGAACTGCTCTGGAAAGCAAAGTTGCTCAGGTGAAATCGAATTTCCCAGACTACATCGTGGAGGTTGAAGTCGATAGGATGGAGCAAATTGAGCCTGTCGTCAGGTCTGGCGCGGACATTGTCATGCTGGACAACTTTTCCGACGAACAGCTCCGCCAAGCGGTGGGCATTGTTGATGGACGTGCCATCACAGAGGCTAGCGGAGGCGTGGAGAAAGATCGGCTTGTGAATATCGCCGAAACGGGCGTTGATTTTGTATCCTGTGGAGCCTTGATTCACCAAAGCAGGTGGGTCGATATCGGCTTGGATTGGGTATAAGGATTGATGAAGGACGTTCGAGACAGAATGTTGCACACGTTGCTGCGAAACCGGGGGGATTGGGTCTCGGGAGGGGATCTTTCGAAAGATTTTGGAGTCTCCCGTGTGAGTGTAAAAAATTACGTGGACCAGTGGGTTAAGGAAGGCTATCAGATCGAGGCTGTTCGCAACCGCGGGTATCTTCTGGAGAAGGAACCGAGCTGCTTCCATCAAGCAGGAGTTGAGTATCACTCTCGAGCACTGGAACTTAAGGGCTCGCTGGTTTGTTTTGAGGAACTGGATAGTACGAACACAGAACTCGATCGCATGCTGAACGCCGGTGCTGAAGCACCGATCTGTGTGATCGCCGGGCGGCAGTCAAATGGAAAAGGACGCCGGGGAAATCAGTGGGAAAGCGATTCAAATTCCAATCTGTATGTGAGTGCCGGTTTTCGCCCGAATATCGAAGTCACGCGAATGGGTTCGATCACGCTCTGGGTTGGGTTGCAGTTGGCAAGATTGCTTCGAGAAACATACGGGATTCCGTGTATGGTGAAGTGGCCTAACGATTTGTATGTGGAAGGAAGAAAAGTGGCGGGTATTTTGTCGGAGGCAAAAATCGATACGGACCACGTGCAGCACCTCATCATCGGGCTCGGCCTGAATGTGAATCGATCGTTCAGGAGCTCAAAAGGAGAGCTAAAGAAGAAAGCAACTGCACTTTGTGAGTGGGTGGAAGGCCCGTTGGAGTTTGCACCGATGGCAGCCAAGATCTGTGAATGCCTGATGAGATCGGCGCAGCAATATTTTTCTGAAATTTTGGAAGATCAAATTTTAGAAGTATGGGAGGAATATGATTTTTTGAAGGATCGCAAGGTTGTTGCCAAGCGGCCTGCAAATGAGCTAGAAGGAACAGCTAAAGGAATTAACTCGGAAGGACACCTGATATTGGAATTAGAAAACGGCGAAATGGAGACCGTTCATTCCGGAGAGGTGACCCTCAGGTTCGACGCAAACTCATGAATGTTTTATGTATTGATGTTGGAAACACGTTTACTCACATCGCGGTAGTGAAACCGGATGGAGTGGACGAGATTTCAAAAATTCAGACGCGAGAGATTTCCATGTCCGGTAACCGCATGGCTGAAGTATTGGACCAGCTGGTGAGCTCAAGTGGAATAGTGGGGGTGTCCTTTTGTTCGGTGGTTCCGGGAATTTATCCTCATTTGATCAAGCATTTGCGTATCTTCACCACACGTCTTTTTAATCTTACTGCGAAGACCTGTATCGGGATGAACATAGACTATCCCGATCCGAATGAGATTGGGCAGGATCGTTTGGCAAATGGAGTGGGTGCTCAGGCGAAATATGGAACTCCTTCCGTGGTGATCGATATGGGAACTGCTGTGACTTTTGACGTGGTTTCAGGAGACAGGGGTTACGAAGGCGGAGTGATCGCACCCGGGCTGAACTTGATGTCGAATTACCTGCATGAAAAGACGGCTTTACTGCCTCAAGTGCATTCCAAAGATTGGAAAACGACCTCGGCAGTTGGGAAATCGACCAAAGAGGCGATCGGTATCGGTTGTCGGAGAGGATTTCAGGGAATGGTCAGGTCATTACTTGAGCCGATCAAAACAGAATTGAAGGAACGCACCAAGCAGGACCCAAAAATAGTTGTTACTGGTGGGGATACGGAGTTTTGGGAGAGCGTCGGTGAAAGTAGCTGGATCATGGACCCCCATATCACTCACCTAGGTCTGTACGAAGCATTTAAACGCTGGATTGAGAGTGAGCAGGCGAAGAAAACGTGAAGTTGTATCGATACATCTGGAACGAATGGATTAAGGTTTTTCTGATCACAGGTTGCCTGGTGGTCGGACTGATTGTGATCCAGGAAGTCTACAGCCGCCTCAATGGATGGATCGAAAAGGGCGCGACTTGGGGTGAGATCATCTTTTTGTTTTTATTGAAAGTTCCCCTGTTTCTGCCCTCGATTATTCCGATTGTTCTACTGCTTTCGGTTTTGTTTTCCATTGGTGTGATGCACCGCAAAAACGAGATTGTCGCGATGCGGGCGGCAGGAATCAGTTTGTGGAAGATCAGTCAGCCGCTGATGTTCGCAGCGTTTGTTCTTGCTGGGACGATTTTATATCTCGACGCCAGTTTTGTTCCGTGGTCGGTGGAGACCCAATCGGATCTTGAGACTAAGATTCACGAACGCCGGGTAAACGCTGAATCTGCGGAGGTTGCCACCAAGCAGGAAAAAAAGGAAATCGTTCGGAATTTAGGTTATCTCAATTTTCATGAACAACGCCTTTGGCTCATGGGGAATTACGATCCATTCTTACGTCGAGGTGAGGAGGTGACTGTTTATCAAATGGACGAAAAAGGCCGGGAGGTTTATCGGATTCGGGCAGCTCACGCCAGTTACGACGCGGAGTTGGGATCGTGGAGTTTTGAAAAGGGAAGGGAGCTCTTTTTTGACGGAGAATCGGAGGAACCTTACCGTAATCGAGGGTTTGAAACTTTACTCAAACCTGATGTAAACGAAGATCCTCAGATCATGATTTACCTGCGAAAGAAACCGCAGGATTTGTCGCTTTTCGAGTTGAGACGAGTCATTGACGCTTACGAAGGATTTGAGACACCAGCGATCGTGCCCTACGAAGTTCGCTATTTTCGCAATCTGCTGTCTCCGTTAATCTGCTTCCTCGTAGTGGGATTTGGGGTGCCTTTTGCGGCATCTGGAGTGAGGACCAATCCGATGATCGGTATCTCGAAGGCGGTTGGTCTTTTCGTGCTCTATTTCATCGTTTCCAACATTTCGACGATTATGGGTGACGCGGGCGTGGTGGAACCATTCATTGCGGCGGGCATCCCCCTTATTTTCATCGGAGCTGTGGCGGTACGAGTGTTTGTCAAGGCGCAGTAATTACTGATCGCAATTTAGTGCGAATTCGGGGTGGCTGATGTTAATTTCTTACCGCGGATTCCACTGATCCGAAGGATTTCTTTTTTATTAACTGAGAGTAATCCCAATAATCTGTGGTCAGAATATTCTGTTTCAAAATCGAAACCTTTAGGGAATTCGCTTGAAGCGGGGTGTAGCTGACTGCTTGATCGTGCTCATGGAAGCTTGCAAGTTAATCGTCATTAGGCATGGAGAGACGGAGTGGAACGTAAAAGGTGTCTGGCAAGGGCAGAAGAACAGTCCATTGACCGAAAGAGGTCTTCAACAGGCAGATGCGGTCGGACTTCGTTTGTCTAAATTGCAGATCGATAAAATTTATTCCAGCGACTTGGGAAGGTGTTTGCGGACTGCATTGCCAGCTGCGACGGCGCTTGGAAAGGAAGTGATACAAGACGAACGATTACGGGAGCGAGCGTTTGGAGTCCTTGAGGGTCTCACCAAAGAAGAGAGTGAGTCGAAGTATCCCGGCGTTTGGGAGGGTGTTTCCAGAAAAGACCCGGACTACAAGCCCGAAGGAGGAGAGAGTCTCAGAGAGAAACAATTTAGGTTTGAAGAAGTTTTCAGAGACATTGCCGCGCAAAACAGCGGAAAGACGGTAGTTGTTTTCACACATGGAGGAGGTGTGGATGCGATCCTGAGGAAGACCATCGGGCTTACGCTCAGCCAAGCCAGACCTTACACGCTTTGGAATTGTTCCTTAAATGTGTTTGAGGTGAGGGGAGATCTTTGGACTTTGGAAACGTTGGGTGATGTGAGCCACCTCGACGGGATCGAAAGTGCATTCCGACCCCGGTGAGTTTTATTGATTTCGCTTATTCAGCTGAAATTGCTTCGGGTGCTGTGGGTGGTGCAGGTGGTTTGGGCATATGAGCTTCCATGAAAGGCCTAAGTTTAGCCATGAGAAGTGCTTGTTTGCTCTGAGCTTCTTGCATCCCGAACATGGCACCTTTTTGAGTGAGCATGGGTTGGATTTGAGTGAGTTTTTGGCCAAGATCGGTTTGGTAAAATGCGATCAGGCCTTTGATTTCATCTTCTGTGAAAGATTCTTCGTAGAGTGCTGTGATTTTGTTAACGAGTGACTGGTGATCCAGATCGTTTTTGAACCAATCTTGGTAGATTCCTTTTAACTCAACTAATTCATCCGGACCGAGCTGCATTTGCTGAGCCATTTGATTGATCATTGGCATCATCGAATCAAAGCCTGATTGCATTTGTTGCTCGACTTTCATGACATCCATGAGTTTTGCGGCTACCGATTCTGTTTCTTCGGAAGACCCTAGATTGAGACACACCAAAGCGAGTGTGAGAGTGAGTAGGATTTTTTTCATATGTTTTTTGTTTATGGCTAAAAGTTGAGGCCGGTTACTGGATACAGTCTTTTTGGAAAAAATCGTTCAGCAAGCTAAAAACTCTCTTATAAATGCCGGGTTCTTCGCTGGCGCGAGGACCTGCAATGTTGAGGACGTGGATTGTGTTTTGACTGATAAAATCTGAAATAGTATAGGACTTCTCTGCGTTGGACAGATCAAATAGCAGATAGGGTGTGTTTTCCGCAACACAGCACTCTTTGGTGAAAAAGGAACCGCCAGATAGGGTTTTGTTGAAGAAAATTAGGGTGCCGTCGGAGTGGATGACATTCATGAGAGTCCTTTCTTCGACCCCACCGTCGATCTCTCGCACGGGATATCTATCAGGAATGGGTCCATCTTCCGCCCATCTGTCCTTCGGACAAAAACCTCCTGCCTGGATGCCCAAATTGAGAGCGACGTCAAGAGCGGCTCGGTCGACACCGGTTTGACCACCACTTATGATTTTGAGGCTTCGGTTGTTAAGAGATTCGTTCATACATAGTGCTTGTAGGCTCAGGGGAACGAGTATATGCTTTTGCCAACTTCCTGAAATCTAAAACGACTTAACCCCTTAATATTCATGAGCTCCATTACCCGTCGTGACTTCCTTAAACGTGGCGCAGCTTTGTCTGCTGGTCTATCGATCGCTCCCTATGTCAGCACTGGAAAAATAGGTGTAACGAATCCGATGAAGCGAAGCTTTGGTCGGATTCCCTTTGAAGTCACCAGTCTGGGGCTCGGTGGACAAGCGTCGATCCAGTGGACTCCTGATGATGTCGACCCGGCTGCCATTGTGGTGAAGGCTTACAACGCAGGCGTAAACTACTTCGATACCTCGAATGTTTATGGCCCCAGTCAGCTTCATTTCGGACGCGCTTTTCGTGAGCTTGGGCTGGTGCCCGGGTTACCCGGATACGATGAGTCCAAAAGAAAAAGTATCTTTTTGACCAGCAAGTCCGGACTTCGTCTTTGTAAGGGGACCCCTGAAAATGGTGTGATGCGGGGATGGACCAACGGGCCTCGGAGCTCAATCACGATTGTCGATGATGTGAAGCGTTCGTTGTCCCAAGTATTTGGAGATGGAAAAGGCGCTTATCCAAAAGGAGCCTACCTGGACATGGTTTTGATTCACGCCCTGAAGAGTGTTGAGCAGATCGACTACCTCTACACTGGACTTGATGGAACCCGCCCGGACATGGAAGTGATCGGGGCATTGGCTGGATTGAGAGATCTTCGTGACGGCACTAATCTAACTGGAATCAATCCGAAAGAAGAGAAGCTGATTAAACACGTTGGATTCTCTGGGCACCTTTCCCCTTCGGTCATGATGGAGATGATTCGTCGGGACGAGGAAAATCTGCTTGAAGGAATGCTCATCGCGATCAATGGGAACGATCGGATTTACAACAATTTTCAATATAACACGATTCCTGTGGCGAAGGCTAAGGACATGGGTATCATCGCGATGAAGGTCTTCTCTGACGGAACGATGTATGGGAAGGGTAATCACTTTTCCAAGGATTCGAGTCATGTGATCCGCAAAGTGGGAACTCCCGATTTGCCCAGCCGTCGTTTGGTAGAGTATTCGCTAAGCGTTCCGGGAATCAGCACGGCGATCATCGGCACCGGACAGGTTTCTGACGATGCTAAGCAATGTCAGCTTACTCAAAACTTGTCGGCTGCACAGATCCGTCCCGAAGGACTGACTGAGAACCAGCGGAGAGAAATCGGTAAGATGACCGCAAAGGTTCGCGATGGAGAGACCAATTACTTCCAGGAGGAATATGAGGGACTTGGTCGTGTAGCGAATTTGAAATCCAAGGCGGTTTCAGACGGAATTAAGATCACTTGGGATACCGCGATTGCAGGCGATGAACCGATCGCAAAATATCAAGTGTGCAGAGGAGGCCAGGTTCTTGGCGAGATTGCCCACAAACCTCAGACTTCAATGAAACCGTTTGAATTTGTGGTTTCAAAACCTACGGAAGGTTCCATCCCAATCAGTGTAAAAACAGTTGATGTGGCGGGTCGCTCCACCGAACTTCAGGTCGCGTAACGTATTTTCAGAACAGACTTCGGCCTAGTAGTTTGCCCGGATTTCTTCTTGTCGTGCTGCTTTTGATTCTGCATTGTCACGACATTCTCTCTATTTGATCACCCCATATTACCCTCTATGAAGAAGATTGCAGCTGTGCACACGGCCATGCCAATGGTCGAACCCACAAAATCTCTGTTTGCTGAGATTCTACCTGAAGTGAAGTTGTTCAATATTGTGGACGATAGTCTCATTCAGGATGTGATCGCTGAGTCCAAAGTGACGGAAGGAGTCAGTAGTCGATTGAAGGATTACTACCAGGCCGCAGTAGATGCTGGAGCGGATCTGATTTTTAATACCTGCTCAAGCGTTGGCGATGTGGCGATCGAGGCGAGAACCTTTATTCCGATTCCGATCATCAAAATCGATGATGCCATGGCTGAGATTGCTGTGAAACGCTTTGATCGAGTCGGCGTGATGGCGACTTTGCAGAGCACGTTGGATCCGACGATTCGCCTCATCGAAGCTGTTGCGCAAGAGAAAGGAAAGTCGGTTGAAATAGTGGATGGGCTGGCTAAAGGTGCGTTTGAAGCGATGATTGGCGGCGATGCGGACAGACATGATGATCTGCTTCGCGAAACTGCCAGATCAATTGCAGATTCGGTGGACGGTATTGTGCTCGCTCAGGGATCGATGGCGCGGATGCAGGAAGAACTGGAGGCGTTAGCTGGAGTTCCGGTTCTCTCAAGTCCGAGACTGGGGGTGGAGAGTATCCGCGATTATTTAAAGCAAAACTGAGGAGGCGTATGAAGTACCGATATTGGATTCTATTCTTGATGGTCCTCCTTGGAGTGATCACTTTTCTGGATCGTGTAGCAATCGCCACGGCGGGTCCTCGTATGATGGAGGATCTCAACATCAGCCCAAGTGACTGGGGTTTGGTGCTGAGTAGCTTTGTGCTTTCCTATAGCCTTTTTCAAATCCCGCTTGGGGCTCTCGGTGACAAATGGGGTCAACGTTGGGTGTTGGCTGGCATCGTAATTTGGTGGTCCTTTTTTACGGGTTTGACGGGTCTAGTAGCAGGCCTGGGTGTTTTGCTGGTAGTTAGGTTTATGTTTGGAGTGGGTGAGGCCGGAGCTTATCCATGCATGTCCGCCAGCATTGCAAAGTGGTTCCCTTCGAGCGAACGAGGCATCGCTCAAGGATTCATTTGGGGGGCTAGCCGAGCGGGTGGAGCACTTGCGCCAGTGATGATGATTCCCCTGATGGCGACGGCTGGTTGGCGAGCGGCTTTTATCATTCTTGGCATGATCGGCTTGGTCTGGGGTGTGCTTTGGATTCTGTTTTATCGGGATAAAAAACCTCAGGAAACTGCCGGAGCAAAGGTGGAAGTCGAAACGCAGGCGAAGGTGAAGATCCCGTGGAATCGGTTTCTTAGGAATCCCCAGTTTTGGCTCATTTTGGGCATGTATTGGTTTTATGTTTGGGGGTCGTGGTTTTATTTCTCGTGGCTGCACGTTTATCTTGTGAAAGGACGTGGATTGACCGAAGTTGAGATGGGATTTGCTGCCTCGGCACCCTTCGTACTGGGTATGATCTCGAATGTGCTTGGAGGTTTTGCTAGTGATTACTTGTCTAAGAAATTTGGCCTCAAGGTTGGGCGACGCTTGATTGGAGGAGTTTGTCTTGGACTTTCAGCGATTCTTTTGGCTTTTGCGGGTGCGCTTCCAGGGAAGTGGATGACGGTTGCACTTCTTGCGATTAGTTTCGGCGT
Source organism: Opitutales bacterium (assembly GCA_022361075.1). Taxonomy (GTDB): domain Bacteria; phylum Verrucomicrobiota; class Verrucomicrobiia; order Opitutales; family JAFGAQ01; genus JAKSBQ01. Next base: position 59,319 of record JAKSBQ010000466.1, on the reverse strand, counting down.
CATGGACTTCATGTTACCGAGTGCGTGGGCCCTTTGTCTGGATGTAGGCAAAAATTACGCTGGAGCGATTTCCGGAGCGATGAATACGGCTGGGAATTTTGGAGGGTTCTTGTGCGCGCTGCTCTTTGGTTACGTGGTGGAATGGTTTGGAGGCGATTACAACATGCCTTTGTATTTCATCGCGGGAATGTTGGCGGTATCGTCATTTCTGTTCCTCAAAATCGATCCGACTCGCGAGCTTGCACCCGAAGCTGAAGCGTCATGAAACTAGGGATTGGATCTTATACTTACGGTTGGGCGACTGGTGTTTACGGCCCTTCTTTGTCAGAGGGGTTGAAGCGAATGACTGCAGAAGAGCTGGTTGAGGATGCCCATCAACGAAGTGTGCAGATTGTTCAGATCGTGAATTTACCGGATCTTGCTTCGTTCGATCTCGAGCAACTTGAGGCACTGACCCGATTCGCCAAAGAAAAGCAAGTGGAAATTGAGGTGGGTACCATAGGCTCTGATCCTGAACAACTTCGCCGATGGATTGATGTGGGGAAACAACTTGGCTCCCGCATGATGCGAACGATCTTTGTCACTCCTTCGGAGGGTCTTCAAAAGGAGCTAACAGATCTCAAAACAATTCTACCTGATCTTAAAGAAGCTGGGATTCGCCTTGCTGTGGAAAATCATGAGACTTCTAGCATACACGACCTCAAGATCATGGTGGAGGTCATCAACGACCCGTATGTCGGTATTTGTTTGGATACAGTGAATTCTCTCGGTCGAGGTGAAGGTGTTTGGGAAGTTGCCGAGCTTTTGCTTCCGCTGACAATTAATCTACACGTCAAAGATTATACAGTGACCCGTGGTGCTACCGACATGGGATTTACGGTTACTGGAGAAGTGACGGGCAAAGGAAAGTTGGACATCCCGCGACTATTGCGTGAGGCAAATAAAGTAGATCCTGAAATGAGTGTGATTCTCGAACAATGGACTCCGTTGCAGGAAGATTTCGAAGCATCAAATCAGCTTCAAATAGATTGGGCTGATGTTGGAGTTAATTACCTGAAAACAGAGTTAAGTCGGATTTAGTACACTACCTGAATGATCTAAAAATTGCTTTCGATAATCGGCCGGAAAGTTAGGTCATGGACGACAACGTCATCAGGTGTTGTTATGCATTGGATGATCATTTTGGCAGTGGAATCTGCGCGTAAGTAATCTGGACGTTCCGCTTCTCTAAAATCGGTATCAGTGCCTCCCGGATGAACTGAAGTCACTTTGATGTTATGCTGACTAGCTTCCTTAATCAGGCATTGAGTAAAGCCCATCAGCCCATACTTCATGGTCGAATAAATGGCGTAATTGGGCATAGAGGTTTTAGCAACGGTGCTATTGATATTGATGATATGCCCCTGTTTCCTGGGCTGCATGACTCTCATAGCTTCTCTGCATAGCAAAAAGGGTGCACGCAAATTAACGGCATATTGCTGATCCCAGTCCTCTTCATTTATTTCCGCGACAGGGCATTTTGAATTATTGAGTCCGGCATTATTGATGAGAATGTCTACACTGCCCATTCTCTGGTGCGCATCTTCAAATAGATCTGGAATTTCTGAGCTTACCGTCAAATCTGCTTCTTTACATAAGCAGCCAAATTCACTCCGAAGCATTGTCAGTTTGGATAGGTCACGACCAGTTGCGAATACATTGTAATCCAACTCTCTAAGTTGGGTTGCGAGTTCCCACCCGATTCCACTGGTAGCACCAGTTATCAATACATTCTTCATGTTGTCTCCGGCCCTTTCTCTGCTATTGTTTTTTGGATATAGAACATCTAAAATTATCCTGAATCTTGGATATCATGGATGGAGTTTGGCAAATTGTAATTGGTGCAGGAATAGCGATGGCTCTCATTTCGATGAGAGGTAGGCAATACTTTGGTGGATGAAAGCAATCGATCCGGCAATGATCCGCGTGTTACATTGTTAGGGCGTGAGCCAAATCGTTTGACCGGTTTTTGAACTGCGGATGGCTGCATCCAAAATCTCCATTACGATCATGTTATTCTCTAAAGAAGATAAGTCGTAGGGTTCCGGTATTATTTTCCCACGCACAACAGCGGCGAAATACGAAAATGGATCGTCAAGTGGTGCGCTTCTGGTTTTTAAACGATGGTTGTTTTCAGAAAAGTCGTCATATCCCTTAGCAATTCGGACCCTCAGATCGTTACGATTAAGAGCTGAGACACTTCCTAGCAAACCGTATACATCCATATCCTTCCGACCGATTGGCCAATTCCAAGAAGCCTGAATCACTGCCTGTGATTTTTCATAGGCAAGAATGATAGTAGCTTCATCGTCAACTTTGGGATTATTTTCTGGCTGTAATTGCTGGGTGACCGCAGTAACAGAACGTGGTTTTTCACCATCAAGTAGCCAAGTCATCAAATTCACCCCATAACAACCAAAATCCGTAATTGCTCCTCCACCGTTTAGTTTTGGATCGAGTAGCCAATCTAAAAACTCACTATTAATACCCAACTTCTTCGGTCCTTTGTGACCGTCGTGAACTACCACTTTTCGAACTTCTCCGATTACACCTTCTTTGAGTAGTTCCTTTAATCGGTGGTTGGTCGGATACCAAGTTGTTTCGTAATTGGTCAACAAGTGGATATTATGCTCTTCTGCAAGAGCATGCATCTTTGATGCATGTTCCATGCTGACTGCTAATGGTTTTTCCACCATGACATGAATCCCTCTTGGAGCAGCAAATTCCACCACTTGCAAATGCTCATAAATACTGCCAAATGCTGCAAATGCTTCGATAGGTTTAGATTCGGGTAGCAAATCCATGGAGGCATAAACTTCCGAGATGTTAAAGCCATGTTGATCGGAATAGCGTTTCGCTAAATCCGCGTTTGGTTCAACAATAGCTACTATCTCAAAATCGTCCCTTCTTTTTTCACTCTCGAATATCCAATGAACATGTGTGTGCGTTAAACCTATAACGGCTATTTTCAACGGGTCGTCAGTGCCAGAATCATTGTTCGACATGGCAAAAACTGATGTTAAAGAGCATAGAATTGAGATGATGTAGACTGTAATTGATAATCTGCTCATGTCTTAACTTTTGAGAAAGATCTCTTTTTGCAACGCTCAGCTATTCACTATGCAATGAATTCTAGGATGAATCATTTTGGTCATAACAAACTGAATACCGCGAAGAAATTGCAGACCGATCCAGCAACTACCCATAGATGCCAGACGACATGGCCGAAGGGTAGATTTTTCCATAGGTAAAAGATCACACCTATTGAATAGCAAACCCCGCCTACCACGAGCATCACGAAACCAAATGTGGAGAGTGTTGCGTAAAGTTGTGCGATCGCACCCACAATGAGCCATCCCATGACTAGGTAAATGATCGAAGATCGAATACCACCGTGAGTCTTGCTGATCGATTCTAAAACAATTCCGACTATGGCGATTCCCCAGATCACTCCAAAAAACGACCATCCGAGCGGTCCCCTGAGTGGGCCAAGCACGAAGGGTGTGTAGGTTCCCGCGATGAGTAGGTAAATTCCGCAGTGGTCGAGAATCATGAAGACTTTTTTGGTCGGTAGGTGGCGGATGGCATGATAAAAAGTAGAAGCAGCGTAGAGGATTACCAAACTGGCGCCGTAGATCGAACATGCGACGACTAACCAGGCATCAGATCGAATGCTGGCAAACACCACAGCCAACACGAGACCCGCTATTCCGAGCAGAAAACCGATCCCATGAGTGATCGCGTTGAAGATTTCTTCCAGGTTTGTGAAACCAGAAGTGGGGTGCATTTCGTCGAACGATTTCTTTTTGTCAGTCATAGCGGGCGGTTCGGAAGATAGAGCAAGCATTCAATCCAGACAACCTGTATTGATGGTTGAGCGAAAGGTTTTCAAAATCTGCCGGATCACAGCGGTAAATATTTCCTCTCTGAATTTTGTTTTTCTTGAAGAGTGTTGAATATCAATGTGTTAGGTAACTGGTATTGCCTGTGCTTAACGTTGCACACATGGAAACAGGACTCTACAACGCGGCAACATCCCTGGCTTCTCTCCAAAGATGGCAGGAAGTCACTTCGCAGAATATCGCGTCAAGTGGAGTGCCTGGTTATAAGGGGCAGCAGATGTCATTTGAGGCGATTCACGCTGGTAAAATGGGTATCCCCACCGAAAAAGGATCGCTGAGTATGCCCGTGACGATGGCGATCTCAACGCCATCCGCGGATTTTACAGGAGGTATGTTGAAGCAGACTGGTTCGCCGACTCATATGGCGATCCGTGGTGAAGGTTTTTTCAGAATTCAGGGCGACGGTTACGAATACATATCGCGGGATGGGGAATTCCACATCGATCCTGACAATCAGATCGTAAACAAGCAGGGGCACCCGGTGTTAGGAGAGACGGGGCCCATGCGTGTTCAACCCAATTACGGGGAGATCACAATTTCGCGAACCGGTGAAATCACTCAGGGAATCAACAAGGTAGGTGAATTGGACATTGTAGACTACTATGAAAAAGAATCCCTCATTCGAGTTCCAGGCGGTTTCAGAGTAGACCCTGACAATCCACTCCGCCGCAAGGAGATGATCGAGCCGGACATTCTTCAAGGACAGTTAGAGGACTCTAACGTCACCCCGATGGAGCAGATGGTAAATCTGATCAGTGTCTCCAGAGCATTTGAAGTGAACCAAAAAGTAATCCAGACCCTCGACGAAAAGATGGGTAAAACGATCGAGGTGCTCGGAGCCACCTGATCCTGAATTTTGAAGATAAACCACGAGAAAAGGACCGCAAAATGAATCTATCCCTTTACTCAGCTGCTTCTGGAATGGAGGCGCAGCAGCACAATCTAAACACAATTTCAAACAACATCGCCAACGTGAACACCACTGGCTTCAAGCGAAGTAAGGCGGAGTTTCAGGATTTGCTCTATCAGCAGTCCAAACCAGCAGGTGGTGATGCGGGTGGAGGAAATGTGGTACCGACCTCAGTAGAACTTGGTAACGGTAGCCAAATCGTATCAACCAGTAAGGTTTTTACTCAGGGGCAACTGACTGAAACTGGCGAGCAGTTAGACATTGCAATCGAGGGAGATGGTTTTTTTGAGGTTCAACGTTCGGATGGATCGAGAGCTTTTACCCGTGATGGTGCTTTTAAGATCGATGGAAATGGACAGGTAACAACGAGCTCGGGTCTACCCGTGCAGAACTTCCCGGCAATTCCGCTCAATGCGAACCGGGTGTTCATATCAGGTACGGGGGAAGTTACCGTTGATGATGGAATCACACAGACTAACGCAGGTACGATTCAGTTGGTTCGTTTTGTGAATGCCGCGGGTCTGGAGAGTATGGGTGGAAATCTCTTTGCGGAGACTAACGCGAGTGGCGTACCTGAGACAGGTAACGTAGGCCAGAATGGATTTGGGTTCGTTCGGCAAGGATTCCTCGAGATGTCCAACGTGAATGTGGTGCAGGAGATGGTGAACATGATCATCGCGCAGCGCGCCTACGAGATTAACTCAAAGTCCATCCAGACCTCGGATGATATGCTTCGTCAAATCGCGACCCTCAAACGATAGAAATTTTTAACCTTTTAACCATGAACTTAGACAAAGCTAGAAAAGCGATGTTGACCGCCCTTCTGATAGGGCAGTTGGGGAATGCCCTTTGGGCAGTGGATGGCCCCCGCCAGGACAAGAAGACGATGCTGGCATCTGTCGATTTGGATGGTCTCCTGCATTCCACCCGTGTCGAACCTCCAAAGGAAGAGCCAAAGGTAGTCGTCAAACCCAAAAAGCCTGTTGTTGAGATCGATCGTGGTCCGGCGTTGAAGGTAAAGATCGACGAAAAAATGGTGATCGACTCGATTCGTCACCAGTTAGCTGATCAGTTTGGTGTTACCCAGGATATGCGGGTCTATTTCGATCGTCCCTGGAAGGCGATTGATGTTGATCAGGGGCACTGGGAAATCGCAGTTACATCGTTCCCATCACAGGGATTAAGGTCGCGGTTTTATTTGAATTTCGAGCTTTGGTCAGGTGGATCCCGTGTCGGAAGCTGGCAAGAGGGAGTGCGGTGTGAGCTGTGGATGGAAGCCTACGTTGCGAATCAGCGAGTGAACCGTGGAGATGTGTTCAATGAAGGCATGTTTTCCTTGCAGCCTGTGGACGTTTTGGGGCTTTACCAGACTCCTGTCGATCTAGGCACACCTCTCAACGAGTACATTGCTGCAAATGGGGTGAAGGCGGGTGATCCTCTTTACTGGAGAGATCTGAAGGAACGTCCGCTGGTGAGGAGAAATCAGATCGTTGAAGTCGTTGCACGTGAGGGTTGGATGAAGATTAGTCTCAAGGGCAAAGCACTTGAGGACGGTGTCAAAGGACAGGTGATTCGCGTGCGAAATCTGCAGTCCTACCGGGACATCCAGGCTGAGGTGGTTGGAGTGAGTAAGGCAAGGGTTTATTTTTAGGAGCTGGCGTATGATCTTCACAAAAATCAATTCCAGAAACGCACTTTTCGCGGTGATTGCGATGGTTAGCCTTGGTGGTGCTTTGAATGCGGAGTCGCTTTGGCTCAAAGGCAACACTGAGCGTAGCATGTATTCGTCCAAAATTGCTTATCGTGTGGGCGACATTCTCACGGTTGCGGTGAGTGAGGTCATCGATTTTAACTCAACTCAATCGATCGATACAGGATCCAAAGACTCGGCGCTGGTGGACCTAGCGGGCGTGTTGTTTGACTCCATCGACTGGGATCGATTGGACGGGCAGACTGTTGCGTTTTCAGACATTTTGAAGGGTGAGTATCAAACGACGCCCAGTGCAGTCAGTGACAGCATGAACATCGTCTCGGCCCAAATCCCTGTGGCGGTCATTGATGTGTTGCCAAACCACAATCTGGTTGTGGAAGGGATGCGCCAAATCAATTTTTCTGGGGAGAGTCGGCATATCGTATTTCAGGGGATCGTGAGACCTTTAGATATCGATGTGACTACCAATACCGTGAGCTCTAATCGAGTCGCGAATGCGCAGATCCAGTTTGTCTCACGAGGAGCAGTGGGAGACGTCCAGCGCAAGGGCTGGTTCACTCGTTTTGTCGATAAAATCAACCCTTTCTGATATGCGCAGAGTCTTTTCAGTATTGTTTGTTGTTTGGGTGGCTCTAGGTTGTGTGTCGCTGCAAGCCACGCGAATTAAAGACCTTACTCAAATTGAGGGTGACCGTTCGAATCAATTGATCGGATATGGAATCGTGGTAGGTCTAGCAGGTGACGGTGACAGTCAGCTCAGCTACATGGTGCAGAGTGTTTCGAACTTTCTTAAGCGATTTGGTGTAGTCGTCGATCCGACTTCCATTCAGGGCGATAACATGGCTGCGGTGATGATAACCGCAGAGATTGGGGCCTACGCTCGTCCCGGATCTCGTATCGATGTAACCGTGTCATCCATCGGTGATGCGGATTCGATCAATGGAGGTGTACTTTTGCAAACTCCACTTGTTGGAGCAGATGATGTGGTTTACGCGGTGGCTCAGGGGCCGATTGCGGTTGGAGGTTTTCTCGAAGGTGACGGCGGGGCTGGTGGGGCCTCCGTGCAGAAGAATCACCCGACGGTGGGAACCATCAGCAGCGGTGCGATCGTGGAACGCCGGATCACCTCGACGATCGTGAAGCAGAATCGCATTAATTTGATGTTGTTGCATCCTGATTACACCACTGCCGCGCGGATCGCGAAGTCGATCAACGATCTTTTCCCGGGCATAGCACAAGCGGTGGATGGAGCTTCGGTTCAAGTGAGAATTCCCAACGGATTCCAGGGGCAAGAGACGAATTTTATTGCTGCGATTGGAAGTCTTGAGGCAAATCCAGACACACCGGCGAGAGTCGTCATCAATGAGCGCACCGGGACGATTGTTGCAACTAACGAAGTTCGGGTTTCAAGAGTGGCGATCAGTCACGGTGCCATCACGATCACGATTGCTTCGGACCTCGACGCCGTGCAGCCGAACGCCTTTAGCGATGGGGAAACGGTAATTTTACCGGATTCTGATGTGCAGGTCACCGAATTCCAGGGTGGGTTCGAAATACTGGACGAATACCCATCCATCGAACGACTTACCAATGCGTTGAATGCGCTCGGAGTTTCCACGCGGGAAATGATGTCTATTTTCCAAACTCTTAAACAAGCGGGGGCTCTTCAGGCAGAGCTGATTGTTCAATAATTTAAATATGGATGCTATTCACAGTCATCAGTCGCCAATTATGCTCGATCCCTCCGAGTGGAAGAGCATGTTGCAGATGGATCATATGTCGGATTCCCAGAAATTGGAGATCACCGCGACGGAGTTTGAGTCCACCTTGGTTCGGCAGTTTCTAAAAGATGCGATGAAACCGGTGATCCAAGGCGGCGCGATTAGCGAGGACGGTGTCGCGCAAGATATTTACAGAGGCTATTTCACAGATGTGCTGGCCCAAACACTTTCGAAAGGTGAGGGCATTGGAATCTCCAGTGCCCTCCAATCACAATTGTCTACTAATCTTAAAACAAAGGAAACGGATGCGTCATGAATGACACGCAGATAGCCACAATCAATTGGAAATCGTTGGTGGAAGCTCTTCGCATGGAACTCCAGGAATATGGAGGACTCTGTGTGTCGATTGATAAACAACAACGTGCAATCCTTGACCGCAACATGACCGAATACATGGAGCTCGCTGAGGAAATCGAGCATCAGGTTGCAGCCACCTCTGGCCTCCGAGCCGAGAGAGAGCAGTTAGTAAGAGACTTCGCGCTGCGTTTTGGTCGTGAGCCTGATACGGATCTCAAGAGTTTGATTCCGTCGTTTCCTAAGGAGGCCCAACCACTGATTGAAGCTTTGGTGGACGAGATCAACACGTCAATTTCCCGATCCAACCGAAGGGCAAAACAGAACCACATGCTCCTCGCTAGGGCGATGCAGTACACTTACGAGTTGTTGCAGCAAGTGAGCCCGCAGACTCAGGTAAAAACCTATGGAGCTAAGGGGAAAAGCCAAATCAAGCCCTACAGTCAGAGCACTTTGAAGACCTCTGCGTAGACACTGTTAACCCATTTTCTCATGTCCGGACTTCTTGGAAGTATCTTAGCCACAACGAACTCTCTCAAAGCGAATCAGGTCGCGATTGAGACGGCTGGTAAAAACATGGCCAACGTGAATAACACTAATTATTCACGTCAACGGGTTGAGTTTGGAATATCCGGGGGAATATCGGAATCAACCATTACTCAGCAGAGGGATGCGATTATCGACGATAAGATTGTTAGAGAAACATCGGTCACGGGTAGTTTAAGCGCACAAAACAAGATTTATAAGCAGTTGCAGGTGATATTTGGAGAGCAGATCACCGGAGATGTTGCCAGTCCGGACACCTTGGAAGGCTCCAACCCCGGCGACAATCTCAACCCGGGTTTATCGACTGCGCTGGATGACTTTTTTAATTCGCTGCACTCTTTGAGCACGAACCCGAACGATGTACCTACTAAAGCAGCAGTGATCGCGCAAGCGGAGGTTCTCGTGAATCGCATGAACACTTTGTCAAGGGATTTTGAGAATTTGGATGAGGACGTGATTCGGAACGTCGAAGAGAATGTGGTGGAGGTCAACTCGATCCTGACAGAGATCGCGAGTATGAACAAAGAGATTTCCAAAATCGAACTCAGCAGACCTGGTGGTGCACTCGAATTCAGAGACTTGAGGCAGCAGAAACTGGAAGAACTCGCGCAGTACATCAATTTTGAAACCCGTGAAGATGACTCCGGACAGCTCACAGTTTTTGCGATGGATAAGAGCGCTGGCGGAGGTACCGAAGTGGTTCTTGTAGAAAAAACCTCCGTCAGAAATGAGATTCGCTTCAACGAAGCCAGTAATGAAGTTTATTTTAGCAATTACACCACAAGTCCGTTGGGGAATTCCCCAAACTCGACGGCGATGGATATTGAAGGCGGATCTTTGCACGGTTTGATTTTCGTAAGATCGGAGACTGACCCGCATGGAGGTGCTGGCAGTCAGGCGATCGGACCTCTCGCTAAAATAAGAGAAGATCTCGATACACTGGCGGTTCAACTTGCAACGGAGGTGAGCACCATCTACGACACTCCGGGTGACAATGAATTTTTCTTTGATGATGATGAAAATCCTGATGCAATTGATTTGTCGGCAATCACTGCGGGTAACATCAGGCTCTACCCGGGAGATCCCCTCGGGGATTTTGGTCCGGTCATTACACCATTGAATTCTACCACGCTCAAAGCGACTAATACCACCAATACTGGCGCGAATGAAGTGGCACTGGCACTTGCAGAGTTAAGGGATAACATCTCTTCAAATCTCAGAGGTAACACCTTTGGTGAGTTCATCTCTGAAATGGCGACCGATTTGGGTTACGAAGTATCTTCGACCGAAAACCTCCTTGAGAATCAATCTTTATTAAACTCCCAACTACAGGATCAGCGCGCTTCTGTAAGTGGGGTTTCCATTGATGAGGAACTGGCCAATATCATCCGTTTTCAAAAGTCTTTTGAGGCCTCTGCGAGGGTGCTTCAAGTGATGGATGAGATGCTGGAAGTCATCGTTTCACTGGCGAGGTAATGAGAAAGGAAACCTATGAGTGATCTAAGAGTTGCCACCAATTCGATACAGGAAAGTCTTGTTCAACAGATCAATAATAATCAAAGAGCACTGGTTGATCTCCAGCGACAACTCTCGAGCGGCAGAAGTGTGAGCTTGCCGGAAGACAACCCCACCGTGGTTGGCCGCACCATCCGGCGGGAATCCGATAAATCGGTATTGTCCCAGTATTACACTAATAATGTTTTGGCGGAGGGCGTGATTCGGACCTCTGAACTGCATTTGGAAGAAATCCGCAGTATCGGTAATTTGGCTCTGGGAATCTTTGAAACCACCGGAGACTCGACTTCATCTGCTGAGATACTGGGGAACAAGCGACAACTTGATGAGATCCTCAATCAAGCATTGGATTTAGCAAATGGAAAACAGGATGGTGAATATCTGTTTGCGGGAGTCGATTATTCGGGAGATCCTTACACGATAGATGATAATGGTACTCCAAATGATCCGTCGGATGATACGATCAGTTACAACGGAAGTCCCACCGACCGGAGCGATCCCAACTTCGATGAGGCTGAGACCTACATTGGGAGTAACACCAAAATCGCCGCTCGGCTTAATCCGGAGAATAATGTCGATATTCAAGCGATGTTGCAGGCGATATTGGACTTAAGAAACGTGTTCGATGAGACGATTGCCCCCTACGATGCTTCAGCTGCTCGTACGGCAGCAACAGAAATCGAAAGGGCAGATGATCAACTCGTCATCGCCACCTCAGACTTAATCACTAAACAGATGAGGCTCGACATCGCACGAGATTCGGATCGCAATTTCTTCAATCAGTTGGACGAAGCAATCGCTGCGGAAGTGCAGGCAGACATCACCGAAATTGCCGTTCGCATCAAACAACAGGAGACCTCCTATCAAGCGGCTTTAGCTAGTGCGAGCCGGATCTTGAATATTTCGCTTCTGAACTATATATAAAAGATCTTCCAATTTATTAATCTCCACAAAACATGAGTGAATCCATCGAAGTAATCCGCGAAAAAGCGAATCAGGGCGATTCGAACGCACAGTACGAGATGGGTAATCTCTACGCAAAAGGTGAGCAAGTTGAGTCCGATCTGTCGGAAGCAGCGGTTTGGTATACCAAGGCAACCGAGCAAGAACATCCCGATGCGATGTGCAATCTCGCGTATCTACTCTACACTGGGCAGGGGGTCGACCAGGACGAAGGAAAAGCAATGGAGTGGTTTTCCAAAGCTGCGGAAGCAGGGCAGCCCCAAGCAGCCTTGAATCTAGGCATTCATTTCACTGAGTCTCAAGTGGAAGCGAACATTGAAAAAGCGCTTCATTGGCTTAAGGTCGCTGCGGCGAATGGCGAACCCGAAGCTGCTCACAACCTGGGGATCTTGTATTTTGAAGGTTCGAAGGTGGACGCTGATTGGGATTTGGCTTTTCAGTATTTCAATCAAGCTGCAGATTTGGATTTTATGGAATCCATTTATTGTGTCGGTTTCTGTTATTCCAAAGGCTATGGGGTAGAGAAAAGTGAGACGGAAGCTGTTAAGTTTTACAAAAGATGCGCAGAGGCTGGCCACGTGAACGGGCAGTATAATCTTGGGCTTCACTACGAGTATGGAGTAGGCGGTTTGGAAACCGACCCTGAGGAAGCGTTATTTTGGTATCAAAAGGCAAGTAACCAAGGACACGAGCGCGCTGCAGAGTCAATTCGTTTGCTTGAAGAATCCATGAAACAATCGAGCGGAGAAACTTCGGAAAATTCCTAAGGGATCAGTCTTCTTCCTCGCGTTTTTCGAGAGGAATTTCGATGAAAAACGTGGTTCCTACTCCTTCTTGCGTATTAAAACGAAGATTACCCTTTAGTTTGCGAACAATCATGTCGTAGGCCATCGACATCCCTTGGCCTGTACCTTTCCCGACTTCCTTGGTTGTGAAAAATGGATCGAATATTCGTTGAGCTACTTTTTTGGGCATTCCCATCCCGGTATCTTTAACAGATACGACTGCGTTTTCGCCTTTAATTTCAGTGTGGATCGTAATCTTCCCTTTTTCGAAATCACCTTGCGCTATCCGATCTTCAATCGTGTGAGACGCGTTCACGATCAGATTGAGGATGGTCTGTTTGAACGGGCCGATATCTACCGGAACCATCGGCATGTTCTCCGCAAGTTCAAGTTCTACATCCGCCACGTATTTCCATTCGTTTTTGGCGACAATCACCGTGTTTTCTATCGCAGTGTTGATATCCTCAAGCATGACTTTCCCATTGCCTGGATGGGAAAATTCTTTCATCGCTTTCACGATGTTTCTTACTCGGTTAGCTCCCTCAAGAGACTGTTTGATAGCAGAAGGTATCTCTTCTACATAATAATCGACATCATCCTTCGAAATCGGACACTCCCGTGAGTCGGCTTTGTATTTGTCGACTGATAAACTGACGAAATCGAGAACCTCTCCAAAGGACTGTGAAAGAAAATCAAGATTGTCACTGATGAATTGGATAGGCGTATTGATTTCGTGGGCGATTCCTGCGGCAAGTTGGCCGACGGCCTCAAGCTTTTGCGACTGCCGAAGCTGCAATTCCATTTGATTCCGCTCCTCCTGGTATTGGTGTCGAATAGAGATGTCAGTGATTAAACTTTGGAAAGTGTAGACCTCTTCTTCGTCGTCATACTTTCGGAGGTGTTTGTGATCTTCTACCCAAATGAAACCACCATCCTTATGTTTGATCCGATACTCCTGTGTGAAAGTTTTTTGTTCACCCTTGAAAGCTTCCAGTGTTTTTTCCCTCAATTTGTGAGCATCTTCTGGATGAACGATTTCGAGGAACTTGTGACCTTCTTTTCCGAAGTCTTGAGGTTCGTATCCGAAAAGTGACACGGTTTCTGTGCAGAAGGTGACCTCCCAGTTTTCGTTTGATTTCAAGAGAAACGCGCAGGATCTGCTGTTGTTTACGATTTCTTGCAGTTCCTTCAGTTGGTCCGTGAGGATTTTTCGTTGGGTGATGTCAATGCCGGAACCAACGATACCTACAATTTCACTGTTATGATCTCTCAGTGGGACTTTTGTGGTGTTGAGCCACATTTCTCCTCCATCTTCGGTTGTGGAGGTTTTTTCTTCGATGTTAATTTTGGGTCTTCCAGTGTTCATTACCTCCTGTTCGTCGCAGAAGTATTTCATCGCGTATTTGTACGGAAAAAAGTCGAAATCCGACTTTCCCAAGAGCTCTTCAGGGGTTTTGGCGCCCATGTAGCCCGCAATGACTTGGTTGGCGATGAGGAATTTGCTGTCTTTGTCTTTGGCATAGATGAAGGCGGGAAGGATATCGATAAGGGTGCGTATGAGTTGATGCTCTTTTAAATGTTTGTCGATTGCTCGTTTGTATTCGGTGAGGTCGGTAATGGTACCGGTCAGACCTACGATTTTTCCTTCACCATCCTGGACGTTGTTTTTTTGGACGGAGTAGAATACTAGTCCATCTTCCTTCTCGTATTCGATTTCGAATCTTTGAATGCCCTTCGAAGCCATTTCCTTAGGGTTGGAAGCAATCCACTTCTCTCTGATGTAAGGAGGGAGTATTTCGTGAATCGGTTTGCCCACGATCTCTTCTCTCGGGCGCTCCACCCAGTCTTGAAACTCCTTGTTGCAGTCTAGAATGACTCGATCCACATCTTCGTAAAATACAGGTATTGGAATTCCTTGGAGAATACTGCTGTAGATCGCTTCTTTAGATGAGTTTTGCATCTGTTCTAGTTTCTCCACACAAAAATTATCGGCCGGAATATTAGCTATTTAAGTCAATTCAGAAACACTTCAGGTCATTTGGATTCACCTCGGTCATCGATTTGAACTTCGACGATCTCCGGGATAGCATCCTGCAGGTATAAGTTTTTGAGCAGCTGCCGGATGAGCTCGTTCACAACGAAACCTTTAGGCGCGACTGTCAGCCCTTCTGCTGTTTTGATGGACTCGTTTAAGACCATGCCGACTCTGATTTGGTTGATCCCGATTTTGCGGGTCTGTACCCCAAGTTCCCTGATCTTGATAGACTTGAGTTGATCGAGAACTGTCTGGTGATAGCGGGTTTTGTAGTTGTTTAAATCCTTAATCGCTTCGAGTTTACCGTAGCCTTTTTCAATTAACTCATCGAAGCGGATGATGGTTCTGAAAATTGCCGCACACACAGCAATGTTATCGCTCATCGAAATGGTTGTGAGAGAATCATCCGATTGGGCCTTGTTGATAATCTCCAAAATCGGTTCGAGCCTGGCAATGTGTCCGATGATTTTGTTGGTGATTTGAGGGAGATCTTCAAACATCTGAATTTCGACTGGATCCAGACCGATTCCATTTTCCTTTTTCTCCAGAGTTTCCTTGGGAATAGTCACGAAGCAGAGGTGGGACAGCATGGCGGCTACTTCAAGTTGCCAAAGATCCTCGACCCCCAAGGCGCTCCCAACCTGCTTACAGTACTCCTGAACCCGTGCCGCTCGGCTGAATGCCAGAGGATTGGCCAAGGATAGGATATCTGTCATTGCTTCGATGCTGCCTTTGAGGGTTTTTTCAAGGATATCCCGTTCGGCGTGGATGAGTTCGTATTGACGGATCGAATCCTTAAGACATTGGATGAATGAGGAGCTTGAGATCGGTTTGTTGAGAAATCGAAAAATCTTCCCATCATTGATCGCCTGTGCAGCAGTGTTTTCCTCTGCTTGGCCCGTCAACATGACCCTGATCGTATCCGGTGCAATTTCTTTGGCTCTTGCGAGAAACTCCACACCATTCATCCCGGGCATCTTAAAATCTGAAACAACGACCGCATAGGGTCCGTTTTGTTCTATTAATGCGATTCCATCTGCACCCGAAGTGGCGGTGTTGAGATCAAAATCTTTACGTAGTAAACGACGAAAACTGTCGAGGACGTTTTTTTCGTCATCTACACAGAGTACGCGTGGTTTTACATTCATATTTTTTGAGTTAAGAGTTAGGGGTGTTGGACCATCCCAGAACGCTGTCAGTCAGTCCGCATTTTGAGATATGATCTGGATCAATGAGATCAGATTCGTTGAGATTTCCGTCTTCCGAATGATGTCGGTGCCAAACGACTGCATTCGCAACATGGATAATCGTAGCGAGGGTGATCTCCTGGGGTGAAATTTTGCCGGGTTTGTGGTGGTGTGCCACGGCGTTTACCACTTGTGGAGGTAGTCCCCACAAAGCGAGCAACGCTGCGCCAACTATAGCGTGATTGGTTCCAAATACTTCAGATTCCAAGTCCTGAACTGCCTCAGTCCCTGGTGTTTGCAGTCTGAAAGCTTCGATACCGCTGTATTTGGTTTTAAAATGCGACAACATCACGAGTTTTCCGATGTCGTGCAGTAACCCAGCGGTGAAGCAGGTTTGCACCTCATTAAATTTGTAGCCGAGTTCTTTTGCGATGTGTTCACACTCGGTGGCCACCTCCAGTGAGTGTCTGCGATAGGCATCAAGTGATGCTGGATTTTCGCTTTTACTGAATTCGTCGGCGATTCCGATCATCAGTATGATGGACTTGAGATGCTCCGTTCCGAGGAGAGAAGAGGCTTGGGCGATGTCGGTGACTTCGGTACCGATTCCGAAAAAAGCGGAGTTTACCAGCTGCAATACTTTTGCGCTGATGGAGGCATCTTTTCGTATGATCTCGGCTACGTTTTCAATTGAGGGCTCCTCTTTTTTGAGCTCTTTGTTGATGGCCATGTAGGTCTCCGGAGGAGTGGGAAGGTTTTTGATCTCACAGATCAGTTTTTGTAATCTCTCTTCTCCGAGCTGGGCATAGAGGCTGTTTGAGAAATTGACGGCCTCGAGTAGTTGTTCGATGTCGCAAGGTTTTGCAAAAAACTGGTGGCATAAACCAACAGAATCGAGGATCAATACTTTATCGGAAAATCCCGATAGAATGAAGCGAACAGTTTTGGGATACTTTGCTTTTACTTCCTTAAGCAGTTCCACTCCATTCATGCCCGGCATTCGCATGTCAGTCACGATGACATCAGCAGGTGATTCTCCCATCAAATTGAGGGCTTCTTCGCCACTGTTCGCAAACCGAGTTTCCCAGCCGAGGGCTTTTCGCCTGAGACTGCGCCGTAAACCGTGGAGGAGGTTTTCTTCGTCATCGACGAATAGCACGTTTAATTTTTCCATTGGATTGATTAGGTAAGTTTCATTACTGATATTCGGCGTTTTTTTTTCATTGTTAAGGTTGATGCATTAAAAACTAGATTACTGAGTGGTCTGTAAATGTAAGGATCGGGAGGTTGTGCGAAATACACCTTTTTGCTTCAAACAAAATCTCGATACTTGCTTGTTGAATTTGAACTCATAGGCTTTCTGTGTTTTCCAATGTTATTTAAAACATAAATAATGTCGCAGCAGATGAAAGGGTTTCGGTTCGCTATAGGTTTAATCACCGTATTCTTACTCTTCTACATCCTCAAATTGGGTAAGGATCTACTACTGCCGTTTGTTTACGCCCTGTTCATTTGGTATTTGGTTAACATCCTGACCTACGCTTTTAGTACGATTCGCTACCGCAGTTTTAAAATCCCCAGAGCAATCTGCTTCATCTTTTCGGTGGCTACGATTCTGGGGATCGGAGGCCTGGTGGTTCAGATTATTTCGACAAACATTTCGAACATCGCGAGTGGATCAGTGATCTATCGGGAGAAGGTGGGGGCGATTGTCAGCAGGTTGTTTACGTTGGCAAACGTGGAAGAGCCAGAAAGCCTTTCTACGCTTCTACAGGATCTCGACCTGAGCCGTATGATGTCCGAAGTGGCCCTTGGCCTCACGAGTATTGCTGGTAGTACGGGGCTCATTCTCATTTATTTGATGTTTCTTTTCCTCGAGCAGAAGAGTTTTTCGAATAAACTTCAGAACCTTTCCAGGAACCCCGAACAACTTGAAAACATTCGCCGAATCATCAAAAAAATCCAGTCGGACGTTCGGCTTTACCTCGGTATCAAAACTTTCACAAGTGCGCTAACGGGAATTCTGAGTTATGTGATCATGGTGGGCATCAATCTTGAATTTGCCAGTTTTTGGGCGATGCTGATCTTTTTGCTCAACTACATCCCGAGCATCGGTTCGATTCTTGCGACCATTTTCCCGTCGTTGCTGGCACTGATGCAGTTTGATTTGACTGCACCCTTCTTCGTGGTCGCGATCGGAATTACTTCTCTCCAGTTCTTAATAGGCAATTTCCTTGAGCCAAGGTTGATGGGGAATTCGCTCAACCTCAGCCCATTGGTGATTCTTCTTTCGCTTACATTCTGGGGAACCATGTGGGGCATTCCCGGGGCCTTCCTCTGTGTCCCCTTCATGGTGATATTGATGATCGTGCTTTCGCACTTTGAAGCCACCCAGCCCATCGCGGTCATGATGTCCCGCGGAGGCAACGTGACAAAGAGCTGAGGAGATTACCCCGTCGCCCTGAGCCCACTCGCGATTGCGTTGATCGTTTCCAGGATCTCATTCATCAGGCGATCTCTGCTTTCTGATTCCGGACTTGTAGACTCCCACTCCAACAGTAGATTGATCTGTCTTTGGTGAATGGGTTTCAGAAACTTTTCCCGGTTTTTGATCGTGTAGATGAGACGAGGTCGTCGTTTCTCCACAGGATCTTTGAAAAGCAGATTCAACATCTTTCCGGTGAGCTCAAATTCGTTTTGAATCATCGAGTGAATCGCACTGCCGTTTGGAGTATCGTCGGCCATCGCAGCGTATGCGTTGAAGATGTCAGCGTCTGCACTCACAAAGCTCATCTCAATGTTGTAGAAAAGGTAGCGAAGAAAAGGAGCCGAACTGACTTCGTTTTGAAGCACCTCAAACTGATCTTCATTTTCGTCCGCAAGCTTCTGAAGGGCACTTCCTACTCCATACCATCCAGGCAAGAAGAATCGTGATTGATTCCAGCTGAACACCCAAGGGATCGCTCTCAGATCCTGCAGCGTGGCCGCACCTGAGCGACGAGAGGGTCTGGAACCGATTCGACTTTGCTCAATTGCGGAAATGGGCGTCGCTTTCCTGTAAAAACTCATGAAGCCCTCATTTTCGAGGAGCTTTCGGTAGCTTTTTTTGCTCTCGACCGATAGTGTTTCGAACGCCTCTTTCCAGTCAGTGGACGCGGTTGAGGCGTGTAAATCTTCTGTCGATGAACGGAGCACGCTGGCTGCCAGATATTCCAGATTGATCGATGCATTTTCGACGCTGTTGTATTTTTGAGCGATGACTTCTCCCTGCTCTGTTAGACGAAGTCCGCTTCTCAAGCTTCCTTTAGGCAATGCCTCCAAAAATCGGTGCGTCGGACCTGCTCCGCGGCTGATCGTTCCCCCACGGCCGTGGAAAAACTTGATCGGTTGTCCGGTCTCCTCCGAAACTTTGCGAAGATTCTCCTGGGCAATTTGAAGAGCCCACTGACTCGCGATGATACCACTATCTTTGTTGCTGTCACTGTATCCTAACATGACCGTAGAGACACATTTCCAGTATTTCCCGATACTGTTTTGAGTGACGGAGTGCTGCAAAAACTGCCTCATGATGGTTTCACTGTTTTGCAAATCGGATTCGGTCTCGAAGAGTGGGACTAGTGGAAGTTGGCAGCGGAGCTTTCCGTCCTCCCATTTGGCGACTCCCGTTTCTTTCGCCAGGGTATAGACCACGAGTAGATCAGAAAGACTACGAGTCATGCTCACGATGAGAGTTCCGAGTCGCGAACGGCCACCTTGTTTTAAAGTTTTTGAAAGCAGAGCGAAGGTATCGATTGTTTTTCGTGACCTCTCAGACAGTTGAACGTCCGGATGGCAGAGTG
The DNA here is from genome assembly GCA_022361075.1 of Opitutales bacterium. Lineage (GTDB taxonomy): Bacteria > Verrucomicrobiota > Verrucomicrobiia > Opitutales > JAFGAQ01 > JAKSBQ01. The sequence continues at coordinate 39,812 of JAKSBQ010000466.1, read as the reverse complement.
GACGAGGGTTTGCCAATTCTGAATTAAGAAATTTCACACGTTTCTCCTCAGGCCATTCTGAAAACTGCTCTGCACCCTCGACTCCCGCAGCAGTTAACAGTTCGGTCAAAGTCGAGACGTAAGTGTCACTGTTTTCTCTCACATCGAGAACGGCAAGATGAAAGCCGATCGCCTCTGCGAGTCGAATGACGGGATCTATGTGGCGTGTGCCGATGTGATCTGCTCCGATTTGAGAGAGGCTTTCTTTTACGAACTCAAGATCATTCAAGAGACCTACTGGACTGTCGTATTCGTTGGAATTTTTCTTTTTACCCGGCAGGCGATTTCGAATCTTGAGAATGATGTTTTTCCATGGCTCCTGGAATTCCTTTTCCGGAAGTTCGAAGCGCTCTTGAAGGTTGTTCCGAATCTCAGCATTAAGGTTTGAGTCAGCCGGGAATGGAAGGGCATTGGCGAGGTCCTTCAAATGTTCTTTCAGGATGTTCAAAGCACTTGTTTTGAGTTTTTCTAAAGTTGCTTCGGTCACCTCAGCTGTGACGAATGGATGTCCGTCGCGATCTCCTCCCACCCAGGAACCAAAGCGAATTTGGGGGCGATGCTTGGGTAAATTGTGATCAGGTAACGTCTGCTTCCAGGCGTGAACGAATCGTTGATCCATTACGGAAAGCGCGATTGGGAAGATGCGTTTGAAATAGTACAGCAGATTTTCAAGTTCGTCCTCCACAGTTGGCTTCTCAAAAAAGACTTCTCCGGTGCGCCAAAGTCTTTCGATGACAGTTTCAAAGACCAAAGCAGCGTCTCCAGGAAAACCTTCATCGGGATCCTTTTTCAACAGATTGCGAAGCTCACGGTGCAGACCCATGACGGGCCAACGCTTGGCCTCTGTCGGGTGTTTCGTGAAAACGATCTCGATCTCCTGGTGCTCCATGTGCGATTGAAGTGCGGGCAGAGCAAGTTTCTCTTCCTTCAGCGCAAGTAGCGCGTGTTTCCACAGGCCGGATTCGACCTCATCAAGATGCTCCGTTTCCCGTCGTCGTCGAGTTTCATGAGAGGCGAATTCTTCCGACAAATTCATGAATTGCAAAAGCAGCGATAATGCAAAAACACCGTTCTCCGGTATCTCTCCTGTTGCTTCTCCCTGATTTTTTAAGAGATTCTCCAACCAAGTTGCCAGTTCTCCTTCGCCAATATGGTGAAGCGTCTGAGTCATGTGTGTCCCCAGACTTTCAAAATGTAGGTCTGCGCGATTCAGACCCCAGTTGATGGTCTCCCCAAAAGATTTACTCTCCATTATTGACTACGTTTGCTGATGAAATTGATGTTGGATTATTATCCTGCTGTTAATGAAGCTATCACGTAGTAAAGAGGGATGCCGACTGCGAGATTAAAAGGAAAAGTAATTCCAAGTGATGCGGTGACGTAACGTCCGGGGTTGGCTTCCGGAATGGCAATTCGAACTACAGCAGGGGCCGCGATGTAGGACGCACTTGCGCTCAAAACCATGAAGGCGGTGGTCCCACCAACGGATAGACCCGCCATTCTAGCGAGAAGTAACCCCAACAGTGCCTGAAGAAGTGGCATGACAATGCCGAACAGCACGAGTTTGGTGCCGTATCCCCTTAGTCCTGTGATTTGTTTACCTGCGTTGATGCCCATCTCAAGGAGAAACAGGATCAGGACCCCGTAAAAAGGTTCTACCAAGAAAGGTTTGGCTCGTTCGAAGCCAGAAGGTCCAGCCAGTGCGCCCGCGATCAAGCCAGTTACGAGAAGGAAAATGCTCTTACCGGCAAACACTTCGTGAGCCACAGCGGAAAGAGATGTGCTTTTGTGATCGGACTTTGACAGTCGAAAAAGAATCAGCGCAACTGCGATGGCAGGTATTTCCATGAGGGCCATCAATGCGGGAAGATAACTTTCATAGGCGATCTGGCGAAACTCAAGAAATGAGATGCAGGCCATGAAGGTTACCGCTGAAACGGATCCGTAGTGAGCGGCCATGGCTGCTGCGTCATCTACACTGAAACGCAGGAGTTTTCTACAAATCCAGTAGGCAACTATCGGGATCGAGATCCCCGCTATCGCGACCGCAGCTATGGGTAGTATGAGTTGACTTGCTGGTGTGGATAGCAATGAAGCACCGCCTTTGAACCCGATCGCAAGCAATAGATAGATGCTCAGTGCTTCGTAGAGTTGCGTGGGAAATCTAAAGTCACTTCTTGCGATGTGAGCAGTAAGTCCGGCACCGAATGCGATGACTGGTGGTGATAGAAGATTCGTGGTTATTATGCTGATACTGTCCATGTTCAAAACCGTGAGAATAGATTTTCGTCAGGAGGTAATGGTCAGAATAAATATATGCAAATAAAAACATGAAAAAAAAATCATAAATTAAGATGCCTTCAAAAGTTGCATCACTTCATGAGTGGTTTGCCTAGCTTTTTGAATATCATCGTCCAGCAGAGTGAGGTGCCCCATCTTGCGGCCCTTTCGCGGAATATCCTTTCCATAAAGATGCAGCTTTAGGTTTGAATTCTCGAGGATTCGATTCCAGTTGGGTTCAAGATTAGGCCAGTGGTCACCCAAAAGGTTTACCATGACACCTGGAGTCAGTAGGTGTGTGTCTCCGAGAGGGAGCCCGCATATCGCGCGGATGCATTGTTCAAACTGACTGGTTTTACAAGCGTCAAACGTGAGATGACCCGAGTTGTGGGGACGAGGTGCAATTTCGTTAACGATCCAGCCCTTGTCAGATCTGAAAAACTCGATGGCTGCCAGCCCGATCATTTGGAACTGGTCGGCAATCTGATAAGCAATCTCTACCGCTTCTTTTTCTTCTTCTGGGCTAACAGAGGCTGGCATGGTGGAGCTGAAAAGAACGTGATCGACATGTAGATTCTCCGAGATGGGGAAGGCTTTCTTTCTACCTTCCGGATCTCTTGACACGATCACTGAATACTCTCCTTGGTGGTTGACCCATTCTTCGAGAACAGCGAGCGGCGCGTCGAGTGAGCTCCACGCGGTCGAAGGATCGGTGTTGGGATCTATTTTGATTTGGCCCTTACCGTCGTATCCAAAATCTGCAGTTTTGAGAACAGAAGGCGTTCCGATGATATCGATTGCACGAGAGAGACTCTCAGGGCCTTTTATTAACTCGAATTTGGCACAAGGGAATCCATGCTCTTGTAGAAAGAGTTTTTCTTTCTTTCGGTTTTGACAGATGCTCAACATGTAAGCCGAGGGTCTTAGAGGCACACAACTTTGTATAAAATTTGCGGCCTCGCTTGGCACGTTTTCAAAGTCGAGTGTGCAGACATCGATTTTGGAGGCGAAATCTGCGAGTGCGCCATAGTTGTCATAGTCATTTTTGAATCGGAGGTCGCAAACACTCTCAGCCGGACACTCGTCCGAAGGTTCGTAAACGATAAACCTGTAACCCATGCGCCTTCCGGCAAGGGCGATCATTCTGGCAAGTTGTCCTCCTCCGAGGATTCCAATAGTAGCAGGTGGAAGTATCATGATTGTGGATTTGAGTTTTCGAGCACGATTTGAGTTTGTTTGCTTCTAAAATTTTCGAGCTGTGATTTGATTTCGGGATCGTCGGAAGCCAATATGCTTGCTGCAAACAGTGCAGCGTTGATGGCGCCAGGTTTGCCGATGGCAAAAGTGGCGACCGGGATTCCCCCTGGCATCTGTACAATGCTCAAGAGCGAATCGATACCATTTAGACTTTTTGAGAGTATCGGCACTCCCAGAACGGGGACTGAGGTGAGAGCCGCCGTCATCCCAGGCAGGTGAGCAGATCCTCCTGCCCCTGCGATTATGATTCGGATACCCCGTGATTCCGCATTCTTCGCAAACTCGTAGAGTTTGTCTGGAGTACGATGGGCGCTAACCACCTCCGCTTCGTAGGGGATACTCAGTTCGGCGAATTTCTCAGCTGCATGTTGCATGGTGGGCCAGTCGGATTGACTGCCCATGATGATCGATACGATAGGTTTTGTAGATTGTGTCATGTAAAGGGGGAGAGTGTTTTAAAGATAGTCTGTCGTTTATTCCTCCTGTGTAAGATGCAACAGGTAGAGAAGGTTGCCTAGCGAAGCGACGAAGGCTGCGATGTAAGTCCACCCTGCAGCGTTTAGAGTTTTGTGAACTCCCACCATTTCGTCGGATTCCAGAATTCCCAGCTCCCTGAGCTGCACCGAAGCTCGCTTGCTGGCGTCGAATTCTACCGGGAGTGTGACAAGCTGGAACACGGTCAACACCAGGTAGACGAGAATTCCGAGCTGAATAAGACCCGCGATTCCGAAGAGGAATCCTCCGATAATGACGAATGGCAGCATTTGCGAAGAGATGCTCGTGATCGGGACAAGAGCCATTCTTAGTTTGAGCGCGCGGTAACCAACTGCATGCTGAATGGCGTGTCCTGCTTCGTGAGCTGCGACTCCCAAAGCTGCCAGGCTTTTTCCGTAGAAGTTTTGTTCGCTGAGCGCGAGTTGCTTGTTGGTGGGGTTGTAGTGGTCGGAGAGCAATCCGCGGATCGGTACGATCTCCACATCATGTATTCCGAATCTTTTGAGCATGTAATTGGCGACATCTTTACCGGTCAATCCGCTTCTTGCTCCGACCTCACTGTACTTCCGGTAGGTACCGGAGACCCGCATTTGCGCCCACATTCCGAGAGCGAGCGGAATTAAAATGTATAAAAGTATATCCATTATTTAGGCAGAGGTGACTGGTGGCTGGATTAAAACCTCCCCAATAAACCCATCCCTTGAATCTTCAGTTGAGTGTGTTCATAGGGGTTCGTACGGGAGCGTGTAAGTTCCCTCAGACGGGAGCGAGGACGAACACGGTTTTCGATCTTCCGGGCCATCCTGGCACGATCCAGGGCATTTTTTTCCGCGATTTGATGATTGTCTGTGATATTCATTTTTTCTCCTAAACTATTTTGATTGTGAGTTCATACTTGGAAACGTCCAAGATGTGAATAGTATTGCACGAAATGAAAAAAAAGAAAAGAAATTCGTATATAAATTTACGTATATAAAAATTTCTGACATTTTGCCACTCAAAATAAGGTTCTGTTCTTCGTGTCAGCCGTTTCTTTGGTGGCCCTTTTTATCCTTGGTGTAGTATTGCTTACTCAGCAGATGTGCGGCTACTGGTGTGGTTGCGTAGAAGAAAATGATGATCAGAATTGCGTGTATCCAGGCTGAAAGCGTGTTGAAATGGATTCCTGCTGCGATGGCCGCCAAACTACCTCCAAATGCTCCGGCTTTGGTAGCTGCATGAATGCGCATGTACAAATCCCTGAATCGGAGAATTCCGATGGAGGCGATTAGACAAAAAACGGAGGCGAGTGAAATTGTTAACCACACGAAAAGCTCTTTCATTTCAAATCCTCCTTATCATTCATGTATTTTGCGAGAGCGACTGTGGCAAAAAACACGACGATGGCGATTGCCAGAGCTACCGATAGTAGAAACTCATTATTTTGAATAACACCAGTTGCCATGAAGACCACCATCAGAATTGCGGCCACAAGATCAATGGAGACGATTCGGTCGGATAGACTCGGACCTTTGAAGATGCGTATCAAATTCATCAGGAAAGCCAGCGAGACTAGAACCGAACAAAAGATCCATGCGATGGTATTGAATTCTGGGGTCATTGGAATTTAGCGATCGGGTTTTCGTATTGGTTTTGAATGTATGACACAAATGACTCCTCTTCCTCCAGATACATCGAGTGGATCCAAAGTTCTCCGTTTTCAGAATCATAGTCTAACGCGAGGGTTCCTGGAGTCATGGAAACAAAATTGGCAAGCAGGGAAACGCCATTCTCATTAAGCTTGGTCAGTTTGATTGCTACGATACCTGGCGATATTCTGGGTTTGGGAGATATCACGTCTATCGCTACCTTCACGTTGCTGATGAGAACTTCTTTGATGTAAAAGAAGAGAAAGATGCTGAAATGATAACACTTAATCATGAGTTTCATGACGGTCCTCCTTCGTTGATTGATCTAACACCGTTTCAATGTACTTACTGGGTTCGCTGAGTTGTTTTGCAGCCTGGTTCGAGAAATCGAATAGTGGTTGCGGATGAAAACTGATCCACAGTGTGGAGAGTGCGAGGATGATTGAAGCCACATATTGAGTAAGATGAGTTTTCTGGGACTGAATAGATGGCCCCGAATCCTCCTTAGCTTTCCAAAAAACTTCTGCCCATATCTTTACCATCGAGTACAGGGTCAGAATGCCGACTAGGACGGCGCAAACGGCAGCGAAGAGTTGTTCTGCCTCTACCGCAGCCCATATTACGGTGAGTTTTGCCCAAAATCCGGAAAAAGGTGGTATTCCTCCTAAAGACATGGCCGGGATTGCAAAAAGGAGGGCCAGGAAAGGTGCTGTCTTGTATAAACTACCCATTTTCTTCAGATCGGAGGTTCCAAAGCGACGGTTGAAAATATCTGCCACCAGGAACAGGTTTGATTTTACTAAAATGTGATGAACTGTGTAGAAGAGTGCCGCTGCTAAGGCGAACTCCGTAAATAAAGCCATCGCGACGACGATATATCCGATTTGAGAGATGATGTGGAAAGAAAGGATCTTGTTGGAATCATACTTCGATGCTGCACCAAATACACCTGTGACCATCGTCAAAATACCCAATATGAGCAGGAGGGAAGCAAAGAATTCCACCTTGTCGCCGAAGAAAAGGGTAAAAGTCCTCATGAAACTGTAGACTCCCACTTTCGTCAACAGACCGGCGAACAGTGCTGCAACCGGGCCCGGCAAAGTGTGGTAGGATGCGGGCAGCCAGAAAAACAGAGGGAAAATGGCGGATTTGATCCCGAAAGCGACAAGCAAGAGCACAATAGTAGAATTGATAAATTCGGCATTCTCCGATTGTTCGATTGCCACGGCGATGTGGGCCATGTTGAGCGTTCCGGTTTTTCCGTAGAGGATCCCGATACCTGCGAGAAAGATGAAAGAAGAAAAAATGTTGATCGTTACATACTTGAAGCCTGCTTCGAGCTGGCTGCGTTTTCCCTGCAGGATCATCAGAACGAATGATGCGATCAACATCACTTCAAACCAGACATAGAGATTGAACAGGTCGCCGGTCAGAAATGCGCCGTTTACGCCCATCATCAGGAAGTTGATGAGTGGTACATAATAAAGTTTCTTTTCAGTATCTGAAATGGTGTGAATAGCGTAAATGACCGATGCAAGTGCAACAACGGACGAAACCGCCAACATGGCTGCAGTCAGGTAGTCGGCGACCAGGACGATCCCCCACGGTGCGCCCCAAGCACCGACGTCAAGCACAAGGATTTGTCGATCAATGACCGCTTTTACAATTAAAGCAGCCGCCAAGCACAAGCCGCCACCTCCTAAAATAGCGATGCCGTTTTGTACACGACTCTGATTCCTCAGAAATATACAGAATACCGCGCAAGCAAGTGGAATCAAGATAGGCAGAATGAGTAAATTTTCCGTCATGAGTCTGTTTTGAAGAGTTCTTGAGTGTCGTCGGTTTGCAGGCGTGAGAAGACTCGTTGGAAAAGCACAATGACAAATGCGATGAGACCAAAACCGATCACGATCGCAGTGAGCACGAGTGCCTGAGGAAGAGGGTCTGCCATCGTGCTGAATGAGGGGGCTGTTTCGCCGTCCATAATGGCAGGTTTACCCCGGTTGGCTCCTCCGGAGAAGAAAACAAGCAGGTTGATCGACTGACTGAGTAAAATGATTCCCACAATCACTCTTACCATGCTCCTGCGAAGAATTCCGTAGATTCCCCCTGCGAACAGGATACCGATGAGAATGGCGTAAAAAGCTTCCATTAGTTTTCCTCCTCCCTGCAAAGGCTAAAAAACACTTTCAGAGTGAATCCTGCCACCGTCATGAAGACACCGATGTCAAAAACGATCGGTGTCCCAAGGTGGATTTTACCTAACAGTGGCAATGAGAATTCAGGTAACCACAACGATTTCATAAACGCGTCGTCTCCGAGTAGTGCTGGTAGGCCGCTTATCAGGGCGATGCATAGTCCGGCTGCGATGAGAAATTCCGGGGAGACACGTAATGCGTGACGTGCTTTTTCCACACCGTCTGAGACTGCGAGTAGCGCAAACGCAGTTGAGAGCATCAAACCTCCGATAAATCCCCCTCCTGGCAGATTGTGTCCGCGGTAAGTGATAAATAGAGACAAGATGACGAATGCTGGCGTCAGAAATTTGGTGGTTTGCGTTAGGATGATGGATTTCATGGTGTGTTTGAAGATTTTTCCTTGGATTTAGACCGGTTGGAGGTGACTAGAATGCCGACGCCAAGGGCGGCAATACCGAGTACGATGATCTCTCCAAAGGTATCAAGCGCCCGGAAGTCTACGAGGATCACGTTCACGACGTTTTTCCCTTTTGCGAGTGGATAACTCCATTCCATCAATTCCTCGGAGATCGATGGGGCAAACTGGATCCACTGACTTTTAAGTACGAGCACAGTCATTATTGCACCGGCAAGGGTGGCTAGTGCGATGTCCCGGACACGTGTAGACACTCTGGTGAGGCTTCGGATCATCGACATCTTTCTAATGCATAGAACAAAGAGCACCACGATCAACGTCTCGACCAGGATTTGTGTAATCGCCAGGTCGGGAGCGCTGTAAACTGCAAAAATCCATGCAATGCCGAATCCGACCAGACTGAGGGCGAGAAGCATGATGAGTCTGGATTTTGTGATAAGGGCGCCAAACATGCCAGCGATCATCATGATGCTGATACTTACGTCCAGCAGGGTGAGTGGCGTCTCGTATGAAGATTTGGGAGGAGCACCGATTAGGATGAGTTTCGTCATCACAAGAAACACGAAAAAACTGATCATCCAAATGAAGTAGCGTTTCAAAGAACCCGACTGAATGAACCCCGTTATCCAGATGGTGAGTGCTATCAGCCCGTCGTGACCGGAGCGATAAATCTTTTCAAAAGGGTCGGTGATGGTGGATTCTCTGGTCTTGTCGAAGATGCGATTGTGGCGCATTGCATAAACACTCAACCCTCCGGCCAAAGTGAGAACGCTGAGCAGGAGTGGGAGATTGAGCCCATGCCAAAGTTTCATTGAGATCGAAACCTCAGACATGAGGATGGTGGAGACGGCTGGATTGGTCACATGCTCGCTAATCCAGGCCGGAAACATCCCGATTGCCAAACCCAGGCTTGCAAGCATGAGAGGCCCAAAGGTCATCCAGGGTGAAGGGTCGTGAGCTTTCCCCGCCGCTGGGACCGAATTTTTTTTAGAAAAATAAGGATGTACACCGACCTTAAGTGCTAGCGCCATAAGCAACATGTTAGTGAGCACCGCCATCGCAATGATGAACGGGGCGATGGCCTCCTCAGCGAGACCCGCCTTGTAAACATATTCCTTGCTGAGAAAGCCAAAAAAAGGTGGAAAGCCAGATTTGGACAGCGCCGCAAGACAAGCTGTGATCGCAGTTAGAGGCATCCATCGGAAGAGTCCTCCCAGTTTACCCACTTCCCTTGTGTGCACGGCATGATCGATCGAACCTGCACTGAGGAACAGAACTGATTTGTAGAGGGCGTGTCCAAGCAGGAAAACGATGGCCGACTTCACTGCCAATTCTGTTCCCACACCCAGAAGCATCATGAGCAATCCGAGCACTGCCAATGTTGTGTAGGCCAGGATTTTCTTCAAATCACTCTGCATCAGTCCCATCACGGATGCATAGAGCATGGTGATCGAACCCAGAGCTACCAGTGGCCAATCCCAGTAAGGCTGAGTTGTAAAGATCGGAGTGAATTTCGCTACAATGAATACCCCCGCTTTCACCATGGTTGCTGAGTGCAGAAATGCGCTGACTGGCGTGGGAGCACTCATGGCATTCGGTAACCAAAAGTGGAAGGGAAACTGCCCGGATTTGGTGAGAGCTCCAATTAAAATGCAGATTGCGGCCGGAACCGCATACGGGTGGGCAAGGATTGATTCCTTTGATTGAACGATCTGTTGAAAGTCGAAAGATCCCGCGATTGAACCGAGTAGGATGAATCCAAGTAGCAGGACAACACCGCCCGATCCTGTTACGAGAAGTGCCTGTAAAGCGTTCCACCTTGATTTGGCGTCTTCGTGCTTGAATCCAATTAGGAGATAAGAAGTGACGCTCGTTACTTCCCAAAAAATGAATAGTTGAATCAAATTGTCGGACACGACGATGCCAGTCATTCCGGTCAAAAATATAAGAAGAACTGTAAGGAATCGGTGTTGTTGAGGATGAGACTTGAGGTAGTCGGAGGCGTAAAAAAAGATGACGGTTCCGACGCCAAAAATCAGAAAAAGCATGAGGCGAGAGAACCCATTTACACTGAACAGTAACTCAACTCCCAGTGAAGGAACCCATTCGATGCTCGAAGAGAGTAAATGTTGCAGAGATGGGCTGGAACTGACATATGCCAGGATACCGAGCAGCAAGAGAAGACATGCAGCAGCGATTTTTCCAGTTAGTGCGGCTCGTAATGGCCCGTTGAAATAAACAACAACCGCGAGAACAAGTGGAAGACTCGTAAGTAGGATAGGAATCATGCTTTTTCTGTAAATTCAGTTTCACTCTTGATCAGTTCACTTAAAACGGAGGCTCCGGTTCCTGTTTTCTTGAAAATGAGGATAGGAGAGTTGGCGAGACGGATAGTTTGTTCAGCATTCCCTCCAAGCAACAATTTGCTTTTGCTGTGGGTCCCGCGATTACCCATGATGATTAGGTCCGGGTGAAGTTTTTCGCAGAAGTCCTTGATGCCTCTCCAACAGTCGTGATCCGATGATAGGTAGGTTTCGTGAAGCAGGTCAGCAGGCTCACAGGAATTTTCGAGTTTTTGCATTTTACGTTGCGCCTTTTCAAGCAAGTTTTCTTTCACTTCAGACAAAGTCATACCGGTGCTTGGGTAGAAATTAGGCATCTCCACCGAGTGGTATAGGAATAGCCTGCAATCTTCTCCATTTTTAGCAATGCTTGAAGCGATTTGAATGCAGTCTGAGGTTTGCTCCGAGAAGTCGACGGGAAGCAGGATCTTTTTGAAGTTCGCTTGCATATTGGCCTCGAGAATCAAGATAGCACAAGCTGCTTTGCGGGAGATCTTCTCAGCAAAAAGGAAGTTTGAGGAATCTTTTTTTAAGACGATAAGATCCGGTTCCGCCTCAAGAGAATGTTTCAAGATTTCCATCACGGTGTTTCCTTTGGCGAGTTTGGTATGGATTTGGATCTCGGGCGAAACATTGGTAGCAAAAAATTGTTTCTGCTCGTTCATAAGTTTCTCAAGGTTTTTCGAAACCCAATTCTCGCCGGCGCCAGCATCGGAATCGTATATCTCGAAGGTCTCCTCTGGAATCACGTGAAGAAGCTCGATACGGTTTGCGCGACTCATCCTCGCAAACTCAGCAGTATAGTTGAGAATGTCAGTGTCTTTACCGTCCAGAGAGAGATGAACTAGAATTCTACGGAATCGATGCATTAAATTTTAAGTTGAAAATATTCAATCGCGTATTAGTTTACACGAAAACAATTACGTGAATAAAAATATGTCAACTTGCTATGATCAAAAATAATCAAATTGTTGAGAAAACAGGATGGACTCTACTGAGCAACCATGGCCACGTCTTAATTTGCCTTGTTAGAGACCCTGAAATGCGCCTGAGAGATGTTGCTCTTCAGGTTGGAATCACCGAAAGAGCGGTGCAAAAAATCGTCTCAGAACTTGAAGCTTCTGGAATTTTGTCCAAAGAGAAAGTCGGTCGGTGCAATCAATACACATTCGATGAGGGTGCACCGATGCGGCACCCATTGGAGTCACAAACCAATGTGGGTGCATTAATCTCAGCACTTAAGTAACTAAAAAACATGTCTGATTCCATTCCTAATCTGAATCCGGTGCCTCTCGCTTTTGAAGACGCTCCAAAATACAAATTTTCCGAAGTTCCTGCTGAGAGCAGGGTGAGGGTTTACGGGGTGTGGTACGCTTACTTGAAAGATGAGGTAGGAAATGAGTTTTATATAACTCGTTTGGGATGGAGACTGCTGGATAATTTACAAGCTGATAACTGGTATACCGATAAAACGTATTCTACGAACGGCGAACATCTCATCGAGGGAAGCGGCAAGGTGTATCGAGTTCCAACAGAAAATCGACACGGTAACCCCTGCGATTTGGTTGTGAAATTTTCAAGATTCGCTGAAGCAGTTCCGTTGCATGTCGCAAAAACTTTTCCGGATAAGATGCCTGAGGATGTCGGAGATGCTGAGTTCAACGACCCCTTTCAGGAATTTGGTCTGTTGATCGATTTGAGAAACGGTCATTTTGGTGACAAAAGCCTCAGGATTAAAACCAAGCACCCGGTAGCCATCTTTTCACCCTCGAAAAGAGTACCTGCATGGAAACTGGGACGTGAGAAGAGCCGTTTCGACAAGTATCGATTGCGGGCGCAGAAAAACAGCGACCCAAAATACTCACAGGTCGAACTGAACATAGACCAACAATATGTGTATCTTTTTGCGTGGGTGAAGGGTTGGAACGCCGCGGTACATGCGGCAGAAGGTTTGATCTCGGAAGCAGAAGCACGTGAATTAACCTTGCGTATCGAAAAGGAGCTCAAGGAGAAGGGTTTTAGAGTTTTGGATAACAAACCTCAGCATATCATTCTTCGCGAGGGGAAAGATGGCAAAATCATCAAGCGCAATGGCGAATTCGAATACGCCTTGGTAGATTTTGAGCTGCTCCAACGCACAGAGGAATATGAGGACTTTCTTCGCGAAAAGAACAAGATGAAATAAAAAAGCACTCCATTGTGGAGTGCTTTAATAATGGATGAGATAACCTGAAATGGGTCACGCCGCTACCGGCATGTCTTCCAGCGAAATTTTCTTGCGAAGCGAAATACGCTTTCTTGATCGTTTGCGGATCAATCGGTCGAATTTGTGCGAAGATTTACTGATAAGTCTCTCTAAATTTTCATCATTTTCTTCGAGGATCAAATCAGGGCCGGGCACCGAAAGCTTTCCGATAAGGGTGTAGACGCTTAAGTTTTCGCCGACAGCATATTTGGTGAGATGGATTTGTATCTTCTCGATTCTGTTTTCGTGACGGAATACTTTGTTCAGCTGATTTTCAATATGGCCTAGCAGGTTGGGACTCGCCTTGAATCCGTTGGTTCGTATTTCAACTCTTTCGATGTGATGCATGTTTCCTAGCATAGAAAGAAATTTTTACATTTCAAATAAAAATACGAAAAAAAATTCACAAATAAAATTGCGCGATAAAAATAGCGCATGATATGATCTTGCATTTCGTGAGAAGTTCTGTCGGTATCTCCAGCTTCTTTGGCTTGGCGGAAAGTCCGCCGTGGGCGTCTCAAAATCGTCCCGAAAGCCCCGCGACCATTCCAACGGTGGAAATGGGAATGGATCAAGTAATCCACCGTACTGCAGTTCATTCGAATAACGATCTGCACTTCCGGATACCCGGACATCATATGAATACTACATTTAAAAAACTGAGTCTATGTACTCAGATTCAAGAGAATTTGGCTCAAAAGGGATACGAAATACCTACGCCAATCCAGCAACAGGCGATTCCTCACTTATTGGAGAAAAGAGATTTACTCGGTTGTGCGCAGACAGGAACTGGTAAGACTGCGGCTTTTGCTCTGCCCTTGCTTCATCATTTAAGCGAAGAGAGAGTTAGGCGTAAACCGTTCACTACCCGGGTTTTGGTACTCACTCCTACTAGAGAGTTAGCAGTTCAAGTGGCTGAAAGTTTTGAAACTTATGGTGATGGACTTGGGTTCAAGACACTTCAGGTGTTTGGCGGTGTTGGCTTTGGCCCTCAAAAAGCCGCTCTTAGAAAAGGGGTGGATGTTCTAGTGGCGTGTCCAGGCCGTTTGCTGGATTTGAAGAAGCAGGGTTTCTACAAAGCAGATGGAGTGAAGTATTTTGTATTGGATGAGGCAGATCGCATGCTGGACATGGGATTTTCCAGAGAAGTTCAGAGGATCGCGGCAGATATTCGCAAGGATCGCCAGACTTTGCTCTTTTCTGCGACGATGCCGAATTCGGTTATGAATTTGGTAAACAGCCTTCTGACAGATCCTGTGGAGGTTAAAGTAAATCCCGTATCGTCGACCGCTGAGAAAGTCGAACAACGTCTTTGCTGGGTGATGAAGAAGGAGAAGCGTGAGTTGCTCAAGATTCTCATGAAAGGACAGATCCAGAATAGGGATTCACGTTGTTTGGTATTTAGTCGGACCAAGCATGGTGCGAATCGTTTGGTGACCGACCTTGCAAAAGTTGGAGTGAAGTCCAGCGCAATCCATGGTAACAAATCCCAAGGAGCTCGGCAGCGTGCGTTGGAGGGGTTCAAAAATGGGAGTCTACCAGTTCTCGTGGCAACTGATGTGGCCGCACGGGGTATCGATGTGAAGGGGGTAACTCTTGTGGTTAATTTCGATATGCCTGTTGAACCTGAGGCCTACGTACATCGAATCGGGCGGACCGCTCGGGCCGGAGCTGAAGGAATGGCAATTTCCTTTTGTTGCGAGGAAGAGTTCAAAGAGTTGCGACAAGTGGAACGCGTGATCAAGCAAAGTATTGAAGTCGATTACGAGCAACCTCGCCACGCTGAAACCCTGGAAGCGCAATACAAATCCAAAGGTGTGGGCAGGGGCGTAGGCGTAAGACAGGGTAAAAAGCGTTCGCCATCGTACAAGCCGAGGTCGAAGGCAAATTACTTTCGGTCCGGGAAGAAATATCATTCAAAACCAGGGAACAAAAGGCGCTTCGCACCCGCTTGATGTTTTCATGGTTCATGAATAAAGCGTTTATCTCAAAGCAAGTCTACTTTACAATCTGCTTCGCGATCCAAAAGCTTTTCCGATCGGTGAAAAGCACCAGGTAAGGTCCGTGTGGGATTCGGGAGATGTCTATGTTCCGGACTAGATCATTTGAGCGAACGTGGATCAACTCTTCTCCGGATCGATCAAACACGGAAACTTGGCTTGCCGGAATTGGTTCTCTTGGGCCTCGTTCATCCGCGTTGATGACGACTCCGTGCCTTGAATTGAAGCGTAGCTCGTCAGGAACAACGCCCACGTTTAAGCCTGCACCGATCCAGTCGTCTCCGGCGATGCGCATGACGCTCACGCTTGTTACTTTTACATCGACCTCGGGAATTTCACCGGTGTGTGGGGTGATTTCGATGTAGTCTGGTTGGCAAATGCCGTCCGTAACTTCCAGAACGAGGGTGCACTCGCCAGCAGTCAATTCGACAGGTTTTTGCGTAACGAGTTTATGGAAGTTGTAACCGTTGTCTGTGATCGGAGAGATTTCAAAGGTATCAGTTTCTTGATTTGCTACTCGACACTTGAACGAAGCGTCTGCCAGTCCACTTCCGACAGAAAATTTGATGTCATACAAACCTGGTTGGGGTAAATCGACTGTCCAGGAGGCATTTTCACCTTTTTTGAGCCAACCGGAGTGGTATGGGTTTGAAGGATCTTTGTGTCCTTGATCATAGCGACCCGCACCAGTTCGTTCAGTGTGATACTCGTTAGATCGCGTGTAGCCTGGCCGGTGGGACAGATGACTGTCAAAATTGTTGGTATCGATGAATCGGATGTTATGAGTCGTCTTGGGATCGATCGCCACGAAGTCTGAGTGATTTTTCTCGGTAAGCTGAGTCCCACCGATCTTCACGTTCTCAAATACAATGTGATGGATGGGGGCGATGTTCCCATCATCTGAAATGTAGCCACCGATGTAGCTCTTCCCTCCTCGAACCACTTCACCCTCGATCATGTCAAAAACGAGATCGTCCGAAATATGGTCATACCAGGTTTGGTGTTCGTTGAGCCAGATTTGATGTCCAGTGATCTCAACATTTCGAAACGTGATGTCGCTAATGTGTCCGTACCAATCGTAATTTCCTTTTGCGAATGAGGAGAAGTGGAGGTTTGCCAGCGCATTTAGATCTCCTTCGACGTAGAGATCCTGGATAAGGATCTTTCCGTTAATTGAGTCCGGTCTTGCCTGGGAAGCGATCACACCGTTGTTGTGCCAGAGCTGGTTCCACTCGGCATTGATGATCGTGTTGTTCATGAACCGCGTTCCTGCTCCGCCGTAGTCACCCCAGCTCAGCTGAAGGATCGCGCCGTTCCACATGGGCCAGAACAGGCTGTTGGTGATGAGGGCTTCTCCGAATGCGTAAAGATGATCATCTGACACCTTCATGAACACATGATCGATGATGCAGTGATCGCCAGGGCGAATTCCGTCGTTGTTCACCTTCCACGCCATGATTTTGAGGTTTTTGACATAGCTGTGGGGAGGAATAGCGACGTTGTGATTGAAGGATTCGAGCAAAGTGATGCCTTTAACAGTTGCATACCCGCCACGGTGAACATTGGAGCGATAGTTCCACGGCTCAAGTTCCAGAATTTGCGGAAGCCCGGGATAGTGAAAAGGCTGTTTTGTCCCACAAAGGACTCCTCGGCCATAAACTTTCACGTTGTAAGTGCCCGGTGCCTGAATCCCTCCGTAAACGAATGCTTCGGGGTGAATGTAAACCTCCTGATTGTCATGCAAAGGCAGCATCCCGTTGGGGAGTTCTTCTGTGAGATCATAAACTCCCGGTCCGAAATAAATGGTTTTCGCACCTGTTGGATCGATTTTTCCGGAGTAAACTAGCACGTCCGCATCTTCCGGATTCGGAATATCGGTTTCGGGCTCGTCAGCAAAGACCATCAGCGCGTGGCGGATTTGGTCGTATTCATCTGAGTTTTCTTCGCAGACGAATCTCACTGAAACGTATTCAGGCGTATCGAGAGTGAAGCTCACGGTGTGCCCGTCGAACCAATTGATGCGAGCACCTGCGCGATTGGGCGCAATGATGACGTCCTTTGCCAGCTCACCGTAATTCTTCTTAACCACGATTTCCACCGCTCCGTCTTCGAACGTAAAGTTCGTCCACGAAAGGGTTCGATCGTAGAGCATCGGTAGAATCTTTTCCCTTGGGTTCACTTGTTCCGGGCACTCCGAGAGATGGACAAAGGCATCTGACAGTTGACCTTCCTGGACTACGCTCACTTCGTACAGATGAGACTTCTTGATCTCATCCGGGAAGTGGTAGGTGGTGACTTTTGCCAATGCCACTGCACTGAACATGCACAGGGGCAAAAGCAAGGAGACAATTCTGAGATTCATTATTCGCTAAACATCGACTCCAACCCAAGATAGCGGAAGTTTTTGAAAACCGCTTTTCCTTCTCCGGCGGCAAATAGACGAATACGATAGTCGCCTGAGCGAACGCCGTTTTGGAAATGAGTCCAGTTTTCTCCGTCCAAGCTTCCGTAGAAAGAGAGGTTTTGTCGGTAGTTGCGAATTTTTAGAAAAATCCGATCTCTAGACTCTACCTCGATGTCGGAGTCGCGAATACGCCAGTCTTCGTCGGAGTTGTAGGAGATGGTTTTCCCGTTGGTGCGCAGTCCTTCGTGATTTCCGAAAACAAGACCTGCTGTAACATCCCCTTCGATTTTTACTTCAACTGTCGCTTCGAAGCTGTGGTTGGTCGCGTTGACGACAATTTGCGTGGCGGATTTGGAGTCGTCCCCGCTTGCGGTCATCACGAGTTTACCCTGGCCTGATTTCAGTAAATCGACGTAAGGATCAGGGACGTTCCATTGGATGCCAAGCTCACCCTCAAAATCATCGGATAGGGTCATTCCATGGCCGGAATTTTCACCCCCTTTGGGTTTCGGGAGGATTTCCCAGGGTTTGAAACCGTTGGCGACGACAGGCCAGCCATCTTGGGTCCACTCTAACGGCATGAGAATCGTTTGTTTTCCCATCCCTGTATACCACGCAGGACGGGCAGGGTAGAGTGTATACCAATTGCCCTCCGGGCCTTCGAGAATGGTTGGATGTCCCTGATGCCACCACGGTTCGTCCTCAGAGTAGGTGTGCACGAGTGGGTTGAACGGAGACTCCTCCCAGGGACCGATGGGGGAGGTTGCTCTTGCAACAGTTCCCATGTGCGCAGTCGGGACCTGAGGTTCCTCCCATTGCTGAAACGATGTAGTAGTAGCCGTCTTTGTAAAAGAGTTTCGGACTTTCGAGGCATTTACATTGAACCACCCAGTCATCTGGATAATCCCATCCTTCGTAGACTACTGTCGCCATGGCTGTAGACGAAAGACCGTCGTCCGAAAGTGGCATCATGAAGCCGTTGTCGACGTAGAGGTATTTTTCACCCTCAGGAGTTTGGATGAATCCCGGATCGATACCGGTGTAAAAAGGATCAGGATTGTAGTGACGATCTACCCGGATCGGGCTGCTCCATTCTCCAGTTGGATGCTCGGCAGTGATCACCCAGACTGATTTGAAATAGCGATGATTTTTCTCTGCTTCTGTTTTGCCCGGATACTCTCCTATGGGCATGTAAACATGAAATTTGCCATCAAAGTAGACCATGTCGATGGCCCAGATCGTTTCAAATTCTGGCCCGAGCGAGTGACGGGCGATGGGTTTCCAGTTTACCAAGTCACGGCTGTGCCAGAACATGATCTGGTTGCCTGGGCTGTAGGCCATGTAGTAGTCTTCACCAACCTTGACGGCTGTCGGGTCACCCCAGCCGCCTATGAGAACTGGGTTTTTGTAAAAGCCGTTGCCAAGGTCTGCGGTCCATTGGTTTTCAGCTTTGTAACTTTGAGCGGAGTCTGCGCAAAGTGTTGACGCAATGATTCCAAGCGCGAGGGAAATGAGTTTCCTAGGGTATTTCATTTTTGATTTTGATCAGAAACTCTGATCATCGGGGGTTAAACTTAGGACTAAATGGATAAAGGAATCTTCTCTGGAAAGAAAGTGAATAAGTTCTCTTTTTTCAGAGCGTCATTTTGAATGATTCACCCTTCACTTTCTTCAATACCTTCATGTGATATCCAAAATTCAATCTCTGGTTTAAGAATATCCATTTTCACATGAAGGTAATGAAGGAAGTGAAAATTTGAAAAAAGATGTATTCAATTGGGTTGGAGTAACTCCTCGCTATCCCGACGAATATTGCACTAGTGACCTAGCGCATTATCTCATCTAACCTTCACTCTCTACGATTCCTTCATGTGAATTCCCTATTTTGGCGTTTGCTCGGAGTCTCCTAGATCAAGCTGGAAAGTGAGTTTAAAAGGTAGCCCGTTGCGACGATTGCGACTGTGGTGATGGCAAAAAACATTGCGATCAAACCCAGACGCATCACACGGCGGAGCATGATGGCTTCTGGTAAACTCAGTGCTGCCATGGCCATCATGAAGGCCAGAGCGGTTCCCAAGGGGATTCCCTTTTCGAAAAGAACTACAGCGATAGGTACGATGGCTGCGCAGCTCCCATACATCGGTACGCCCAGGATGGTGGCGATCGGAACGGAGAATATGCCGGTGGCATCCATCAGGCCGTGAATATACTCTTGAGGCACGTAATTGTGGATGATTGCGCCGGTTCCGACTCCAACGAGCACCCACATCCAGATCTGACGGATGACACTGGTCGCTTCGTGCCATCCGAAACGTAATCTTGATGTCCAGTTGTGCTCAATCTCGTCATCTTTTTCGTGTGCGGAGTCGATGATGTCGTGCTCAAGTAGGTGTTCGAGCTTCATTCTCCCCAGGATAGCTCCTGCTGCGGTGCCGATGATCAATCCGCTGCTCACATAGGCGACGGTGATCGGAATTCCAAACTCGCTAGCCATTAAAATAACAAGATACTCATTGATGATTGGAGACGTGACCAAAAAGGAGAAAGTCACGCCCAATGGTACCCCGGCTTTTAGCAAACTGATGAAAATAGGGATCGACGAGCAGGAGCAAAAAGGCGTGATCGCTCCAAAAAGAGCCGCTATAAAATTTCCCAAAACTCCTCCGGCACCCATCCACCGGCGAAGCTTGTGTTCAGGCAGATAAGTCCGAATGACTCCAATCACAAAGATCATCACTGCTAGTAGCAGGAAGATTTTGATCGTGTCGTAGACAAAGAAATGGATGGCCCTGCCGAGTAGTGATTCCGGATTAAAGCCAACCCATTCATAGACAAGAAGGTCGACAAACTTTAGCAGCATTTTCCGCCCTTACCATCCTTGCCTCCGCAGCAACTGTTTTGGGCCTTTTCTTCGGCTTTTAGCTTCATCGAATCGTCTAATTTGCTCACGATGCGTTTGAAGAATCCGACTTTCTTATCGGACACAGGTTTCAATGGATTCGGTGTATTTTTTTCGGTTCCACTCACGATTATGTTTCCTTTAGTTGCTCAAAGAAGAAGCTTCACGATACCCTGACGCATAGGCTTCAAAGACCTTTCGGATCTCGTCGCGGATCCGGCGAAATGCGTCCATTTCAGATTCGCCTTCACGTTGAGCCTTTGGAGGATCTTCGAAACCCCAGTGGTAACGATTTGCCATGCCGGGGAAGGTTGGACAGGCTTGATCCGCGTTTCCGCAGACGGTGATGACAGCATGGATTCCCGCTTCCAGAAATTGATCAAGGTGTTTAGACGTGTGATTCGAAATGTCGATGCCGATCTCCTTAAGTGCCTCAATTGCGTTTGGGTGGACATAGCCTGCAGGCTTTGATCCTGCGCTGTAAATCTCGAATAGATCACCGGCTGCGTGACGCAATATGCCTTCGGCCATGTGGCTTCGGCAGGAGTTTCCGGTGCAAAGAATTAGGATTTTTGGTTTATTCATGGTGATGAGTAATTTGAGTTGAAAGAACTTAACGACATCCACGGTCGTTCTCTGAATTCGTTTGGCAGAGGTCGTTTTCAAGACAATGGATTAATTCGGTGACGCAAGGTAGCTTAAGTTTGTAAAACACCTGAAGGCCTCGTTTTTCGTCCTCTATGATTCCCGCTTCTTTCAGCACGGAGAGATGTCTTGAGACCGTGGACCATCCGAGATCGACGCATTCCACCAGATCGCAGACACACTTTTCACCGTTATGGAGTTTTTTGATGAAACTCACTCGTGCCGGGTGTCCAAGAGCCTTGAAGATGTCCGCCAGGTTGAGTGTATCGACTGCGTCTAATTGATTCATGAGAGCGTTTGTTTCGCTAATCTGCGAAATAGTCAATGATTTATTTCGTTAAAAAGCGAAATAGTTGGATTTCGACCACTAATCTCACGAATTTGCTCGAATTCTTATTTTTTTTGCGGACATGAAAGTAATGAAGAAATTGGAGAACACCTTAGTTCCTTCTTTACCTTCTTTTTGAGAACTCATTTGGGTTCGCGTTGGGAAATATTATTGGTTCTTTAGGGTAAATATTCATGAAAAAAGCCGACTACCTGCCTCTCTCTTTTTATGTGCAGATTTTGATTTGTTCGACTCTGTGGGGTAGTGCGTTCCCGGTGATCAAAATTAGTTTTTCGGAACTCAATCTTGAGACCTATAGCGAGCAGCTGGTTTTTGCGGGAAGCAGGTTTTTGTTGGCAGGTTTGATGATTGTTCCTTTCTGCAGACGGTCCATCATCCCTTCGATTCGCAAAGGAACTCCCTGGAAAGTTGGGATGATCGTATTAGGGCAAACTTTCTTTCAATACGTATTTTTTTACTACGGACTTCGCGTTTCAAGCGGAACTCTGGGTGCACTGCTTGTCGGGACGGGAAGTTTTTGGTGGATTTTGTTGGGACCAATCATCCTTAAAACTCCCAAACCGGATCGTTGGCAGTGGTTGATTTTAGGAATCAGTTCGATAGGGATCGCGTTGGCTGTTTACGCTCCCGGAGCGGGGAGTGGAAATGCTCTGATAGGATCAATCGCTTTCCTTTGTGCTTCGCTGTCGGGTGCAGTTGCTGCGATTTATATGAAACAGGTGGCTCCTGTTTGCGGGAGCCGGACCACGACTGCTTTTTCACTATTCACGGGAGGAGTGATGCTTCTGGTCGTCGCTGTGGCAGGATGGGAAAGCTACCTGGGCAAGTTTTCGTTTACGACTCTTTGGGTGACCGCTTATCTCGCGTTTGTTTCGGCAGTGGCGTTCACGTTGTGGAACCGAATGGTTGAAAAATACAGCGTAGAGGTGCTTTCCACCTATCGATTTTTGATTCCGCTCTGTGGGGTTGTGGAGTCGACTTTGTTTATCAAAGAAGAAACGATGGGGATGGGGATTGTCGTTGGAGGAGTGATGATCCTAGCTTGTTTGATCATCACTTCGAAAAGGAATAAGGGAGTTTGACATATCTCCGCGAATTCTGAGCACCCTCGTGCCAGCAAAAAGGTAAGATCTATGGTCCAAGAAGACTAGCTCAACCAGGCTTTGCCAACCGGTAGCACCACGCGTCCGAAAACTTGTTGATAAATGACACTTGCCATCATGTAGAGGGCACAAAGTGAGCAAACAATGAGCTCGTAACCCGCAACTACCGTTAGTTGGGGAAAGCCAAAATGGGCCAGATCTAAAAGGATGAAGCCGATGAGAAGCAGCGTGAACGTCAGGGCCATCATACCGTGGACTCTCATGGCTGCGATCCACATGATGAAGGTGTAAACCGTGAAAGCGATGAGGAACCAGCCAACATCTTTCCCGTCAGAGGCGTAGATTCCGTAGTGGTTGCAGATCAGAATGATACCAAAAGCGATCCAGAAAACACCATAGGCAACAAAGGCGCTGTAGCCGAAGTTATTTCCACATTCGAATTCTTGAAAGCCAGCGATGAGCTGAGCGATACCGCCGAAGATGATTGCGAGGGCCAGAACGGGACCCACACCACACCATCCCACGTTGTGGAATTGCAAGAGTAGGGTGGTTACTCCAAATCCAGCAAGTCCAACTACTGCCGGGTTTCCTTGAGCTTTTGCTTCTGTAGACATTTTAATTCTCGAATTTAAGTAATTTACAAAAGCGGTCCTGAGTAGCCCTTGAGGCGCTCCAAGTCAACGGAGGCTGAGTCAGTTATTCGCTTTATTAGCCTTACTGAACAATTCGAGAAGAGGGTCTAATTGAAAATCTTGTTGGATGCCCTCCAGCATTTCGATCTAGATCATTTGGGTATTAAACTGATCCAGTGAAACGTCGCGTGCAGATCCAACCAGCATGTGTTGCTTGTTAGAGTTTTCGTCATACCAACCCTTGCTTGGCAGATCGTGTAGAAACTGCAGTTGATGCATTTGATCGATAGCTTCAGTTGGTTCGTTCGACGGTGATAAAACAAATAAGTGCACGATTTTACCCTCCTGAGAATGGAAACAAATGAGCGATACTGTTTGATCTTTCCACTTGAAGGATTTGCAGCCCAGAGTTGGTAGTTGTTCGAGGTTGGCAGGTATTGCGTCGAAAACCGGACTTCCGGTGTCAGCCAGATAGTTTACGAGTTGGGCGGGTTCTTCGGCGAAATGATCCAGCACGATGAAGGTGTCGGCGACCCATAGGCTCATCGCGTCCCGAAAGGTTTCTTTCTGCTCCACTTTTGAAAGAGCGGAGTGGTACCCAATGATCTGATTGTTGATGATGGAATCCTTGAAAGCGAATATTCCTACCAGAGCAATACAGGCAGCGATCGCCATAAGTTGAGCTGGCTGAAAAAAACGAATGATTTTGCGATTCTTTTTCTTAACTTCAGCACCGAATTCAAGCACATCTTCCAGAAGTGTCTCGGGTGCATCATCAGTCAAAAGTGCAGCGCGTATCTCAGCATCCATGTCCTTTTGTTCGTCGAACCATTCTTTGAGTTCTACATCGTGCTCAAGTTGTTCAAGTGCCTGCGCAAAAAGTGGATCATTTTGATCTGCGGTATCGGGACGATAAGCACTGAGTAATTCTTTGTAATCTGTTTTCATCTTACTTTAGCGTGTTGGTGTGTCTGTTGATCCAGTCTTTTGATTTGGTGTTTCGGAGAGCTTACGGTACAGCTCAGCCTTACCTCGGTGGAGTCTCGACATTACGGTTCCCACGGGTATCTCGAGTAGTTTCGAGATTTCTTTATAACTGTAGTGTTCGATGTAAAATAGTGACAGAGGGATGCGCAGGTGTTCTTCCAGGCTGAGGAGCATTTCCTTTACCGTTTGATGATCTAACCGCTCTTGGCGCTTGGTGTTTTCCTCTACGTGATTGGTCGTCTCCTCAAATTGTACGGATGGGAATTTGACGGTGCGTCTCCTTTGATCGATGAATTTTCTGTAGAGCGTGGAATACAGCCAACTCTTGACCTTGTTTTCTTCTTTCAAATTCTGGATGTGCACGGCTAGTCGGTAAAAGGCATGTTGAGTTAGATCTTCGGCGTCAGATGGATTTCGCGTCAGTTGCAACGCGAAGGCGTATAGTCGTTGGTAATTTGTACGGGCTGTTTGTTCAAAATCCACCATGTGTGTAGTTCTATGACGATTAACTGTGGTTCCTATTCCCATAAGATTGGAGTTTTTTTGAAAAAATGATCTTGGACGTTTTCACAATGAACATCGGCTGAGAGCATTTGGATACTTGAAAGAACTTTTCTGATAAAAATTTGATGGCAAAAAAATGCGACCATTATCAGCCATAGTCGCCCTCGTCGAACGTAGTGAGACGATGAAGTGAGCCATTTATTCCCAAGAAATTTTTATTATTTTTTTGGGGAATATGGGAGGGCTTGGATCGTCGGAGAAGCAAACATCATCGCCCTTTTTTTGAGGGCTAAAAACAGGTAATTAAAATGAAAAAATATACTCAGCTACTCTCACTGTTTACGGCATTTATGGCGATAACAGCCTCCAGTCTGTCGGCGGACAATATCCGCATCACTGTTGAATCTACCGCTCCTGGTGGTGGAGTTACCCTTACCCCGATCTGGTTTGGATTTCATGACGGGAATTTTGATACATTCAACGCTGGTGCACCTGCATCTGCTGGTCTGGAAGCGATAGCGGAAGATGGTAATGGTGCGACGCTCAGGGCTGACTTTGCAGCATCCAGCGGTGGTAAAGATCTTGTGTTGACTGGAAGGCCCAATCCGAACGGCCCGCCGTTGCTTTTCCCTCAGACAGGGAACATGACTCGCATCAATCTTGACCCATCGAATCCGAATCATCGCTACATGAGTTTTCTCTCAATGATTTTGCCCAGTAATGACGCTTTCATCGGTAATGATGATCCGATGGGACTAATGATTTACGATGCTAACGGTAATTTTGTCGGAGGGACCTGGGAGATCATGGGAAGCATGGTCTATGATGCAGGAACTGAAGTGAATGACGAGGTAGCGGAGAACGTTCCGATGCTTGGACAAACAGTCGCAAATACAGGTGGTACCGAAAATGGAGTAGTCACCTTGCACCCAGGCTTTAATCCTGGAGGAGCTATTTTGGCTTTTGCTCCAAATGGAGATTTCAAACAAGCTAATTATGCTGTTGTGCGCATCATCGTGGAGAAATTGCCCGAGAGTCATCGCACGTTGGAAATCGAAATTTCTAACTCGGCGCCAGACATGGGAACGATCCTCACTCCATTCTGGGTAGGTTTGCATGACGGATCATTTGATATTTTCAATGTTGGTGAAGCAGCATCGGGCGGCGTTGAAGGCATTGCTGAGGACGGAAACACAGGACCCTTGTCGGATCTTTTTGCGGCTTCTGTTGCAAATGGATGGAGCTCTACCCTTACCGGACCTCAAAATCCAGGTGGCCCACCTTTGTTTTTCCAGGGGCAATCCAGCAGTTCATTTGTCTCTGTAGACGCAAACAATCCATCGCACGAGTATTTCTCATATCAATCGATGATCCTTCCGAGTAACGATGCGTTTGTCTCAAACGACAATCCGACAGCATATCGCATCTACGAAGGTGGAATTTTCCAGCCCACCACGATTATGATTGAGGGAGCTAACGTTTGGGATGCAGGAACTGAAGTGAATGACGAGGCACCTCAAAATGTTCCGGTCCTCGGGCAAATGGCTCCAAATACAGGAGCGACTGAAGGCGGAGTCGTTGGAGCGCATCCGGGTTTTATAGCTGGTGGAAATGTGTTAACGCAATTCCCTGCGGCTGATTTCACTCAAGCGGGATATCAAGTTGCAAAGATACAGATCTGGGAGCGCTACAATCCTTGGGCAGGTATTCCTGCAAGTGCAGAAGGGTATCGTGGTTCACCAGTATTTGGAATTGCGAACGATTCTGGATTTCCGTGGGTGAAGCATCTTCAGCATGGAATGCTTTTCTTCCAGCGAGCAGGTAATGCGGAAGGATTTTGGACTTTTAATTCTCAGGGGGACATGGGATGGATTTTCACCTCTGAGAGCTACTATCCCAACATCTACCGAATGGAGGATTCCACCTGGTATCGTTACGAAGTGGATAGTGCGAATCCCCGTCGATTTGAAAATCTCAGTACAGGTGAAATTCTCGAAGTCGAATAGGTTGAATGGTTCGGCTGTTTCTAACTCGTTCTAATGTAAAAGCAGGTCACTTTTCGGTGGCCTGTTTTAGTTTATCTAAAGTTTGAGGAAAAATTGAACTATTCGGGAATATTCACCTGTTTGGTTCGTTCTACTTTTAAAGCCGAATGAAAAAGTGCCAAAAAATCACGTTTCTTAAACCCCTCGCTCTGCTGCTGGTGCTCTTTAGCCTGTGTGGGTGCGCTGTGATTCCGGTGCAGGAACAAGGGCAACTCGCGAGGGCGGATATGCAAGTGAGCCCACTTCCTGCTTCTTCGCATATGGATCGTCTAGCGGGTTTACTTGAACCCGGTGTATTGGGCAGCGGAGGAGCTGCGTCCACAAGTTGTTCTTCCTGCAAATAATGAAGGTATGAAAAGATTAGGAATAGCTTTTGGGATTACTTGTAGTCACTTGCTGAACTCAGTGGTAGCATTTGAGTTTCAGGAATACGAATTATCCAAGATCGGTGTTTCGGAATCGGTGGCTTTATCGGAATTTGAAGGGTCAGTTGTGGTATTCGATTTTTTCGCTCACTGGTGCAAGCCTTGTTACAAGGCTACTCCGGCCATTCATGAGTTTGTCGAAAGTTTCAAAAAAGAATCCACGAACGATTCTGCATTGAATCTCGAAATGGTGGCTGTGAATGTTGACGGATCTTCAGAAGCCAGAACGAAGAGATTTGTAGAAAGAATGAAGCTCGAAGAGGCTTTTCAGGATGACGACGGGAAGTTCTTTGAAGAGTTGGGGCAAAATGAAGGACTACCGCTTGTGGTAGTGATCGACCTCAGGAAAGGGTGGAGTTCATCGTCAGTGGTTTATCGTTCAGTCGGATTTCCGAACTTCAAGGAATTAAAAGCGGAACTGGAGGATTTGGGATGAAGCGCAACAAGGCTCTATTCGTTTTGCTCGCGATTAGCGTGTCCATTCGCGTTGAGGCTCAGTTCGTTGAAAATGTGACTGCGGGAGTTGTTGAGTTTCTGAGTTCCGAGGATATCGACTATACGAGCGCACTTGTGGATCATCGCTTAACCAAAGATGATTATGAGTTTAGAGTTTCATTAATCTCTCAGAGAACCGAGATCGATTATGAATCGGTAGGATTTCCAATCGATATTGTCACCGATTCGGCGGATCGATCCGAGAATTATTATTCCGGGTCATTTGAGATTTCGAAGCAACTGCAGCAGAGGTTCAAAGGAATTGCGATTTTAGACCTCTTCGATGGATTTTCCAGACATCAGAGCATTTGGTTGGATGAATATTATCGCCAGTTTTGGACAGATGTAGAGATAGAAGGTGATCGCTACGAAACACCAGATCCCGGGGGTCTTGGTTTCGTCCTTGGTGCCGATTGGGAATGGATTCCGAGTAACGCTTTTGTGCGAATGCGATTGGGGTATTCCAAGCAAACGATTGCGCCTGGCTATGATTTATCTGTGGAAGGAGACACTGCAGGTCAATTGGTGAGGGGAATAGAAGATCTGGATGTTTGGTCTGCTGAGCTTAGCCTGGAGCATCTATCTAGTCGAACTTTGAGATGGAATCACAGCCTGAGCGCTGTTGAAACCACAGGACGTAAGGTGAGATATGGTGTCGCTTCAGCGCTCAGTGCTGCGCTCAGTGAAAGCTGGATCTTGCGGTTGTCAGGTCAATACAGCAGGGAGGGTAGTGATGTGGAAGCCTCACTACTACGCTCAAGCTTAATCTATGCTCCCAATGAGACATGGTCATTCTCTGTGACGGGTAGTTATTATAAGGACAACGGAGAGATCGAACAATCGAACCTGGCGACGGATGCCGCACCAGGGGTGATCGGGTATCGTTATTTTTTAGGGGCTTCGTGGACGTCATTGGATGCTACTCATCAGATTACAGCCCAAGTCGGAGTCTATGAGCAAAATTATGATGAGTTGGGTTTAGACCTACGCTTCGCTCCTCTTTATTCTTCACGCAATTGGGATTTTTTTAAAATAGGGTATTCAATAAATTGGTAGTCAAATCATGAGCAGTAACACATTAAAATCGACCGTTAGGAAATTGGGATTTCTTTGTTTGGGTTTAGGTATTTTGAATCACTCACATGGGGCTGTTGGGCAAATCGCTAACAACTTTACGTTGCCTTACTTCGATTCGCAGAACTTGCAATCTACGGATTCGTTCAGTCTCTACGATGAGGAGGGCAGCATTATCATACTTGAGTGGTTTGGTTGGTGGTGTCCATTCTGTCCACCTGCAGCACAGGCGCTCCACGATCAGGTGTTGAGTAATGTCGGGACTCAAAATGCGAATGGTGTTCCGGTGAAGCACATTGCGTTGCACGTGGAGGGTGCCAACGTGAATGGGATTAATAATTTTATCGGCAATTTTAGTTTGGAAATCGTTTTAATGGACGTAGAGCGAAGTGCGTTCAGTCAATTCTCAGATGTAAGCACTCAACCCTTCTTCGTGGTTTTAAACGGTGTTAAAAACGCAGAAGGTATTCAGCAATGGGAGGTGTTATTTGAGCACAATGGCTATGGGGGAAACAGCTTTCCCGGTGGTCAGATGTTGCAAGCGATTAATTCCGTTTCCCTCGCGCCTGGATCGGGCGAAGTGGTGGTGCCTGAAGTGATCCCGGAATTGCCGCCTGAAATGGATTCGGTTCAACCTTTTCTGACACTTCCTCAGGCGGAGGGTCTGAAAACTGTGGGTGAGGGTCCGGAATCTCCGTGGAAGCTCGGAAAGGTCTGGGATGTGAATTACCCTTATGTTTACAGTTTTTCAGTGGCCGAGAGCCAAAAAGACCTAGTCGATCCTTTGATCGATCCACTTAAAGGATGGGTGTATTTTTATCCGCAACTGAACACTGTGGGTGGGGGGCTGTTGATCTACGTTTTCGCCACTGCTGAATGGAAGTGGTTGCCGAGAGAAAAGCCCGAGTATGAACAGAACCTGACCAATCCTGGTTCCGGTATCAGTGGATGGGGCACACTCCCTTCATTGCCAATTGTTCCCCAAGGTGAAGAACTTACCGCCTTCCTGGGTACATTGGTTGTTCCTCCTTCACCGCCAGCTTTGGGTTTAGGGAATCCGTTCCAGACATTAGCTCAGATCGATGGTGTCAAAGATGTGGTAGCCGCCGGATATCCCTCACTGGGAACGGTTGAAGATTCGAGGTTTCCGATTGTTAAGAGTTCGGTTCTAGGAGCGTCGCAAACCGGAAATTCGAGAGGATGGATTTATGTGCATCCTGAACTGTCCAATTTGGCCAGTGGCATTCTTGCCTATCTTTACGACGAGAATCGATGGGCGTGGTTTCCCAGTGGCACAGAGCCGTGGGGATTTCGGTTTAGTCTGATGGAAGTCCCCGGAAATGGTTGGGTAATGGATCCGGCGCAAAATATGACGATACCCACTCCTGAAATCATCAGTTCTTTTGACGTTTTGGGTGCACCCGAAGGTATTCCGGTCTGGGGTCAGGGTAATCCATTTCTGAATATTCCTTTAGAGGATGGGGTAAAGAACGCGAATGGAATTGCTGGACAGAATTTTGGATGGATTACCGATCAAAGATATCCAGGCGTGTATCGTTTTGAAGGAGTAGAAGACCCGACCCCCGAAGACCGCTGGATGATCTTTAACGATTTGGCAACTCTGGTAGCTGATGGGATTTGGGTCCCGGATGGGCAAACTTCCGCCGTGTGGTTTCCTCTGAACGGAACGGGTAGATCCGTTTCCCTCGATGGTAAAACCGGTGGTATTGGAGGATGGATGTCCTCACGGGAACCTTTACCGAAACCTAGCTTGGATGAGGTCAATGCGGCCCAATTACTCGAAATACCAACTGTGCTTGCCAAAAGCTCGATCATTCCGGTTTTTCAAGGTCTTTTGCCCGAAAATGGAATCAAAGATACTTCCGCGAATCAATCGCTGTTGAAAGGACTGGGATGGATCAACGACACGGTGTTCCCGAAGGTTTACAGTTTCAAATTTGCCGGGGAGCAAGTGGTTGAGCAGACGCTCGAAGACGGAACCGTTCAAACTTTGCCGATGGAAAACGCAGGTTGGTTCTATGTTCAGACGGATCTTTCATCGCCGGAAGCTGGATTGTTGATTTATTTGTATGCGAATCAAACGTGGCGGTGGTACCCAGCCGGTGGAGATGGTTGGTATTTCCAACTGAACGCGTTGGATTCAGGAAACTCCGGATGGAGCTTGTTTGAAATGGTGGAGCAGCCTGAATAGCCAGTTTTTCCATTTTCTAGTGGATATCTGCCGGAGCTTGACTTAGCTCTTAACAGTGCCGTGTCACGGCTCATGATTCACCCCACTAGAAATATGAAAACTTCCCCCCTTTGTAATAGTTTGGCGTTTTTGCTCTTGATCTTAACCGCTCCGGTGTTCGCTGGAGACTCGCAGCCTGATTATCCTGTTCGAGATGCTGACAAAGTTTCTCGTATCGTAATGCCCGGCAATTACCCGGACCCAACTATTTTGAAGCATGGTGATAAATTTTACCTCACACACAATTCAGATGACAATGTGCCGGGTCTCCCTATTTGGGAATCAACGGATTTGGTAAACTGGAAGCGTATCACGAACGTGCTTCAGAAACACATCGGGGCTGCATGGGCTCCCGAGATTATCCATCACAATGATGAGTTTTTCATTTATTTCACCGTCATGTCTCCAGAAAGAGTTTTGGAGAATTACGTTGTGAAATCCAAAGACATCATGGGTCCCTGGAGTGAACCTCTTTTTATGGACGTTGCAGGAATCGATCCAGGTCATATTGTGGATCAGGAAGGCAATCGCTACATCTACATGAGCAAGGGCTGGATCTACGATCTTTCCCCGGATGGACTTCACATCATGAGCGAGGGACGGAAAGTCTACGAAGGCTGGGAAATTCCAGAGTATTGGTTGATCGAGTGCTTTTGTGGAGAGTCTCCAAAGCTGATTTACAAAGACGGTTACTACCACCTATTGACCGCTCAAGGCGGAACAGCGGGTCCAGCCACTAGTCACATGGTGGTTGCAGCTCGGTCCAAGAACGTTGACGGCCCGTGGGAGAATTCCCCACACAACCCCATCATCAAAACATGGAACAAAAGTGAGCGGCTCTGGTCGAAAGGACATGGCACCATTTTCGACGCTGGCGATGACGAATGGTATATGATCTACCACGGATACGAGAAAAATTTCCTCACACTGGGACGCCAGGTGGCGATTGCTCCTATGATTTGGGATGATGAGGGGTGGTTTCACGTCGCTGATGAAATGGAGTTGGAAGATGCGGTTGCCGTTGACTGGCGAGATGAGTTTGACGGGCCTGAACTTCTTCCGAATCTAGCCTTCCTGAGCCGCGCGGACGTGGAAAGCGGTTACGAGTTGAAAAAGGGACAACTGATACTGGAAGGTGTGGGGGAAAAGATCTCTGATGAAAGCGTTCTCCTTTCTAACGCTGAGCACCGATCCTACCAAGTTGAGACGAAGCTCCAGGTGGATGCCGGAGTCACTGCTGGGCTCGTGGTCTACTACGACGGCGTTGCTAACGGAGGGATGGCCGTCAAGAAGGACACTGTCAGCCAAATTGTGAAAACGAATGATTCGCGTAGCCCTCAAAAAATCAAGGAAGGTTCTGAAGTTTGGTTGAGAATCCAAAATCTGGAACAGGATATTGCCATGTTCTACAGTCTGGACGGTGAAAGTTGGGAGAAATTCGACTTTGGTATGGAAGTTTCCGGATGGCACCATAACAGCTTCGGTAGGTTTCGAAGCCTTCGTATTGGTCTATTCGCTTACGGCGAAGGTCATGCTGTTTTTGATTATCTGGATTACCGCAGTTTGTAGGTTTAGTGGCGAATTGCTTTCAGAAATGTTCTTGAAGGAGCCCTAATTGTCGCTTGATTCTTTTATGAACAAAACTGAGTTGAGCGGAATCTTATATTTTTGTAACCAGATAAATAGCTTCCTCTTATGAAAACTATTGTAGTGCTTCTTCAAAGTGCTTTGTTGCTTACCACGTATTCGTTTTCGATACCTGAGAGTAAGGACGATTTTCATATTTTCCTGCTCATGGGGCAGTCTAATATGGAGGGAGGAGCTCCATTGAGAGAAGTCGGAGATATGGATAAAACCACTCATCCGCGGGTCTACAAATTAAACTCTCAGATAGGTTGGATACTGGCTACCGATCCGATCACAGAAAATCGCGACATCGCGGTTGGACCTGGGCTTGCATTTGCAAAAAGGCTAGTAGCAGAAGATGAGAACATTTCGGTAGGTTTGGTGCCGTTAGCCATGGGTGGCACCAGCATTGCTCAATGGGCAAGGGGAACTGAACTTTACCAAAGTGTTTTAGATGCTGTAGCGATTGTCCGTGACAAAGGAGTGATTAAGGGGATCTTATGGCACCAGGGAGAGCACGACACTTTTGGAGGAACGGGCGGAATGTATGCGGAAAATCTGTTTAACCTGATTGACGATCTAAGAAGGGATGTGCGTGATCCGCATCTTCCATTTATTGCAGGTCAGCTTACTTTTAGCCCTGAACATACTGAAAACGAAGACCACCGTGTGGTCATGCGGAGAATCTTCAGAGTCGGACAGGAGGGTTACCTGACAGGCTACGTCGACTCCAAATCAGATGATCCCGATACCCCACTCTATTACGAAGAAAATCAGATCCACTTTACCTCGGACGGAATGCGCGTGATGGGGAATCGCTATGCGGAAGAATATCTGAGAGTTAGCGGGCACTGGCGGAGTAAGCTAAAGGAGACTTTGGATGAAGAAGCAATTGTTGATGCAGA
Organism: Opitutales bacterium; assembly: GCA_022361075.1. Classification (GTDB taxonomy): domain Bacteria; phylum Verrucomicrobiota; class Verrucomicrobiia; order Opitutales; family JAFGAQ01; genus JAKSBQ01. Next base: position 6,569 of record JAKSBQ010000466.1, on the reverse strand, counting down.
TAGCGGATGGAAATGGCATGAATCGTTCGGTTTTTATTGGGATCTGAACTTTCCTTTTATCAAACAAAAGCAATTGGGGTGGTTGAAGATCGATGCCCACAGTGACAGAACCGCGGCTTTGGAGACTCCAACAAATGGAAGTTTTAGAAGTCTTACAGATGATTGGGATATGGGTTGGTACATCTATCGGGAGATGATCGACTCAAACGACCCCGTACAAGTTTGCACAAAGGTGGGTGATGTTTTTTTGGTCAATTTGATATCTGAACCGGATGATGAATTGATTTTCTACGATCACCAAAAGAACGAGTGGTTCCAGGAGTTTGAGGCAGCTCCGCTCCTGACCGAGTTGGAGGATTTTTATTTTGCTGCGGAGAAACAGTTTTTGAAAACACAGCAGTATGTGGCTCAACTCAAGCAAGGACTTAGCTTGTATCAAATGGGAGTGTATCTGGAGGAAGTCAATAAGTGGTATCTCATGTCAAACGCTTTACGGGAAGCGAGCGACAGTCGAGTCTATACGATTCTGTTAGCCCAAGAGGCCTACTTTGAAGCTTTCAAATCTCAGAACAACCCTCTCAGGGATTTTTGGCTGATGCAAACGATTGGTCTTATTAACCGAATTGATGGTGTATTCATTGAAGGACAGCAGGCTTGGGCGGAATACACCAACCTTTTTTTGTCAAACTAGGACAGGTATTCGTTCATCGCAGCTGCTGCGCGACGACCTTCACCCATGGCCAGAATTACAGTTGCTGCGCCGAGAACAATATCTCCACCCGCGTAGACTCCTTCGATTGAGGTCCGACTATTTTCATCGACGACGATGTTTCCCCACTTGTTCACTTCGAGTCCATCCGTGGTTTGCCGGATGAGTGGGTTGGAACCGTTGCCAATGGCGACAATGACGGTGTCGACGTCCATTTCGTATTCACTCCCTTCGATGGCGACTGGACGACAACGGCCCGAATCGTCCGGTTCGCCTAGCTCATAGCGAAGGAGCTCCATTGATTTCACCCGGCCAAATTCGTCTCCGTGGATTTTAGTAGGGCTGCAGAGAAAATCGAAAATAATACCTTCCTCCTTCGCATGTTCCACTTCCTCGAGCCGCGCAGGCATTTCGGATTCTGTGCGCCGATAAACGACGTGAACCTCTTCGGCTCCAATACGCAATGCTGTGCGGGCAGCATCCATCGCGACGTTTCCTCCTCCTAGGATGGCTACTTTACGGGAATCGTAAATGGGGGTATCTGCCTGCTCCTTTTCGTAGGCTTTCATCAGATTCGAACGCGTGAGGTACTCGTTGGCAGAGAAAACACCGACCAAGTTTTCACCGTCGATGTTCATGAACTTGGGAAGCCCCGCACCAGTTCCGATGAAAACGGCGTCGAATCCATCCTCTCTCATCAAATCCATCAGTTTTCGAGTGCGACCGACCACAAAGTCAGTTTTGATCTCTACTCCCATTTTTCGAAGAGTATCAATCTCAAGATCAACGATGCCCTTCGGTAGTCGAAACTCGGGAATACCGTAAAGCAGAACGCCTCCAGGGCGGTGAAATGCTTCAAAGATTGTGACCGCGTGCCCCTCGCGCCGGATGTCTGCCGCGACTGTCACACTTGCAGGACCACTCCCGATGATGGCGACCTTTTTCCCTGTTTCGGGTTTGACCTCGGGGATCTCCAATGCGCCGTTTTCACGCTCCCAATCAGCAGCAAAACGTTCGAGGCGACCGATCGAAACCGATTTTTCGACATCTTTTTGCATCCTGCCGACCGTGCAGACTTCCTGACATTGCTCCTCTTGCGGGCAGACTCTTCCGCACACCGCAGGAAGCAAACTGCTTTTTTTGATGGTATCGATTGCTCCCTTGAAATCGTTTTCGGCGATTTGCAGGATAAATCCTGGGATATCGATTCCTACTGGGCACCCGGCAACGCATGGTTCGTTTTTGCACTGAATACATCGAAGAGCTTCGAGTTTGGCTTGCTCCGGACTAAGACCGAGAGCCACTTCACACATGTTTTGTCCACGTTCGATAGGGTCCTGAGCAGGCATCTCCTGGCGCTCAATACCCTTGCGATCACGGGTTGTCAGTTTTTCCTTCTCGGCTAATTCGGCGAGTTTACTCTTAGCAGACTGGGAAAGTTTTTCGGGGGAATGATGCATTTTAATAAACAAACAACAAATCTCGCGAATGGTCGCTAATTTAATTTAGAGTTAACGAGACGTAGGTGTTCCAATTTATTTGGATTTCCGAAGTTTACCAGCAATCCAAGTTCAGTTTCAGTAGCTTTAAGATAGTTTATGGTTTGCGCCTGGTGTTCAGGTGACAGAGTTTTGACTGCCTTTAGTTCGACAATAATTTTGTGGAAACAAACGAAATCTGCGCAATAAGTTTGATCTAAAGTGATACTCTTGTAGCGAATGCTGATGGAGTGTTCTCTATCAAAAGGAATATTGTTTGTGATGAACTCTTGCTCAAGAGCTTCCTGATAAACAGACTCTAGAAACCCAAATCCAAGGTTATTATAGACTTCCATACATAAGCCGATGATTTGGTAGCTTTCATTTTTGTAGAGAAGTTCACTCATCATTCGCGGGGATTAGCGAGATTAGTTGTTTTTCCTACCTTCTCAAGTTTGCACGTTTTGGCTTTTTCCTGAGTCTGGTAAGACTTCAGCCGATTCATCATATTGTCGAAATCTACCTGATGACCGTCAAACTCCGGACCATCTACACAAACGAATTTGACTTCGCCACCGACATTGACGCGACAACCGCCACACATTCCTGTGCCGTCCACCATGATGGTGTTGAGTGATACCACTGTTGGAACCTCGTAGGGTTCAGTCGTTTTAGCACAAAATTTCATCATGATCGGTGGGCCTATGGCAATGACCATATCGGGAGGTGTATCCGACTCACAGAGTTCTTTTAAAGGCTCGGTGACTAAAGCTTTTCGGCCTGCGGATCCATCGTCAGTGCACACAATGAGTTCGTCTGCGATGGAGCTCATTTCCTCTTCCATGATCACGAGGTCTTTGTTTCGCGCGCCCATGATGACTGTAAGGTGGTTTCCCGCTGCTTTCATGGCTTCAGCGATGGGGTAGGAGGGTGCGACACCAATTCCACCACCTACTACAGTGACTCTCCCAAGCTTTTCAATGTGTGTGGGCAGTCCGAGTGGCCCAACCAGATGTGGGATTTCGTCCTCTTCTTCAAGTTCTGCGAGCTCTTTCGTGGTTTTGCCTACCCTTTGAAAAATGATGGTGATGCTACCTTCCTCTTTGTCCGCGTTCGCGATCGTCAGCGGAATGCGTTCTCCAAAGTTATCATTTACCTGAAGGATAATAAACTGACCCGCACGACGTTCTTTTGCGATGAGAGGTGCCTCCAACCTCATGCGAAAGACATCTTCTGAAAGCTGAGTTTTATGAATAATGCGTGCCATAAACTTAGTTTTCTCTATTAGAAATATTTATAGTGCAAACAAATAGATTAAGTAAAATGCTGTAAAGTTCCACTCAAGTCGCTTTTATTTATCAGAATTTTTCCAAAAAAAAGAGAGGATGAAATTCCCCTCTTCTCATCGGAAATTGTTTATCAGACACTAGAAGCCGAACTTGTATTTCCCAAGTCTTGCACCTAGTTCCTCAAGGACTCTTTTTTCGTTCTCCTCACCTTTTGCTTCGAAGGTCACTGAGAAACGAACGAAAGCTCCCTGATCGTCCCAGGGAACGGTGCTGATTAACTCGTTATGGATCAACCATTGCCCGAATGCTTCTGCATTTTCGAAAGTTTCTGTTCCGTTTGGTCCTTCTACAGATTTCGGAGATTTGACGTAGAGGAAGAAACTACCTTTGGGTTTCTTCGCTTTGAAACCAGCGGGTTCAAGTGCTTTGATGAGCAAATCCATGCGGCGGGAGTATTTTTCTGCAATGCGTTCGGTGATCCATGGGTTACTAAGAGCAACTTCTGCGGCTTGTTGGATTCCGAGGAATTGTCCAGAATCTGAATTGTCCTTCATTGTTGCGTAGGCGCTTACGATTCCCGGGCAGCCCACGACGAATCCGATTCTCCAACCCGTCATGTTGAATGCTTTGGACAGTGAATGCAGTTCAACTGCCACTTCTTTCGCTCCGTCAATCTGCAGAATGGACAGAGGTTCGTCGTCGAAAACCAAAGAAGCGTAAGCTGCGTCCTGAACGATAATCAGTTCGTTGTCTTTCGCGAAATCTACAGCCTTTTCGAAAAATTCTCTGGTGGCTGAAGCTCCGGTTGGGTTGTTGGGATAATTGATCACCAATACCTTCGCTTTTTTGCGAATCTTGCGGGGAATCGCATCAAGGTCGGGAAGAAAGCCGTTTTCTTCAACCAGTGGAAGATTGTAAACTTTGCCTCCCACGTAACCCGCGTGAGTTCCGAAAATAGGGTAACCCGGAGTGGTCATCAGAACGTAGTCGTCTGGGTTTACGAAGCACAATGGAATCATAGAAAGGGCGGTTTTTGAACCGATGGAGTGAACGATCTCAGTGTTGGGATTGATGTCTTTTACTCCAAAAACTTCGGCCATGTAATTGGCTGCAGTTTCTTTGAAGGACTGCGATCCGTTATCCGCATAACCTCGATTATCCGGATCAGCGGCAGCTTCCTGTAGTGCTTGCACAACCTCCGGAAATGCCATGTCATCCGGTTCACCTACACCCATGTCGATAAGAGCCACATCTGGTTTGGCCTCTCTTGCAGCCTTTTTGGCTCTTTTGATCTTTTCAAATTTGTAGATTTCGGTGGATTTGCCGAACATCTTTCCGCCAATGCGATCAGCGTATAGGTTTTGAATGAATGGTGCGGTCATGCTTTGAATAGTTTGTTTAAGTAAGGATTCATCGGAGAAAACACCCGAATGCGGTGCTTGGACCGAGTCATCATCCGGTGAGTGTTTGAGGATTCAAGCCAACTTGGCAACTTAATAGTTACCCACACAGATGTGTTATAAAGAAAACTGATTGGCTCGTCGCAAAATACCATAGGCGCACTTATCGTTACATTTTCTTACAGCGAGAATAAGTTGAATCACCTCGTGTGCGGGGCTCAAAAATATTTTTGATGAGTGCTTGTTGTTACACCGAGATTCTAAGTGACCAGTTTTTGGTTTCCTTTGCGGCAAGCATCGGGTGATCATCTTCCTCATCGATGCGTTCGGGAAAATCGTTTGGATAGGTCGTGGGTTCAATGCCGATGTGGTGAAAACCGTTCCAGCCTCCTCGATTGATCCAAATCCCGATTGAAGGTAGCTGTTCGGGGACCATTTCAAAACGCAATTCTTCATCTGTTAAAGCATTCTTCACTTTGCAAACGCCGTCATCTGGTGTTTTCACAAATCCTTTCAGATATCCGGCAACCCCTTGCTTGATGGTGGTGTTCGGATCGATCAAGATTGATGAACCCACCGGGTTTTTTTCGGTAAGCTGAGGTTCGTCGTCCAGGCAATTGAGTAATCCGGTGAAATGTGTCCATCCGGAGCCCTCACCCAATTGAATCTGATCGCCAGCCCGTATCTGTATCAAAGGATGGATGCACCAAAGAAACGGGAAGGAACGATCAGAGCCGTTTTGTGCTTCGTAGTTTAGAAGCAAGGTGTTTTCAACTAGTTCAAGTGAGCGAGTGAAGGTCACTGGAATACCTTCAAAATTGAAGATGGTTTCGACAATCGATTGTTCGACCCACTTACTCGGGTCTACATCCCATGCTCTCGACCAAAGCTCGCCGTGGTCGGGATAATTTTGCCAGGAGACTACGCTGGGGCAGCATTCATCGATCCCTAGAAGGGAACTGGCTTCGTAAGTAGATTTATCTTTCGAACGAAAGAGCTTTCGGGAAGCATCGGGTGCCCAGAGCCATTCGCGGTTTGCTTTTTTGTCGAATATACTGGTGATTTTTGCACCTAACTCAGGAACCACTTCGACTACCAAACGATCATTTTTTAAATGATAAACGTCGAAATCTCCGTTCTTGTTGATCGATTTACCAAGCGTCATGTCTTGGAGAATGAAGGATGCATCTAAGCGATGCAAGTGGAGTCATTTAAAGTTGGAAATCTCTTTAAAAACTTGGTTCGGCTCAGGCCATCTCGATTCGCGGTCATAGGAGATTTTGAGCAGGGCATCGTTAAGGTTTTCGGGTAATGTAACTCCCTTACGAGGTTGTCTCAGGAGTTTACGGGCTCGATTTCTCACTTTATGGGTGGCGTCCTTCCTATTTGTTGAATTTCCGATGTAGCGCATCGTCGACCAGATTGCCAGAATCAGACCAGCTGTAACTAAGATCGCGATTACACCAAGCATGATTTTTGGGTTGTTTTTCCCAGTAGTGATTGTGCTGTTGTCCTCCTCTTCGCCACCTGCAAACCATTTTTGGAGCTTTCGAAAGAGAGTGGATGATTGGGTCCCTGTGCCTTGAAAAAAGTCGAATTGAGAATCGGCGTCGAAATTGATGACGCTTTGGTAGTAGAGCACCTTGATGTTATCGAAAAATCCCAACCACCGCGACTGCAGGGCGAAGTCAGC
>JAKSBQ010000121.1 GCA_022361075.1 Opitutales bacterium | reverse complement strand
TAAAAGAAATCCCCCACCGCCTGCGGCAATTCTTCAACCAAAATCGTAACGAAGCGATCATGGATAGAGAGATGAAATTTCATCTTGAAATGTCCATCCAGGAGAAGATGTAGACTGGGGTCTCTGAAAACGAAGCACGAAAACAAGCCCTCTCCGAATTCGGTTCAATCGAACGGTATAAAGAAGACTGCCGCGACAGCTGGGGAACAAGACTTATCAATGATTTCTTCAGGGATGTTCGATACGGTTGGCGTCAGTTCAAAAAGAACCAAACACATTCCATCACTGTCATCCTTACCGTGGGTATCTGCGTCGGCGTGCTCGCTTCAGTATTCAACATATTCAATACTCTTTATATCAACCCGGGTCTCTATCCAAATGAACACCGGATAGTTAGGATCGCAGATGTCTACGAAAATGACGACTACCTGAGAAACAATAAACATACAAACCCCTCCTTCTACCTAGACCGCAAAGAACAGTCAGAATTGATCGAAAAGATCGGATACACATCAGTTGGTATGGGAACAATAACTTCGACTGAAGGGTCTGCTCAGCCTGATTTCGTGAGATATGCCTGGATATCACCTTCCTTGCTAAGCGTAATACAGCCTTCCATCATCCTGGGACGCTCCCTGAACAACGATGATGGGATTCGAGGCAATCACCACGTTGCTCTCATCAATCACTCCCATTGGTTGAGTAGATATAACGGTCGAGAAGACGTGATTGGCAAACAATTCGAGATCAACAATCGCGTCGTTACCATCATCGGTGTAACCGCAAAAGACCTCAAGCTTCCGAGAGCTTTCAATTCCTTGAGTTGGAAGAATGTGGAAATTCCATTTTTTGTTCCAATGCCATTGGACGCGTCAAACCAAAATCAACGTGGGATGGCACACAATTATGGCGCCAGTTTCGCGTTACTAAAAAACGGTGTTTCCATCTCTCAAATACGAAGTGAACTGGAAGCGATCCAATTAAGAACATCGGTAGATTACCCCAATATTTATAAAAACGATCAAGAAAACGGACACAGAATCGTCGTCGATTCGATTCGCGATGATTTAATCAGAAACACGAAGAATGAGCTCATTTTTCTATTTGCGACCGCACTATCCATATTGGGTTTGGGAACGATTAATATTACAAGCCTCTTAATCAGTCGCAACCAACAGAGGTTGCAGGAATTCAAAACCCGATCCTCTATAGGTGCCAGTCCAAACAGACTCTACCAGCAGGTAATGTCCGAGAGCATCATATATTCATCTTCAGGAGCTCTAATCGGATTGATGTTTGTCGGAGTGTTTTATTCCATTTTGAAACAACTCGGATTACTCGAGTTATTTCTCATTCCGCCAAATCTTAGATTTGACTTCACGCTCATAGGGTTCGTCTTCCTTGCATCTGTTATCGTAGGTGTTTTCACAAATTTTATATCGCTGATTACTACCAGAAAATCATCACGCGCCGCTGCCATTGATGTAGCGGGAACAAGAACCGCCTCTGCTGGGAAGAAGTTTAAACGCAATCAACGCCTCCTGATTGGTGGACAAATCCTCCTTACATTTACGGTATTGGGATTTGCTGGAATGATGCTGAAAAGCATCATCCACATCCAAAAAATAGACACGGGGTTCTCTAGCGAAGACGTTTTCACGATCTCTTTTGATCTTCGGAACACACGATACGACGACGAATCGAAACGTATCTTCATGTCCAATATCACTAAAAACATCGAATCAATCCCTGGTGTTTCAAATGCGGGCATTGCTTGGTTACCTCCACTTAAGTTCGCCAATTTAGCTGTGGAAAAAATAAGTGATGAGCGTGACTATCTTGCGGGGTCGCAGCGGACAATCGAAGCATTTGTCGACGTAATCGATGATTCAGCTTTAGAAATCGTTGAGGCAAAAATTGTTAAGGGCAGAAATTTCGACCTTCATGATTTTCAATACGAAAGACCAGTTACATTAATAGACGAACCAACCGCAAGTGAGCTGTTCGGAACTGAAGACCCTATCGGTAAACGGGTCGCCCTTAATGTCACACCGTCAAGAGAAGCGAATTCTAACCCTCCTGAGTGGCTCGAAATAATTGGTGTCGTTTCTTACATCAGGAGAGACAACCTGATACACCCTAAAGGCTTTGGAACACTTTACCGGCACTACTACAACCAAATTCCACCTTTCGCAACAGTGCTAGTCAAAAGCCAACTGCCCACAGTCGATCTTCTGAAATCTATCAGAGACGAATTTCAGAAACTTGATCCTAAGGTTGCTGTTTTCAGGAAAGAATGGATGGACACAATTCTGATTAGGAACTACCGAACCCAACGGAACCTCTTGTTTATGATCTCAAGTGTAGGAGGGATCGCTCTGATTCTTAGTTCTCTCGGGCTGTTCGGGGTAATCAGATATATCATCTCTCTACAACAGAAAGAAGTGGGTATTCGAATTGCCCTCGGCGAAAGCATTCTCAGGGCCAGAGACACGGTCGTAATCTACTGGGTAAAGACAGCAACCATCTCAATAGCTTGTGCGATGATTAGCACTTTAATCATCAGTCATCGTTTTCGGAACTTCTTGTATGAAGTTGATCCAAAGGATCCAACAGTGTTGGGCCTGACGACCCTTTTCATCCTTACAATCGTTTATGCCACAACCGTTTTGTCTACGAAAAGCATCAAAAGTCTCAAATTCCTTCAGGTCCTGAGAACAGAATAAGATCTTAAAATGCACTTACTAAAAGACCTTTCTGCTCGCTTCAAAGTGCTCTTCTCAAGTAATCGCCAGGAACAAATCATGGATGATGAAATGGCATTTCATCTTGAAATGTCCATCCAGGAGAAAATCGAAAACGGAATAGAGCCCGATGAAGCCCGAAAATTAGCGAGAAAAGAATTTGGCTCTACCGAACGTTTCAAAGATGAGTGCAGGGACAGTTGGGGAACAAGACTTATCAATGATTTCTTCAGAGATGTAAGGTACGGTTTAAGACAAATAACAAAGCACAAAACAGGTTCATTGGTAATCGTGATCACCCTAGCGTTGTGCATTGGAGCCAATACGACAGCAGTAAAAATGGTCCAAAGGATTGTGAGTAACCCTTACGAATATCATGAGGAAGATCGAATTGTTAGAGTAGGCATAAGTGGAAAAGATTTTTCAGCAGTCAGCCACCTATCCATTCCCTCTTATCAATTCCTGAAGAAACACAACCAATCCTTCGAAAACATCGGACTCGTTGGCGTAGCCTATCAAGACTTTCAAATGGGTGATTCGACTCGTTACATCGCGATTGATCAAATCAGCCCCGAGATCTGGGATGTTGTAGGCATTCGTCCCAAGGAAGGTCGCTTCTTTACCAAAGTTGAAGTGGAACGAGGAGATGAACATCTTACAGTGCTTAGTGAGAAACTCTGGAAGGATCTTGGAGGCAAAGAAACGAACCTGATCGGCTCTAATGTTCTGATAAATGATGAATCCTTTCGCATCATCGGTGTCGCTCCGGATAGCTTTTTCCTTCTCTACGGAGAGTCAGACGCCTGGATTCCAAAAGTGTATGATGAAATTGACCCGTCTCCGAACGCTAAAAATAGTTTCGCATCCATCGCAAAACTTAAGCCTGGCATTAGCCTGAAACAGGCAAACCAAAACATCACGAATCTTTTTCAGCAGTATCAGGCAGAAAACCCACCACCTGCAGGTGACCAGAAACGAAAAGACTTAAAATTCAAAGCGATTCATATCAATCAATCGATCCTTCAAGCCCTGCCACAGGTTCAAATCGCCTTTTACTCAATCAATGCCGTCACATTCCTGGTGCTCACTATCGGATGTCTAAATATCGGCGGGATAGTCTTAATCCGAAACTATGCTCGCAGTCAGGAAATTGCCACCCGCAGGTCACTTGGCGCATCAAAGTTTCGCCTTTCCAAACAAATGATGACCGAAGTTCTCCTCCTATTTTTGATCGGAGGTTTCATGAGTTTGCTCGTGATCAAATTCAACTTTTCCGCTTCCGAATTTCTTTATCTGGATAAATTTCAATGGGTCGACGAGTGGGGGCTGGATACGAATACTTTCAAAACCACGATCATTACGACACTCGCATTTGCTCTGGGAACAGGCCTATTAACTCGGTTCAGTCAAATCCGAGAAAACCTGCTTTCAGCAATCAGATCAGGAAGCCCGACATCGACAGTAAACAGGTCCAGACATCGGATGAATGGAGCTTTTGTAACTGTCCAAATTTCCCTATCCATCCTTTTGCTTGTAGCAACAGGAATCTTCGCGCTAAATCTCAAAACAGCTCTAGAAAAGAATGTCGGATTCGAGCGCAACGGACGAGTTGCGGTCAAAATCTGGCAAACCTTCAAACGATTTGAAGATGGGGCAGAAGCTTACTATCACTCCGTTCTTCCCTATGAAAAAGGCGTGATCGATCACATCAGACAAATGCCCGATGTCTCATCCGTTTCAGCTGCCAGTCGCGCTCCCATTTCGATCGACTCCGTTAAAGTAGCCCGATTTTCGGTGCAGGACTACCACTACACGGAAGATGACCGAAAAGCCAATGCGCTACAAATCCTGACTCATCCGGGTTATTTCAAAACAGTAGGCACGAGCTTGCTTACAGGGAGAGATTTCAAGGAAACTGATACACGAAATACCGAAAAAGTCGCCATCATCAGCGAAGATTTAGTGGAAAAGTATTTTGACGGTAAAACCCCCTTAGGCAAATACCTCACCTATCGGGATCATGATCTAAAAATCATTGGAATAGCCGAAGTCGTTCAAGACCGACCTTTTTTCATACCTTGGCGGGATTATGCGATTTATCTGCCATCCAGTCAGTGGGACATTGAGCGATATTCTACAAAATATTTGGTCCATGCAAAAGGTGATGTGAAGAAGCTAATCCCTATTCTTGAAAATAGGCTCAAAGCATTTGATCCCACGGTCGGCTTGTCATTTAAGACATTCAATGAAAACTTCGAATTGGCGACTTCGATCTATCGAATCCCAATGATCGTTACCTTATTTTTTGCAGGAATCGCTCTCTTTCTCAGCGGGATCGGACTCTTCGCATTGATTAGCCACATTGTTGAAGAACAAACCCGCGAGTTTGGAATTCGCATGGCAATAGGTTCTTCGAAAAAAGACATCTTGAGACTAGTCTTGAAGCAATGTGTGAAGTTTATCCTACCTGGACTTCTCATCGGATTCGCCATCTCTTCAGCCATTTCCTGGAAGATAAATCCGCTCGTAAAAGACATCAATACACTCGATCCGACAATTTTTGCAGCTGTGCTGTGTTTCGTCCTCACCATCAGCGGCGTAGCATCATTCCTCCCCGCAAACCGCGCTACGCGCATTTCCCCCATCGATACACTTAGGTACGAGTGAAATAGATATTTAATAAGGAACGATGCAAGTGTTATGCTGAATGGCTATGCATTCAGAGAAAACGGACACTTATTCAGAACGCAACGAAACCATGGGATCGATCTTCAGTGCACGACGAGCAGGAAGATAACAAGCTAGCATTGATACGAAAGCAAGAGGCACTATCGTTGCCAATAAAACCAAAGGATCATTAGGGGATACACGTAGAAGCATTCCAGATAGCAATCTGCCAAATCCCAACGCAAGTAAAATTCCGATTACTAGACCTATCGCCAAATGGACTGCTCCCTGACCCAATACCAGGTAAAGCAATTGGCTGGACTTTGCGCCCAATGCAATCCGAATACCAAACTCCCATGTTCTCTTGGCAACCATGTAGACTTTTACACCGTATACTCCAACAATTGCCAGAACCAAGCTCACAAGACCAAATACTCCGAAAAGAACGGCAACTAATCTGATCGACCAAACCTCAATGGTATCACCTAAAAATCCCTCATAGTTGAGCAGTTGTACTAGGGGAATGCGGGAGTTTCTACCAAAATACTGAGTACGCAGTGTTTCGATCCATTCGTTAGAAATATCTTTGTGCAGGGGGTCTTTACGAATATGAAAAAATACATGATCCACCGGACGCTGAGCGAACGGAAAAAAAAGCCGTTTGGGTGGGCCACTCGAAAACAGGGTGTCCCAATGAGCTGAGATAACACCCACCACTTCAAATGGATCATCAGGATCATTCTCAATGATAAATCGTCCCACAGGATTGCTTTCTCCAAAAAGTGATTCAGCTACCTTCTCATCGATAATCACAACCTTTCGGCCAGTTCCGATTCGCCATTCATCGTCCGTAAAATTCCGTCCAGCCAACAATTGCACACCCAAGGTACTGAAATAGCCGGAAGAGATGGATGTCCATAGTCCACGAACTTGCATCTTTTGATCACCAACATTCTGACCAAACTCGACAACTTTCGTATGCTGCCGAACTCCACCGAATGGCAATTGCGACGCGAGACTGATCTGAGCAATTCCTGGGTGAGACTGCAATTGATCTTGAAGATCAATTATTGAGGCATGAATTTGAGGATTTTCCCAATTTTTCAGTTTATAGTCGAGCTCGGCAACAACATCACCTTCGGGATCAAATCCCGGATCGAATCGTGCTACAGCATGGGTTGCTCGATAAAACAATCCAGAACAAAAAACCAAAGCTACAGCTAACGCCAGCTGAGACATGAGTAAGATATTTCTACCTGAAAAGATCCGATTCCATCCCTCAGTTGTCGAATGTTTATCACCGATGAGAAGCTCACCTTTGTCTGCCATCTTAAAAAGCTTTCGTGACGACGCAGAACTGAAAAGAAAGGCCGCAATAAAACTAAAAATCAACGTAGCAAAAACCACACGTAGATCGATGGAAGTATCAAGAGTTACCCTGAATCCAAGTGAAGCGAATCCGGAGCTATTGTGGAGTGCATGAAGTAAAAGGCTATTCGCAATATTGCTCAGTAACATACCTCCAGCACCTCCAAATATAGCGACCAATAGTCCCTCTGTTTGCACCATGCGTGCAACACGAGTTTTCGTTGCGCCTAAGGCAAGTCGCAGAGCAAATTCATCAAGACGATCCGTGGTTCTTGCCTGAAACAAATTAGCCAAGTTCAGACAGGCCACAAGTAGAACAACACCTGCCATGAGCAGCAAAGTTAGCCCAAAATAGACAAGAGGTCCGTCCGATGTAGGTTCAGTTGATATGGAAAAACGAGAAAACTTCTCTATCTCTAACATACGTTGCTGTTCTTCTACTTTTGCTCCCGGAACAGGGGGGAGATTAGCAGCAAGAAGTGCTATTTTTGCTCTCGCTTGTTTTAAGGATACATCAGGACGAAGACTGGATTGAATGTACAAACTACAATTTCGAGAATCCCTAAGATCAATAACGGCTTGTTTGTTACTGAAAGCCTGATGAACCTTCGATGCCATCCCCAACGGAATCGAAAGATCTGGGCCGACTAACGCATTACCCCCACTAAAACCCTCTGGGGCAACACCGATGATAGTCCATGGTAAACCATTAATATAGATGTCGCATGTTTTGAATTCTGGAGATCCAGTCAGACTTTCCCATAAAGCAGGGCTCACCACAACTACCGGTATTCCAGCTTCTGGCTGAGATTCTTCTTCCGAAAAAAAACGTCCTGCAGTTGGTTGCACCCCAAACACTTTAAAATAGTTTTCCGAAACAATATAAGACAGCCTTCGCTGCATATCTGCATCCATTCGATTAGCAACCCCAACTGACGATAACTGAAATGAAGAGACGTTATTAAAAACGCTTTTCATATTTTCAAGCGCGCTAAACTCAGCGTAAGAAAACGCCCGGTATTTCGGTTCCCCGACAGCATTCCGATTGTATACATTCATGATCCTTTCTGGATCAGTTGAACCCTGAGTATGTAGAAACATTCCCTTGAAAAGAGTGAATGCGACACAATTCACACCAATTGCTACTGCTAACGAAAATACTGATACGATGGCAAAACTGGGTGTCCTGAGCAAGGAACGCCAACCATATCGCGTATCCCTGATAAAATCTTCCACCCATCTAAATGATCGCACATCACGCTCCATTTCCTGAATTTGCTCGGTACCACCAAACGCACGTTTCGCAGCCTTATGAGCCTCTGATGAGGACATTCCATTTGCGATGTTGCGATCAATCTCAAACTCAAGGTGAGAATCAATCTCTTCCACCATGTCTCGTTCTAATCTGGAACCATCAAAAAGAGCCAAAAAACGCGAAATAAAAATACGAAATCGATTCATACCACAAAGCTCCTGTGAATGTTAAAATGGGTTTGCATATCACTACTCACTTTGCCCATCACTCGTCCTTTGCCGCCTCATTACTGATTCGATAACAGCACATAACTGCTCCCAGGCACTTTGCTGTTTCTCCAACTGCTTCCGCCCTGACTGGGTTAACTCATAGAATTTCGCTTTGCGATTATTTTCTGATTTGCCCCACTTGGACTTCAACCATCCTTTACGTTGCATGCGAGAAAGCGCTAGATAAAGTGATCCCTCCTCTATTTTGAGTGCTTCTTCTGACAAAAGATGAATTTTCTGAGTAATACCCCAACCATGTTGTGACTCCTCACTTAAGATCCTCAAAATCATCATCTCCAGGTTGCCTTGTAATAAATTGATCTTGCTCACAATCTTTCCCCTATTTTGATTAGGGAAAGATGTCAAGCCCTTCCCTAACTAAAATAGGGATAACACATCATCTGTGAGTTAAATCTTTGCTGCAGCAACCCATTTTTCGAAAATCGAAACGCTACGAGTAAGTATCGGAACCGCATGGGTTCGTAGTTAACGCCATTATTGTTGACAGACTACAACAAGCCATCCTTATTGTAGCCTATCGACAATATGAAAAAAATCAGAAAAGAACTCCTCCAAGGAACGTTGGACCTGCTTATTCTAAAGGTACTTGCGACTGAAAAACTGCATGGTTGGGATATCTCCAAACGCATCCAGATCGTTTCCAGTGAAAGATTAATCCTAAAACAAGGTTCCCTCTACCCTGCTCTTCATCGACTGGAAAACCGCGGCTGGATCGAAGCTGAATGGGGAGTGTCGGAAGCAGGAAGGAGTGCCAAATTTTACTCTTTGACCGATAAAGGTCGCCTTCAGCTCGAAGAAGAAAAGCAGCATTGGACAAGTTTTACGCAGGCGATGGAAGCTGTCTTAACCCTCAAAGAGTCGATCTCATGAGTAGCTGGTATAAGCTCTTCAAGCTGAAATTCGATTCTCTCTTCAGAAACAATCGCAAAAATGAAGAGCTTCGAAAAGAGATGGAATTCCACCTTTCTCATTGCATCAAAGAAAACCTCAAAGATGGGATGACCGAACAGGAAGCCCGAAAGGCCGCATTACGAGAGTTCGGTAATACAGAATTTCTAGAAGAAGAATGCCGCGATAGTTGGGGGATGCGAATGGTCACGGAGAGTATCCAGGATCTTCGCTACTGCTGGAGAAAAATCACGAATAATAAGCTGATTTCCCTGATGGTGGTAGTGACTTTGATGGTCTGTATCAGTGCCAATTTTATTGTTCTGAGCCTTCTCAATTACTTCCATTTCGATACGCAAATATCCAATAATCCCGAGCAAACTGTTCGGATTTACGACTCTTTCAACCGACCGAATCCCAACAACTCATTGAGGACGAGCCCGAGTTTTTACGTCGAAAGAAAGGAACAATCTGAACTTATTGAAAATATTGGGATTCATAATGAAACCTGGTGTAACATCAGTTTCGATGAAGGGAGTATTCGCACTATTTACCGACAAGTAACCTCGTTAACCCCGTCTTTGTTGCATGTCTTTGGTATTCAACCCCGATTGGGAAGGCTGTTTGTAGATTCCGATGCGTTTGAAGGGGGAAACAATCAAGTAGCCATCTTGAAACATGACTTTTGGGAAAGGTTTTTTGATAGCGATCCCAACATTGTCGGTAAGACACTTTTTATAGACCACGTTCAATATGAGATCGTTGGGGTGATGCCACGTGGATTCCAAATTCCGCAGAAATCCAATCCTCAGAATCTACTTATTACAGGTGTTTACCGCCCTTTAGTCATTTCACAAGAAAGTTTGAATGATGAACTAAGGAGCCGGGTCAGAATGGGTTGTTTTGCCCGTTTGAAAGCAGGCTACACCGCGAGGGACTTGGAACAGGAGCTCAGGAGAATCAATGAGAACAACGCCCAAAAATACCCAAATTTCCAACGAATATCCGAACGTTTTCAACATAAGACCCATGTGACCAGTCTTCGCCAGGATCGTATGAGGCGAGGTATTGATGTGGTTTGGTATCTTCAAATTGGAATGCTGGCCCTGTTGTCTGTAGGTTGCGCCAACATTGCGACGTTAATATTAGGGAAAAACATAAGCCTCATGGGTGAAATATCAACATGCATGGCTCTGGGAGCATCGAGATTGAGAATGATGCGTTTATTTTTGTCGGAAGTAGTGCTCCTCATCCTATTTGGAATGTTGCTGGCCATTCCGTTCACCTATGTGGGGTTTGATTTACTGCGAGCAAACGGCTATTTCGATTTGTTCGTGAATGAACCTCAATTCGAATTCGACGCGAAATTTATCGCGATTGGTTTTGCGATTTCCTTCATTTTAGCTCTGATCATTACTACTATTTCAGCGGCACCCATAATATGGCGCAAAGATCTGCGTGGGATGATGCAATCGGGGGATCAGCGCACAGGTTCATCAGGAGTAATGGGGTTTTACAAAGGCTCTTTGCTGGTTGTACAGATAGCCGTTTGTGTCGTTTTTATGATCTTGGCGTCGCTTCTCTTCAGAAGTTTACACAACAAAATAAACATCAATCCCGGGTTGCAGGTTGATCGTGTCTTTAGTGCCGCCATCAGACTACCTAACGATACTTATACTCCAGACGAAAAACGGGTAACGGTGAGAGATCTATATGAACGACTGAGTCGACTACCCGTTGTGGAGAGTGTTGGAGTCTGCCAATGGATACCACTGAAATTCCTTTGGGGAGAAGACCGCGACCTTTATATTGAAGGGATCTATGAACCTGAAAAACCTGAGACGGTCTTTAGATGCACAGCAGACCGGATTTACGGTGATATTTTTGAAACTCTAAACGTTCCATTTATTCAGGGTCGCGGCATTTCAGCGAACGAAGCTATCAACCAAATGCCGGTAGCAGTGATTGACAGCAGAATCGCAGAAGCACACTTCCGAGGTCAAAATCCTGCCGGAAAACGCATCGCAATTCGACGAAATCCGGAAACGAGAGAACTGGACTGGGTTAACATCGTGGGAGTCGTCAAGGCGATGAGGACCAGCAGTCTGACTTCGGAAGAGCACACGCCCGGGAGGATCTATCTGAACGCTCAAAGATCGCTACCCTTTTCAAATGGTTTCGTGATACGCACCAAAAATGCGGAGAGTTTGAAACAATTCCAATTGATGATGAGGAAAACAGTAGACGAGATTGATCCTAAACTCGGTTTGGTTTGGCCAGAAACAATGATTGAATCTCGTGCCCGACATTTTCACGACCACAAAAACCTGATGATTCTGATCTCGGTCCTGTCAGGTATCGTTATTCTACTGAGCATATCCGGTCTCTTTGTTAATATCTACCACACCATAAGCTCGCGGACGCGTGAAATCGGCATTCGTTTAGCATTGGGCGAACCCTCAAAATCGATTATTTGGAGATCCATGTCTCATTGGTTTAAGTTCGCTTCCGGAGGGATTTTTGTCGGTTTGGTTGTCACGGTTCTAGCCTCAGCTTATGTGAGCTCGCTTCTTTTCGAGGTATCCCGATTTGATCTGCTCACGTATCTTGTGGTGCTCCTGGCAGTTTTTGGAACAGTTGCCTTGGCAGCGAGAATAGCAGCACAAAAAGCGGTTTGTATTAATCCATCATCAGCTCTGAGAACTGAATAAATCCAGGCGGAAGAACCTCAAAATCTAAAGAGCTTCCTGGCGCAGCCGAATGCCTTGTTGTGTAGGCATTCAGGTAAATGCAAGTTTCGTCACTGTTTTCATTGGAAGAAAATGACAGACTCCAAATATAGGTTGACATTCTACATAGTCTTAGAAATGCATAGGTAGACATTCTACCTAAATATGAAAAAGAAACCCAAAGATTTACTCCAAGGAACCCTCGATTTGCTCATTCTTCGCATCCTCTCAGCTGGTCCAAGACACGGCTATGGAATCGCAAGGCGTATTGAACAGATCAGCGAAGATGTCCTCAAGGTGCAACAAGGCTCGCTCTACCCTGCGCTCCACCGCCTGGAAGATCAGGCACTGGTAAAATCGGAGTGGAAGTCAGAAGGAGATAAACGACCGGTTAAGATTTACACCCTTTCCAAAGCAGGCATCGATCAACTTGAAGAACAGACCAAAGGTTGGAGAGAATACTCAGCAGCAGTCGAACTCATTTTAACAACTGCATAGAGGGGTATCAGATGAGAAAACTGAACCAACTGCTGAATCGACTTCGCACCCTGATCGGATACTCACAAAAACAATCCGATCTCGAACTAGAAATTCAACACCACATTCACCACCTTAAGGAAGATTTCATCAGTGAGGGATATTCTGAAACTGAAGCACTATCAATGGCACAAAAACGCTTCGGGAACGCTGAAAATCTCAAGGAAAAGTGCCGCGATAACTGGGGAATACAGATCATCAATGATTTTGTCAGAGACCTCGTTTACGGATTGAGGAAATTCAGGAAGCAAAAAATGGGATGGCTGCTATGGCTGATGCTCGGAATTTGCATGGGAGGAGTGTTGCTGACACTCTGGTTACTGGAGCTTGTTTTCTGGAAGCCACTTCCAGTCGAAGATGAGGATCGCATTGCGATGGTTTGGAGTTCCTATAAACGCACTGGCGATCTCAAACGAGGGGTATCCATCAGCCACTTTGTCGAGCGAAAAGATCACGCGGACAGCTTCGAGGAGGTTGCTCTTACCACTGGTCACGGAAACATC
>JAKSBQ010000262.1 GCA_022361075.1 Opitutales bacterium | reverse complement strand
TCTGGATGGGGGCCGATAGTCGGCATTCAGATGAGTTTGCTGCTGCTAAAAAACTTTGGGAAAGGATGAATAATCTCTCTCTTTGGGTTCCGGAGCACAGTGATGTGCCCAACATGGACTTGTTGCAAACTCAGAACCGATCGTTTTGGTGGAAGGGGGTGTCCTGGTACAGTGCTGCAGCCGCAGCTCTGCTGATAACTTTGGGTTCGGTCCTGATTCTCAAATCTTTACCAAAAGAGGGTATGGAGTTTGAGCGTTCGGTTGTGGCGGATGATTATGATTCTGAGAAATTGCCAGATGGCTCGACCGTTGAGCTCAATGGAGGTTCTGAGATTTTCATCAATTATTCGGAGACTGAGCGGTACGTGACTCTCCTGGCCAACGAAGCATATTTCGAGGTAGCAGAAGACCCGAAACGACCCTTTGTTGTCGAGGCACAGGGAGTAAAAGTGAGAGCTGTTGGAACTGCGTTCAACGTCAGGATCGAACAGGACGAGGTCGAAGTGTTGGTGACCGAAGGCACGATTCAAGTGGCGTCTGAGGAAGTCGATTCCGATGAGTCTCGAGACGGAAGCCTTGTTGCTGAAACAGTCGTGACTGAGCTTACCGTTGGAGAAATGGCCGTAATCTCGATCGAGGATTCAGAGCCAGTGAAGGAAGTCCAGAAAGCCAGTATTCAGGAATTGGAGCAAAGGCTGAATTGGAAGCCCAAAATGTTTGAATACGACTCCACTCCACTCTGGCAGGTGGTGAACGATTTTAACATGCGGAATCACGTGCAAATTGAGATCGCGGATCCCGAACTTGAGGATGCATTGATCGTGATTTCTCTCAGATCTTCAAGTGTGGATCATTTTATTGATCTTCTGGAGTTCAGCATGGGCATTCAGGCAGAGTATGTGGCCGAAGATCGGGTGAAACTCTCAAAGGGTTAAGTCTTTTTATTGAGACTGATCCAGGTAAGCTTCTTCCACAGGTATTCGAGTGGACCTTGCTTGAAACGCTTCAGCCAAAGCGTCGACCCAATGATGTGTAAAACTGTCAAAATCAGTGCGACTAGTAGCGAGAGCGTTGATCCCAGATAGCGATACAGCCCAAGACCAACTCCTTGATAGAGAAACACACCGATCAAGCCCATCAGCATGTAGTTGGTGAGGCTCATCTTTCCGAACGGTACCAACACTTGAAGCGCGTTTCTGAGAGGTCGCACATTCCATGCGAGGCAGAGCAGCGAAGTCATCATGATCATTTGAATCAGAGATCGATTGGGTCCGAGTAAACCGCGAGTAAGGTTTCGAAACTTCCCTGGTTCCGACCAAAGACCGTAATTTTCCAATACGAAGTGTAGTGGCAACAGGATCAAGAAACTGACTATGAAAACCACGAACCAAGTCTTTGCGCTGGTCTTTGAAAATAGGTTTATTCTTGCGGCAACCATTCCGAAAAGGAAGAGCGCTGCCGTTTGAAAAACTCGTCCCTGATACCAGTTCCATTCAAGAATCGAAATTCTTCCTTTCGTGAGATTTACCCATGAAAGCTCCCAGAAAGGACCATTGATCATGAGTTTTTTGATCTCTGGGAAGAAGTTACCAAAAGTATGTTTCACGAGAGCCACATCAGGATTGTGGAGGTGATAAATGAGACGAACAATGAAGTAGGGGTTGGAGATCAATAGGGCCGCAACAGAAAAAACGATCCAGGTCGGCCACTTTCTGGTCAGGATGAGTGGGAAAGAAAGCATCGCGTAGAAGGCTAGAATGTCTCCACGGTAATAAATCATGTGGATGTTACCTAAGAGAAACAAAAGCACCATCCTCCAAGCGAAGCGCGGGCCGAAATCGTAACCTCGGCTTTGTTGATTTCTGAATTGAATCCAGAAACTGTATCCGAACAGGAATGAAAATAAGCAATAGGCCTTACCGAGGAAGATAAGTCGCATCAATCGGGCGACCTCTTTGTCAAACTCTGGCGAAAATGGTCCAATCGGCTGGTCTGGTGGGACAAACATATTGAAGTGCCCCATGTGGTGGAGCAGCAGAATTCCGACGAGGGCAAAGCCTCTGAGCATGTCGATCAATTCGATGCGCTTGTTTGCTTCCGTTGAGACTGAAACCGACTCAGAGTGGACAGGGGTTATGGATGTCATACGCTTCGGAACGGAGCATTTATTTCAATGACTGCACGAAATCGATGAACGTACTGACGTAAAAGTGTGGCTACTTGGGTAGTTTAGAAAGGCTTATTGACTGGTAGGTGAATTTAAGCTCAGTTGCCCATTTCATTTTCATCATTGGCAATCCTCGATGTGGGAAGTAGTCCCAGTTATTCTGCCTTTTGCCCGTGGTGTTTTTCGTTGTTGCGCAACCGGAGAGTACGATTAACGGCGACAAAATGAGGGTTATGCCCCGTTTTGCGAGGAGGTGCTTCTTTTAATGCCGTTAAGCATGGTGTTTGATGCCTATGGTTGCCACAGATCGAAATTGGAGAGATGAACGGAGGATCCACGAAGCTTTTCTCAAAAAACATCAGTTTGCGTTTCGAACAAACGTTCTCCTTCAGAATCCGAATTTTGTTTTGGCTAAGATTCGAGATGACAAACGTCTTGAAAGCGTGGAGGACAAAATCTAATGATTTGGAATGCCGTTCAAGCGACACCCCGCGCGCAAATATATGAGGCTTTTTGCTGCCCGGGTCGTGCTTTGTACAGTTTTCATGTTGTCCTTCGCGACGTTGCCAAAACTGTCAGCGAACGATGGAAAACATCGGTACGAGATTCCAGCCGGAGAAGCTGTATTTACCTTGAAAGAGGTAGCTCAGAAAGCAGGGATCGAGATCATTTACTCCGCAGATGTGGTCAAGGGAGTTCAAACCCAGGCGGTCTCGGGATGGTATACACCGATGGAGTTGTTCGAGGTCATGCTGGCAGATACTCCGCTCACCGTTTCCCGACACAAAGAGTCGGGGGTAATCGCGATTCGTAGGAAATCGGTGAGTCTGGAAAACCCAAAAACAACCGAAGAGACAGACATGAAATTAAAACCAAAAAAAGGTTTCTTAAAATTCCTACTGGCTATGCTGCCAGTTGCGACGCCCGTCGCTTTACCGGCGCAGGAAGAAGCAGATCAAGATATTTACGAGTTATCACCGTTTATCGTAGATACGACTGACGACATTGGTTATCTCGCAAATAACACACTCGCGGGTAGTCGCTTGAATGCGAAATTAACCGATATTGCGAACGCAGTTGAGGTGTTTACACCCGAGTTAATCGGCGACCTTGCAGCATTTACGGAAGAGGACTTGATGGTTTATTCGTCGACAGCGGTGTTTGATCTCAGCGAGCAATCTGCTCAAGTGCAGGGGATCAATATCGTTGATGCTGGTTTTGCATTCCGTTTGAGAGGTATGGCAGGTTCCAGAACCCGAAACTTCTTTGATACTTTCATCGCGCCTGATACCTACAACACGGGTCGTTTTGATCAGTCCAGAGGCCCGAATTCAATTCTGTTTGGCTTGGGTGGAGCTGGAGGTATCTTAAATGCCTCCACCAAACGTGCGATGAATACAGGTAATTTCGGTTCCTTAAATCTTGCTACCGATGTTGGTGATCACGACCGCATCCGTGTCCACCTTGACTACAATCTTACGCTAAATGATAAATTTGCGGTTCGCTTTAATGGGTTGATCGAAGACGGCAATGGATGGCGTCCACATGAGTTTAAAGATAATCAGCGTATCCATCTCACAAGCACCTATCACGCTCTGGAAAATCTGACTATTCGTGCGGAGTATGAGAAAGGGGACATGGAGTCCTCACACCAGCGTAACAATGTTCCAATCGATAGTATCTCACGATGGGTTGACAACGGAAGACCCACTGCGACGTCCTTTAACTCTGCAAATACCGGTGTCGGTATCGGGCGGCGAAATAACAATCAGCGTGTGACTTTCATCGACAACGATGGATCATTCCGCAACTTCCAGCAATCGGTCTACAGTATCGCAGGAACTTCTAATGAGCCAGGAAGTCCTCATCGTATGGTTCTTACCGATACCAGCTTGGTGCCATTTGATGGTTACTGGGGTGGGCCAGGTAACTACTCAGACGTGGATTTTGAGATTTTCACTCTCACTGCTGAGACCGAATTGATTGAGAACTTGTTCGTGGAACTCGCTTACAATTATCAAAGTGAAGATCAACTTGGGTATGATGCAAATTGGCATTCAGCATATATAACGGGTGAGCCGTCACCTACATTTCGTGATGGAGATGCAAACCCTTACACCGGACAACTGTATTACGATACCACTTGGGTAACGCGTGCGTTTTACCAGGAGCAGAACGATTACCGTCTAACTGCATCTTACACAGTTGATACCGGAAACAGATGGTTAGGGAGGCACAATGTTGCTGGCCTTTGGTCACGCTACGAGTTGGATCGTTATCGTCCTCGACACAACATGGTTCTCTCAGGAGCACCGTTTAATGTAAGAGCTGAGCATAACCGAAATAAGCTATATGTTCGTCATTATGTGGATCCTACTGCTGGTGCAGCGGATTTTCGCATTCCAGATTGGAGGGATATTCCTAATGAAGTTTCGGTGAAGCTCAATAATGGTTCGGATCCTGTGACGTATCAACGTGCTTGGGTACCATGGGCGATTGAGGATGATAGTCGTGAGAATACATCTTATCAAATCTCTACTCAGAGTTTCTTCTTGGACGATCGTTTGGTAGCGACTGTGGGCTTCAGACATGATAAAGTGACTAACAGCGCAAGGTCTCTAAGTTCGGCAAATGAGGATCGCGACGAAAACGGAGTTAAGGGATGGGCTGATCCGGTAACTCGTGAATTGAGCGCTGACAATTTGTCTTACGGTCTAGTTTACAAGGTGACGGACTGGATGAGTTTGATTTATAACGATTCTGAAAATTTCACAATTCCGGGAGCGTCGGCTCTCTTGATGCCTGACAACGCATTACAACCTATCAAAAAAGGACAAAGCAACGATTACGGTGCGATTTTTAATTTCCTCGATAATCGCTTCTATGTGCGTGTGGCTTACTTTGAAAACTCGTCGGTTGATGAGAACAATGCAGTCGGTGCGGGATCGAACGTAGCGACGAGAAATGATCGTATTCTTGATGCACTTGTTGATCAGGGCATCATGACTGACTCTGAAGCAGACAGCAGGAGAGTGTTTGGTAGTGGACATGACCTGAGGGATCGCACATCGAAGGGGTGGGAGCTGAACATGACTGCTAATCCTTTGGACAATTTAAGGATTACGATGAATTTCACTTCTATGGAAACTGTAGAAAGCGATAATCTCAAAGTAACCAAACAAGTGATAGAGGATTTACGCCCAGAGTGGGAGAGTTATGATTCTACGATTGAAACTGATGGAGAGTTTAATGGTGCTCCTAGAACGATCGCTGGTGAAATAGCGCAGTATGACGAATGGTTCGCTGAGCAAACGGCTCTCTTAAACAAAAAATCGATTGGTGATCGTGATCTGCAGTTACGTCTCTTCACTCGTTACGATTTCAAAGATGGTTTGCTCAAAGGTGCTTTCCTGGGTGGTGGAGTTCGTTACTCAGGTGCTCCAGTAATCGGGGCAGATGTTAACGGAAACCTATACCGCGGCGAAATCACACGTGAACTTGATTTGTTGATGGGATATAAAACGAAGGTCGATTGGTTTGGCGATAAGAAGCAAAACCTTAGCCTTCAACTCAACATTCGAGACATGCTTCAGCAAAACGAGTATCTGAGCGTGAAGCGTGAGATTGACGGCAACCTATGGCGAGCGCGAGTGGTTGCCCCCACTCGCACGACTTTGAGCGTTCGTCTCAACTTTTAGTCTAGGCCGGGGTCTTGAGAGTGACGTTTGGTTTGCTAGCTGACGTCCAGCGAATGGCGTCGCTCTTCTCCCGGTTATTAAACTATCTCAATGCATTAATTTTAGGATGGAGAAGCAGCTAGTCAGCTGTGAGGTAATTGTTTAGTGTGAAAACGTTTCTAAATATTATTTTTGTCGGTTCGTTGGTATCGATGAGTTTGGGAGCAAGCTATGAAATATCAGCGGATTACAGCAAAATAGATAGCTTTCCTCTGCAAAAGTCACAGTTTGGAGTCTCCTATGTAGGAGCTTCAGAGATGCATCTTGAGAACGTGTATGAGCTGCTGAAGGTTAGAAATTCGCGTAATAACGACAAGCGATTAATACGTACATGGAAGGGCTGGGACTTACGCGGGAATCCGCTTTATGAAAGGAGTGCCGGGCTCTCAAAATTGCTTGAAGAAGCTAGTCGTCATGGTGCAGTTGGTGGGGCCAATCTACAAGGCCCTTATGAGCATTTAGCGGCACAGTTCTACAGGATCAGTTCACAAAGTGAAAATCTATGGAACTGGGAATTGTACAGTGAGCATTCGTTGCTTTATCATCAGCATTTAGAGGCTTTGATTGATGCAAAACACGAGTTTCCTTACCCATTCGTTTTTGGGATAGGGCATGAGGCAAACAATGATGCAAATCTGAATACTCTGGGATTAGGCGACGGATGTGTGGATGGAATTGCATTTATGAAAAATTTGCCGGCTTTCCATAATCTTGTGATCAAAAAGGGTGAAAAAGAGCAAGGAGATGTAATTCAAGCCACCACCTTTTTTGAATGGTATGAAAGAACCATGGGTTTGCTGCTTGAGGAGTACGGGGATCGTAATGAATTTTTGGTCGCAGCGGCCCAACCGCATACTCAAAAGCACGCGATGACGACTTATTTCAGAACGATTCGGGAATTGATTGATACCAAACCCGCTGAATACGTGCCTGACTATATTGGCAGTCATTCTCGTTGGAACCTACCTGGTGATGATCGTTTTATTGAAACCATTTTAGAGCCTAGTCGAAGTTTATTCCACGATGATCCGAATTGGATGGCGGTTCCGGTTATGTGCAATGAGTTTGGAATTCGTGACCATATGCCTGAATATAAGGGGTCGATGTTAGCTGTTGTTCGTATGCTCAGCAATTTTGAACAGTTTTTGCGGTCACCGGATGTAGGATACATTAATTTTATTTATGGGAAATATTTTGAGTCTGGAAATGGTAGTATGTTCTACCCGCCATTTCATGTTTTTCGGTTTTACCAAAACATGCCTCAATCCCGTACCAAAATTTCTGGGCGATTTCCGAATGACATGCATGTTCTATCTTCGGTTAGCCAGGATTCCCGACAAGCGGCCATTCTTTGGAGAGATGAATCTGGTGAGGGAACACATGACGTCAATTTTACGTTTGCCAATACCCCTGAATTCTGGACGAAGGCCAAAGCTTCATTGTATGTCATGAGCAACGAAGACATAGAAGCTCCGATGTCATCACAGCGCAGTGGCGGAGATTATGGATTTGATGAATATCTTGTGGAGGGTTACCCAAAAATCGTCACCGGTCACAACCTTCTCAAGCAATACACTTTCGAGAATATTTCGCTTCCCAGAGCTTCTATTGCCATGCTGAAACTCGAGCGCATGGATCCCGATCAGGATGAATCCGATGTGATTATGGATCACGAGCTCCATAATGTCGGACCGACTGGTGCCAGATTTATGAAAACGTGGCAGTGGACCGCTAGAAATGGTGAGGGAGGGGTCGATCCGAGCTGGGGGTATTTTGATACCCGGAACTGGACATTGTTTGCAGGAATCGACGATATTTCGGATGCTTCCGGGTCAGTTCAGGCTTCGTATTTGTTGAACCAACGGGTAAAGCGCGGACTGGTAGGTGCCGAATTTAAGAATGGCTCTAAAGCTCTAAACTTGGAAGTTGATTTGAACGTTGCAGATCTTGATTGGAAACATGCAGATCCGGAATGCATATGTGCGCTTCGAATCGATTTTTATAATGAAGAAAGTAAGGCATATGATACGGCTATTGTATTAGCCGGAGATCACTTTCCAGAAGTTCCTGCCTATACTGCTGACTATATCCCTTGGGGTTTTGGGAAAGGGGATTCTAAGATACTTCCCAGCCTGATTTTCAGAAAACAGATATGGGATGGCAGAATATTTAGCCTGGATCTCGATCAGTTGTACCGGGAAGCGACGGGAAGATCTGCAAGTCAGGGCTTTATCAGTGGTGGTCGCCGAATTATCCTGTCCGCATGGGTTGAGAATATTGAGGCAGGTTTAGTTGTACGGATATCTGATGAGTGATCCAAAAATATTCGCTGTGCTGTTGTTTTTGTTGGGGATTTCGATGGTCTACGGCCGGAAAGCCAGAACTATTATCTTAGCGGATATGGGCAACGAGCCTGATGAGGAGCAGCAAATGACTCACATGCTCATGTATTGCAATGAGTTCCATTTGGAAGGGTTGATTGTGGTCTCAGGAAAATACATGAATCCCGATCGAAAAAATGGGGCCTACAGAAACAGGCTGCATCCACATCTTTTCCACGAATTGATAGCGGAATATGCAAAAGTGAGAGACAACTTAACTCTACATGCTGATGGCTGGCCGAAAGCAGAGTATCTGCACAGTATCGTTAAATCTGGAACACTGGAGTATGGTATTGCTGGCACTGGTAAAGGTAAGTCAACAGAAGGGAGCGAGCTCATCTTACAATCCATCAAAGGCAACCTCACAAAAGGTAAGCTCTACATTGTAGTGAATGCGGGCTCGAATACGTTGGCTCAAGCATTGATTGATTTGAGTGATGATGAATCGATTTCTGATTCCGACAAAAAAGTGATGATTGGACGTGTCTGCGTTTATGAAAATGGAGCTCAAGATAACTCAGGTGCCTGGATCGCAAAGCATTATCCTGAAATCACTTGGTATCGAAGCAATCACCAGACCTACGCGTATGGCGGAGCAAAGACTAGGGCACTAAACCAACCACAAGGTCCCTATTGCTGGGAGCCTTACCCTCGCACACCTCAAGGGCAACACCAATGGTCAGCCGTTCATGTTCAGAATAATCATGGAGCTTTAGGAGAACGTTTTCCCGATCGAGTTGAGGGCACAGCTACCATGGAAGGAGGAGGGACTATTCCATGGATCGGGCTGGCAAATCATGGTTTGTGTGATCCCTGGAATATGTGGTGGGGTGGCTGGAGCGGTCGTGTGTCCAAACAAAAGCATAAGAATGTGATGTCCCGTCATAAGGAAATTGTGAATGGAACGGAATTCCAGGGAGCTTTATTAGTTCCTGCTGAAACCGAATTTCAGGATTTTTATGTCTACGAGGCTGATTCTGAAATCGAAACATGGACCGACCCTGTTCATGGTGAAACGTTTACCAGTTTAAAAGTCCCGGTTTGGCGTTTCAGGAGGGCGATGTGGAACGATTTCAGAGCGAGAATGGATTGGTGTGTGGAGGAGTATGCAAATGCGAACCACAATCCAGTGGCTTATTTAAATGGTGATGCTACAAATCGAATCCTAAGACGGAGTGCTCCACCTGGCGAAATTATAGAGCTTAATGCTGCCGGAAGTTATGATCCAGATGGCGATGATTTAACCTTTAACTGGTGGTGTTATGAAGAAGCGGGAACTTATCCGGGGAAAATGAATATGAAGGATCCTACCGCTGAAATGACGACTGTAACGATACCGGATGATGCTAAATTTGGAGACGAAATCCACATCATCCTTGAAGTCAGAGATCATAAGCAGGAGATGGCTTCAGACGATCATGTAACTTTAACGGATTATCGAAGATTGGTGATAAGCGTGAAGTGAATTTTTAGAACGAATTTATGAGAAAAATACACATTGTACTAACCCTTCTTGCAGTCTTGCTCTACCAGCTGAATGCACAGGAGATTGTTCCTGCTCCCATTCAAACTCCGTGGGACTCGAAGGTAGACGTTGAAAACGTCTTACCAGAGTATCCACGGCCGCAGTTAGTCAGAACTGAATGGCAAAATCTTAACGGTTATTGGCAGTATGCAGTCACTGAGGCCGCAGTTGATGCACCTTCGGAGTGGGACGGGCAGATATTAGTTCCGTTTTGTTTCGAATCCGAGTTGTCCGGGGTGAATCGAAAAATAAAGCCAGAGGAGTGGATGTGGTATCGTCGCACCATCGAAATACCTGCCGGGTGGTGTGAGCAACGGACATGGATCCATTTCGAAGCTTCAGATTGGGAAACCGTGCTCTACGTTAACGGCAAGGAAGTTGGAAGTCATCGAGGTGGCTATACTCCTTTTTCTTTTGATATCACAGACTACCTCGTTGAAGGAAAAAAACAGGAAATCGTGGTTCGGGTCTGGGATCATCTCGGTCAGAAAATGTATGTGTCTGCGGGCAAACAAGGCAGGACTCGTGATGAAGCTTATGAAGACAGCAGCGGAATTTGGCAGACCGTCTGGCTAGAGCCGAGAGCCGAGTGTTCGATTAACAGGCTAAAAGTTGAAGGAAGCTACGAAAAAGCGACGGTGGAGCTGAGTCTGGATTTATCTCAAAAGCTTCCCAAAAATGCTGTTGTCGAGATCGATGTCATGGATGATGGCAAAGTTGTGACGTCGGTGATGGGTAGGAAGCTCCAATTTGTGATCGAAGTTCCCGATCCAAAGGCCTGGTCTCCGGATAACCCGTATCTATACGATCTTGGAATTAAGATCGTTCACAAAGGCAAAGTTCTCGATGATGTGGTTAGTTACGTAGGTTTGCGAGACATTGCAATCGACAAATCTTTGCACGGACCGCAGATCACCTTGAATGGCAAAGCGATGTTTCATTTTGGTCCTCTCGATCAAGGTTATTGGCCTCTTACAGTGTTCACGCCGCCGACGGAGGAAGCACTATTGTTCGAGCTCGAGTATCTAAAGTCGATCGGTTGCAACATGGTGCGCATGCACATCAAGAAGAATTCTGATCGTTGGTACTATCACTGTGATCGTCTAGGTTTAATGGTCTGGCAGGACTTTATCTGTAACAAACGTTTCGCTGAGGATCAGATTTCAAGAGAAGCCTCCGAATACTGGAAAGAGGAGCAGGTGAAGCTGATGGATTCACTCAACAACCATCCATCAGTGGTGAAGTGGATCGTGTTTAACGAGGCATGGGGGCAACACGACACTGAGGCGGTTGTAAAATGGGCGGAGGAGCTTTTGCCTCATCATATCGTATCAGCGGCAAGTGGCTGGACGGATGTTTATAACCTCGCAGATATTCGGGACATTCACGATTACTCTCGTTTCCCCTCGATCACCGTGCCCGAGCGTGAACCGAATCGGGCAGTTGTTTTAGGAGAAACAGGTGGGTTTGGCGTGCCGGTTTTTGGCAATAACTGGGAACCGCTCCCAAACCTGAAACCAGTCGAATTACCGAACGGGCAGATCCCTGAAAAAGATCGACGTGGTCGGATGCGACCCATCCAGACCGCCTCGGACAACGACTGGGTTAGCGATACCAAGCGTCCCGTTTACAGTGTTGAAGGTCAGATTGCTCACTACGAGCGCTTCATCGATGTATTAAAGCTCGAGCAGCATTTTGGTTTGTCAGGTGCGATTTATACGCAGTTGACCGATATGCGCCAGGAGCAGAACGGTTGGCTTACATTTGACCGAAAGGTGAGTAAAATTCCTGTGGATGAGATGAAACGCATCCACGATAAGCTTTACCAACGTTCACCCGTGCGAAAACAATTGGTGGCTCGTGGGTCTGAATGGGAGACTTATAAAAACAAAGTCGAGTTTCCATTGAGCAAAGAGAAATCGAAAGAAAGTAAACACGGGTTCATCAAAAATGGTAAAAAGGTT
>JAKSBQ010000433.1 GCA_022361075.1 Opitutales bacterium | reverse complement strand
TCGTCCCAGCGGTGGCAGTTGTGGCGGTAATTCCACTTCAAAACAATCTTTAAACTCCTTCAACACTCTTTCGATGTGTGTTTCGAAGTCGGTTGTTGTGTTGATGTGTTGGGCAGTTGTCGCGTCGCATCAAATTTCAAGATCCACACTTGTTGTCGCGGCTCGCATCATAAACACTCGTTCATCGTCTGCAGAGCTACTTGCTCCTCCTTGCAAAGGTGGTGCAAGTGTTTCACTCCTAGACTCCTTGTTCTGCATTCAGTCTTCAGAGGGAGAAGATGAACATATCTCATCTTTGCCCATCTTGTCTCAATTAGTAATAACACTTCTATCCTCGCCTGTGTGCAGAGACGATGTGCCTCTAAATTACTGGTGCAGTCCACATGGACATCCACTTTGTTGTCATGCAGCCATGTCAGGGCAGCTGCTGTCTGCTGGGCTGGCCCACAGCGCAGGCGTATGTGGCAAAATTTTTTGTCTGCACGCACATATGCCGAGAGATTGGCCGAGACGACTGCCATGGTATTGGGCCATTGGCAAAGGGTAGTTGTCAGTGGTTGTGATTCGATTTAAAGCGCGATAGTCGATGCACATCCTCTTCCCACTGTCTTGTTTCTTCACCAGGATCACTGGTGCACCATACTCGCTTGTCGATGGGTTGATAAGTCCCCATTCGAGCATGTTCTTCACCTGCCTGTTGACCTCCTCCCAATCGAGAGGGGACAGGCGGTATACCGGAAGGTTGGGCGGCGGTGCATCGCGGTCAATTCGTATTCCAAATTGATTTCGTCCCGGCGGTGGCAGTCGCGGCGGTAATTCCACTTCGAAACAATCTTTGAACTCCTCCAACACTCTCTCTATGTGTTTTTCGAAGTCGGTCATCGTGTTGATGTGTTGGGCAGTCGTCGTGTCGCATCGGATTTCGAGATCCGTGCTTGTCGTCGCGGCTCGTATCGTAAACACTCGTTCGTCGTCTACAGAGCTACTCGCTCCTCCTCGCAAAGGTGGTGCGAGCGTCCCGCTCTTAGACTCCTCATTCCGCGTTCGGTCCTCGGAGAGGGAAGATGGACTTACCTCATCTTGGCCCATCTTGTCCCGATTAGCGATAACGCTTCTATCCT
>JAKSBQ010000393.1 GCA_022361075.1 Opitutales bacterium | reverse complement strand
TTATTTTGTAAAATGTCTATCTTGTCTGATATAACTTCAGAAATTTTTTTTTTTTTTTTCCACCAGTAATCATGATTTCCTTTTCCCAGTATCTTCCTGCCAGGTAATTTCTCGATAAAATCCAGATCCCACAGTGCTTCTTCTAGTCTCAGTGCCCAGGAAATGTCCCCTGGAACCAGAACAATATCTTCGTCTTTAACAGTAGTAGACCAGTTCCACCAAATTTTTAAATAGTGTTTTATCCAGTTATCTCCAAACTTGTCCATAGGTTTGGCTGTTTTGATTTTATCCAAATTATTAACTGCAAATTTTTCTCTAAAGGATAAATGTAAATCTGCCAGGGCATAAACTTTCATCTTTCCCCCTCCAGTCTCAAGCTCTATTGTAACCTATAAAAGGTTACTTTAGAAAGAGGCAGAAAAATAAGAAATAAAGCAGGAATATCTCCTATAATGGCGAAATTTGTTAGTAATTGAATAGAATAATCTATGACAAAGGATGATAGCTCATGGCAGAAGACATTGTCAGCATTAAGGGCTCTAAAGACGGCCTGATCATATCTTTAAATACATACCATGAATTAGAAGAATTAAAAAATTGCCTCATCCAAAAATTTGAATCAGCCACAGGTTTTTTTCAAGGAGCCCACTTTTTTCTCAAACCCCGGGGAAGAGATTTTACAGTGGAACAACGTACAGAACTGGAAACCCTGTGTAAAGAACACGGGTTGATACCAAGTTGTCCTCACAAGGAACCAACCAGTGTAGATAGTACTAATATTTCAAGGACAGAAATCAGTGGAGTTTTGCCTTCTGAGCTCAAGGGAATAAATCACTTTGTGCATGGCAGTATCAGAAACGGGCAGAAAAAAAATTACCAGGGCAATGTAATATTACATGGAGATGTAAACCCTGGCGGGGAAATAACAGCAACCGGTAGTATCATTATCATGGGAACACTTAAAGGTATAGCCCATGGAGGGGCTGATGGAAAGGATACCGACTCATTTATCATGGCTTTTGATTTTCGCCCCCATCAGATTAGGATAGCACAGACAGTTGCGAGAAATCCCGACACCAGACCGCTACCCACCAAAACTCCTGAAATAGCACGCTTAATCAATGATGTCATCGTAATTGAAAGGTATCATCAGAATAAGTTCAAAAAAATAGGATA
>JAKSBQ010000107.1 GCA_022361075.1 Opitutales bacterium | reverse complement strand
TCCGCTCTTCGCTATGGCGTTCGGAATTGCCCAGGGATTTGGTTTAGAGCAGTTATTAGAGGATCAGATCTCTGCACAAATCCAAGGTCAGGAAGAGGTGATCACCTACATCATGGATTTTTCCAAGAAGATGTTAGATAACACCTCCGGAGGGTTAATCGCAGGTATTGGCGTTGCGATTCTCTTTTTTACAGTCATACGTTTGCTTGGTAACATCGAAGTGTCTCTTAATGGGATCTGGGGAGTGCACGCGCACCGGACCTGGGTGAGAAAATTCAGCGACTACCTTGCCATCATGGTGGTCTGTCCGGTCTTAATGATCGTGGCCAGTAGTTTGAACGTTTACATCGTCGATCAAATTCAAGAAATGGCCACGAAGGTTGAGTTGCTCGGTATTGTTAGGCCATTTATTTTATTTCTGGCAAAGTTCACCCCATTCCTGGTGTTGTGGCTTCTGTTCTCGTTCATCTACATCGTCATCCCCAACACGAGAGTGAATTTATTTGCCGGCTTTGTTGGAGGAGTAGCAGGCGGAAGCATCTTTCAGTTCTTTCAGCTGCTTTACATCAACGTGATGGCAGGGATGATGAGTAACAGCGCCGTTTATGGTAGTTTCGCAGCGTTACCTTTGTTTTTGTTTTGGCTACAGATCAGTTGGCAGATCATGCTTTTCGGAGCCGAGATCTCTTTTGCCTTCCAAAATGTAAAAACCTACGAATCCGAAGACGAAGGAGAAAACGCAAGTCAACTTTTCAAAAAGCTTCTGGCTTTGAGGGTTGTGAACGTAGTTGCCAAGGAATTTGATAAGGGCACCGGAGCAGTATCAGAAGAACTGGTAAGGGAAAATACAGGTATTCCCTTTCGCTTACTGCAAGATATCTTCCATGAATTAGTTGAAGCTGAAGTGTTGGTTCGAATCCAGAATGATCAAAAGGAGGCTTCGTTTCTGCCAGGACGAAGTACCGACTCTTTGACCGTAGGGAATGTATTGGGAATGTTGGAGTCCAGCGGTGAAATGGAGATTCCTCTCAAAGAGTCTGAAGAGATTTCCAAGCTCAAGTCGGTCCTATCTGATTTCAACAAGAAATTAGATGAGGCTCCAATGGACCTTCAGCTGAGAGAAGTTTAATCTCGAAAAATGGTACCAGAGGTGGGGATCGAACCCACGACCTCGGGCTTATGAGTCCCACGCTCTAACCAACTGAGCTACCCTGGCATTGAGATCAAAGGTAGGAGAAAAATCAGTAAGGCTTCGCTTGTCAATACTTTGATCAAATTTGATCCATCTTGATTTTTCGAATGAGATTATCACAGCCGTTTTCGATCAATCTTACTACATTTATGAAGCCATCTTCACCGCCGTAGTAAGGATCCGGTATATCAGTAACTTCATTCAGATCACAAAGTTCACTAAATAGATTTAGTCGATGGAGTAGCTTTGCATAGTCAGCAAAAGTTTGTCGCATATGGCGGATGTGACTATTCGACATCCCAATGACCAGGTCGAATTCTTGAATGTCTGTTTGATGAACTAGCCTCGATCGACCAAAAGGTTGGTAACCAGCACCTCGAAGAGCTCTTTGCATTCGGTAATCAGGAGCTTCTCCGACGTGATAAGCTGTTGTTCCTGCTGAATCGAATTTTGGGAGCTTTTTAAACCCTAAGTCTTTCAATTTTCTGCTCCAAATAATTTCAGCAGTTGGGGATCTGCAAATATTTCCGGTGCAAACAAATAAGACACTAGGGAAGGTTTTCATATGATCTTAGGATGAAACGATAGTTTTAGGATCTATTAAATGCTGGAACATAGGCATTTGCCATTGACAGTCAAAACCGTAAATCCGATAAAATGTGGCCTTGCATTAAGCATTTGGTTCTTAATTAAATAGGTTGTTATGAATAGTAAGCGAGGCATTGCGGTCGTTCCCCTAATTATCGGCATCGTTCTTATCGGCGTGGCGGGTTTCTCCATCTACAGTTGGCTCAAAACCAAAAGCCAAGCTCAAGCGGATAAAGAGGTAGCGGAACAAAGAGAATTAGAACTTAAGGGTTTCCTTGATGAAGCTCAAAAAGAGGCTGAGGAAAACGCAGCTCAAGCAGCTGAGTTACAAGACCAGCTTACTAAAACTGAAGAGGCGATGAAACTCGCGGCAGAAGAAGCCGCTCAAGAAGCTGAAGAGAAGGCGGCTATGATCGCCGAACTCGAAACCAAGCTTGAAGAAGAGGAAGAAGCAAAAGCTACTGCTGAAGCGAAGGCCGAAGAGTTGAATACTCAAATCGCATCTCTAGAGGAAAGCATTACCGCTGCTGAGCAAAAAGAAGCAGCACTCCGAGCAGCACTAGGTTCAGGTCCAGTAGTTCGAGAAAATCTGGCGGCTAAACGCAGTCTTTCCGAGATTCAGGGTTCTGTTCAATCTCAACAACGCGGGATTCAAGCGATCAAGGCTCTTTTGGAACAGTCAGGAGGTTCTCTCAATAGCGCTGAACTCAATGAGCTAATCAAAGCTTTTGAAAATGATTTGGTCGACACTGAGAAGAGCGTAACTGGCCTTTCAAACGACTTACTTGGCAGTGGAGAATACTCACCTTCGTCTTCAGTCGGACAATCTCTTGCTGATCTCAAACAATCCACTCAAAAGCAAAGAGCTATTTTGAACGGTCTTAAGAGCATGATCGCAAGGTCTGATGGAACCATTGATGCTGCAGAAGTTGCGGCCATGATCGCTGACCTTGAATCGTCAATAACTGAGGTTGAGGATCGACAAGCATCTCTAGGCCAAACACTAAGTCAAGCGGTGGCAGTATCCGGTGGATCTGCAAGCGGAGCAATGGCAAGCCTTGAGCAAACACTTTCCAAATCACGTCAAGAGCTGGCTTCATTGAAAAGGCAGCTCGCATCTGCTGAGGCAGCAAAACAAGCAGCGCTTGATCGCCAGGCAGAGCTAGAAAAGCTAAGCATCGAAATTAAATACGACATTAATTACGAGTCTCGTTCGATGACTTACGCAAGAAGGTTGCACAGCATGTATAACCAAGTGGCGCATCCTGAAGAAGAAAAGTAGTAGTAATTTTCACTGATAAAACCTATTTTAAAAAGGCTGCGGATTTCTCCGCAGCCTTTTTCTTTTGTGATGATCGCTCAGCAGCGTTCTTACATTCAGAATTTGAACCAGTTGGTGTAGATCACTCTTTCAGATGAAATTCAATTTGGGAAGCAAACCTTCGAACGAATCGACTCTTCTGATTCTTGAGAACTTGTCAGAGCGGCGAATCGTTAGTAAGGACGAAGTGATAAAATTAGCTGGAAGCGAGATCCATATCCAATGACCGATCCTTCCCTGGTTTTTTTGCGATGGTGATGTCCTTTCCAGCGCTTTTCTTCCATTTGAGGAAAGTCGGGAAGTCAATTACTTCAAAACCTCCCTCAAAGTGCTCCACAATTGCTGTGTTCGACTCTACCCAATCCCCGGAATTTAGATAATGAAATCTGCCAATACGCTTGTCCGCTGGTGTATGGATATGTCCGCAAATGATGCCTGCAAAATTCCTGCACAGGGCCAGTTCTTGAAGTTGGTCTTCGTATTGATCAACGAAAGCCACCGCCGATTTTACCTTAGCTTTTGTCCATTTGGAAATAGAGAACTCAGGCCATCCATATTTGGGCTGTAAGCGGTTATAAAGCGCATTGCTCTTCATCATAATTTGGTACCCCACGTCTCCGATCACCGCTAACCATTTGTGGTTAGATGTTACCGAATCGAAACCGTCACCGTGCGTAACGAGGTAGGAACCCTCCCTGGTTTCGTATTCGAATTCAGAAACAATTTCGAACTCGCTTAAAGCAACTGGCAGAATCTTGTCCAGAAAATCATCATGGTTACCCCGAACATAAATAACTCGCGTTCCCTCGTCCTTTGCCTTGTCGAGTATGATCTTGACGACTCTTGTGCAACGATTGCTCCAACCACCTTTTCTAGCCAGACTCCAACCGTCGATGAAATCCCCGTTCAGGATCAAAGTTTCGGTTGTGATCGAGTGGAGGAAATGGATGATTTTTTCGAGTTGGCAGTAGGGGGAACCTAAATGCAGGTCAGATAAAATAACCGTCTTAAAATGTAGCTTATTTTTGCACTCGACTTCTAAACTCATTTACAGCCTTTGTTAAGTTATTCGCAACTTACTCACAGGCCTTTTCGGGGGTCAATGTGCAATAGGAGTGTTTCTATGATCTTAACCTGATTGAAACAAACGTAACTTAGGTGTAACAAAAATGTTTAGAAATGTTACAATTTTGTTGCATTTACCGTTTTTTAACAAAACCATTGCTGATCCTGATTCTATTCAGGTTATAAGTGAGAACAAAAGGGCCTTCGGTTTTCTTAACCGAAGGCCCTTTTGCTTTACTTTATTCACACACCGGTTATCGGGGCTAAACCGTTAATCCAGAATGAGACAATCACCAGTCATTGCTTCTGGTTTTTCAAACCCCATCATGCGAAGTAGGGTGGGCGCGATATCTGCCAAACGCCCAGAGTCTTTGGTTTGTTTACCTTTGAACTCTTCACCAACGATCACCACTTCAACAGGATTCAAAGTATGAGAAGTGTGCGGACCCTTTGTTTCAGTATCGAACATCTGATCGGAGTTACCATGATCAGCCGTTACAAGCGCTGATCCTCCCTTTTGTTTAGTCGCCTCCAAAAGCTCACCAACTTTAGCGTCCACAAACTCACAGGCTTGAATCACTGCAGGAATGGATCCGGTATGACCCACCATGTCCGGATTCGCAAAATTCACGACGACCAATCCATATTTGCCAGACAAGATCGCTTTCTTCGATGCCTCACAGACACCTTCTGCTGACATTTCGGGCTTTTGGTCATAAGTGGAAACGTCCTTTGGGCTTGGCACGATCTCACGATCTTCCAGTGGAAAAGGTTCTTCCCGATAATCGTTAAAAAAGAAGGTTACGTGTGGAAATTTCTCGGTCTCCGCACAACGGAACTGTGGAATCCCTTTTTCGCTGATCAACTGACCAAGAATTGCCTCCATCTTAGGAGGTTTGGTGAAGATGATGTTCGGGCAAAGGCCTTTTTGATACTCGGTCATCGTTGCGTAAAAGATGTCGAGTTTTTCACCGCGATCAAAGCCATCAAAACCATCTTCGATGAAAGCTCTGGTCAGCTCTCTTGGGCGATCTCCGCGGAAATTGTAAAA
This sequence comes from Opitutales bacterium, assembly GCA_022361075.1. Taxonomy (GTDB): domain Bacteria; phylum Verrucomicrobiota; class Verrucomicrobiia; order Opitutales; family JAFGAQ01; genus JAKSBQ01. The sequence goes on along the minus strand of JAKSBQ010000107.1, from coordinate 908 downwards.
GATGACGGCGTCTCCTGGTTCAACAACTGCAACTGGACTACCATCTGAATCGGTGATTTGCGTGGCTGGAACGAATTCATCGCCCTTCATCGTTGGTTCTGTCGGGTTATCGTAATATCCTTGAATGGCTTCAGTGGCTGAAACAGCCGTTCTTGAGGCAGCGCGGCCCGTAATGCAATCGTAGGCAGTTTGAACTCGGTCCCAACGAAGATCACGGTCCATAGCCCAATAGCGACCGGTTACTGTCGCAATTTTTCCTGCACCGAGTTCTTCAAATCTCTTTTCGATTTGCTGAATGTAACCAAGGCCGCTTTCGGGGGAAGTATCGCGGCCATCGGTGAATGCGTGGAGATAGATCTCTTTGACACCCAAAGATTTGGCAGTGGACACAAGCCCATACAGATGCTCCAACATTCCGTGCACACCCGCGTCGGACGTAATACCCATCAAGTGAAGTTTTCCTCCAGACGTTGCTTTCTCGACAGCCTTGAGAAATACTGCGTTTTCCTTCACAGATTCAGTTTCGAAACCCTTGTCGATTCTTACGATCTCCTGGTCCACAATGCGTCCGGCACCGATATTCTGGTGGCCGACTTCACTGTTGCCCATGATACCATCAGGTAAGCCTACGTCGCGACCACAGGCCATGATTTCCGTGCGGGGAAATTCTTTGCTAATCCGATCCGCAACAGGTGTATTGGCTAGCTTGACCGCATTAAATGAATCGTGATCCGGATTGTGGTTTGCACCCCAACCGTCGCGAATGATGAGAACGACAGGTTTTTGTTCCATAGAGTTTCTTGTAAATAGATTTCAGCTAAGTGTGAAGTCTGGAAATACAAGAAACTTTAAAAGTTGATTAGGAATCGCTCTTATTCTCGGTCGCTTTTCCGCTATTGGTTTTTCTA
>JAKSBQ010000081.1 GCA_022361075.1 Opitutales bacterium | reverse complement strand
TTTTTTTTTTTTTTTTATTGAAGCACGCGCGTGTGATACGTACTGGAGTAATTGCACCGTGTGGTGTCGCAGACGCCACCTGGCTCGAATTGATTGGTTTCTTCTTGGGTGCAATGTCGACTGTGATCGCATGCTGACGAAGTGAAGTGGCGTTGAGGAAGGCAACGAGCGAATGTGGTGGGCTTGCAGGGATTGGGAAAGCCGAAGTAGCCCTGGAATGACAAGGTGGTAGGAGGCAAAAGCATGGATATTGTGGTACTACAATACCTGGCGGGCTCTCATGACTGGACCCCCATCACAGTGCCCATTCTCGGCACACTCGCGGCATGAATTTTCAGCCGGACTGCCATAAAACTCGGGAAAACACAAACAGTGCCCTCTAAACCACAAGTCAATTCAGTCAAAATCACGGCATCATCCCTCACCTGTAGCCGGCATAGTCCGAATCAACTATCACCACGATGCCAATACGCCCAATTCGAGGAACAATCCTCCTGCATGTGGCATTCTGTGACGGAATGGTCTCGAACTCGGTGTTCGAGAACACGAAAGCAGAATCTGATGATCTCCCCTGTCCAGGCTCAGCCGGGCTACCACGCATGGAGTTGTTCACCAGCGTGGCAAACTCCAAAAACGGTACCGGGCTCCACTTCAACTCGCCAGTGATGTTGTTGTTATCCAAGCGGATAACCTGGACAAATGCTGGAAGTTGGAAGGAGGGGGTGTTGATTGATATGCGGTTGTGTTGGGCAAAGATGAATTGTGGGGTTTCCAGGGTGAGGATGTTGGTTTCAGTGATCATGTTGTGAGAAATGTCGATTGTGGCCAAGGGGAAACTTGTTGGAAATATGGCTTTCTCCAGGAGGTTGTGTTTCACGTCGAGGTGTGCTAACCTGCGTAAGCGGCTTAAATCCAGCGTCTTGAGCAAGCAGTGCGCAGCCAATCTGACTGTTGAGTTAGTGGCGGTGTGACATTGATCTCACTCACATGGTATGCAGTGCAGAATTGACTGGTGACACCTTGATGGCAGATACTAGCGTGTGCCTGATGTCCAGCTCTTCGAGTGATGGAAGGACGGACAGGTCGAGCTCGCCGGCTAATTGACTCTCTACTGCAGACCTGTGGAACAGTCAATCAGTTGCAGTTAGAGTGGGTATTACAGCGCACAGCGTCTTGAGCTTCTCATTGCGATGTCCGAATGTTATGGTATGCAGAGCGCT
>JAKSBQ010000103.1 GCA_022361075.1 Opitutales bacterium | reverse complement strand
CAGTTGCCTTGGCCGAGGTGCCTAGCGCGGACGCCTTCTTGTTTACATCGGCGGCAAGGGTCGCCGCCAGGTTTCGCTCTGCCGTCGAGCTCAGCGTGCCCAACAAGGTCGTGATGTGCGAAATTTGCTCCTGCATCCGGTTCAGGCGCGCGTCCACTGTGGCGGCATCGGTAGTAGATGGGGTAGGCATGGCACCCGAGCGGAGAAGTGCCAAGACTTCGTCCAGCTGGTCTTGGAGGCGCTTGGTGTTGTTCCTCTGCTCCTCCAGTTGGGTGTTCAGGGCCGTGATCTCCGCCTTGAGGTCTGTCTGTACCTGCCACAGCTGGGCATTCTCCTGGCACAGGGCATGCACCAGAGGGTGCTGGGGGGTGCGGGGCCGTATGTTGCCAAGTGCAACATGTCTGGTCGGCGCTGTGCCAGCAGCAGGTGTCAGGCCAGCGGCGGGCATTGGGCCAGCGGTGGGCGTCGGGCCAGCAGCGGGTGCAGCTGCAGAATTCGGGGCTGTCCTTGCCCTGGGGCGATCCGCTGGTCTGGAGCTTGCGCGTCTTGGCCTTCCACGCTGCGTGGAGCGCACAGATGGCACATAGCCTGTTGGGAGTGGCATCTCCCCACCGAAGTAGTGGTGGTCGGTCAGGAGCTTGACCAGGTCCTGCCAGTCTTCTGCTGAACAGGTCACCAGCTTGCGGCAGGGCGACCAGCGAGTCGTATCGGTGTCAGGCTGCAAAATAAGCCACCTGTCAAATCCCCTGTCGCAGAGCCATTGATAGGTGAGGGGGCCCATAGTGATCAGGCGGTGCGCCTCCACGCTCGCTGGCGGTGCTCGCCAAGGTTGAAATTCTTGCTCCAGCAGCCACTTGCGTGCCTCTACCGCTGCCTCCACAGTGCTGTAGATAGCCTGAATTCGATATCACTTGCCGCTGGGGTTCTCCTCTGAGGGAGCTGCTGGCAGGGTGTAGAACATCACTGAATTGACGTTCAAATCAGAGTCCCGCTGGACCAGAGTCTTGGCCAGCTGTGTAGCTTTCTCTCCAGGCACCTCGGGCACTGTCACTATCAGTGCTAGCTGGTCCAGCTCTGACTTCTTGAGCCATTCACAGTACTGGCTGACATCAAATGCCATATAGCCTTGGTTGCAAAGGCTGTTGATGGCCTCCACCTTGATCTGGGGGTCCACTGCAAATACATCCCCTTGCATTGTCCTCTTCTCCTGATAGACAGCACCAGCCACTCTAGCGGCTCTGTTGAGAGCTCTAGCTGTCTCCGCTGTGCGCTCTCCTGTGCGCACCACTGAAATGAGGCACTTGGCCTCAATGGCGTCAAGCGTGGCTAAGTTCAGCGCACGCGACTTATTGAAGTCATCACGACGCTTACGCATCGCCTTCAACTGTTCAGGTGTGTATATCACCCTGTGCGTGTTGTGCTGCTGTACAGCAGCACTGTTAGCCCTGCGGGCACTGCGATTTGTCACTAGAGTGAAGCCATCATTGTCGTTTGTTGCAGGCTGTGATGGCCCATCTTCAAGGGAGGCTTCGACCTCCT
>JAKSBQ010000240.1 GCA_022361075.1 Opitutales bacterium | reverse complement strand
TTTTTATCAACCCAATCTGGATCAAGCTCTCCAGGCAGTGAAGAGGCATTTTTTCACCAACCGTGATGCCCGTCCCTTGATATCCAGCCTGCAAAACCGTAATCGTTTACTCATTCTTCTTCGATCTTTGGGTGACGGCCAGATTATCAACCTGAATACTCGCCAATTGAGTGCGGCGGATTTGGCAAAGGCGGCTTCGAAGTTCGGTGAGTTTTTTATCGACCCTTCCAAAAAGTCAGAATTCCATCCGTTCGGCCAAAATCCATGGTATATGAATCGGCTGATGAGCATTGCGCGAACGATCCCGATGAAAACACTGATCGACTATCAAATTCGACTGGTAGACGTCTTTTCCCGGATGATCGAGCATCCCTATGAACAGGAACAAATCATTAAGGAACTCGTTATTGACTGCCACAAAGACCGCAAAAAAACGGCTTAAAATAAGGGGCATAAATTTTTCTGATAAAAAAGTTTAGTTTTTTTGAACGAATCCTCACTAGACCACTCTAAGCCAATACAAGGTTTTAGAATTTTTTAGTTTATAGTCTAGTTTGTAGTTTGTTAAGTTGTTAAAGCATCGCTCTTGGTCAGAGCGGTGCTTTTTCGTTTACGGAGAACAATGACCCTGCATCATGGGTTCTGGTTTAGGGTTGCTATGCCCAGGGTTGAGTGGCCTTCTAAATTTCACACGTGAAGATTCTCCGCAGATACATCATGAATGAGGTGTTCATGGCTACGATGGGAGCCATGATTCTTTTTTGCCTCATTTTGGTGGCTGGAAATGTATTGAGAGAACTCGCAAGCCGTCTGGCTGACGGACGGATCTCGATTGTTACCTTCTTTCAATTGCTTGGATTACTTTTTCCCTTCGTGTTCTCGTTTTCGCTGCCTCTCGGGTTCCTGTCCGGTGTGTTGATTGGATTGGGTCGACTATCGTCCAGTCGGGAGATCACCGCCATGAAGGCCACAGGCAGCAGTATCTGGGGGATTGCGGTTCCGGTTTTTGTGCTGGCAGTTCTGGGTAGTGGGATTGCTTGTGTGACCAACAACTGGATCGCTCCTCTCTCGCGAACTACCTATAAAACCATGATGGTCGAGGCCTTGCGTGACGATCCTCTCCGGTTTTTCGAAACGGGAGTGCTCAGCAGAGAATTCCCGGGTTATGTGTTGTTCATTCAGGACAAAAAAGGGGATGAACTCGAAGGATTTTGGCTTTGGGAACTGGATGACGACAAGCGGCCGTCGCTTTTCATTCGGGCCGAGCAGGGACAGGTCGAATTCGACAAAGACCGTGATACCCTGATTCTTACCCTAAAAAAAGGCCTCGCCGAACGATGGCCAAAAAATGGATCCGAAAGCAACCCGCTAGATGCTGCGACCATCTATTTTGAGGAATTTCCCGTGGAACTTCCCCTCAGTTACTCCCTCGGTGCGGCGGAGGTGGACCGTGAAATTTCAGAGTATGCCCTGCCGGAACTGTTGGCATTTTTAAGAGAGGAAGCTCCGATTCCTGAGCAACATCAAAAAGAACCGGAACTGCTCAAACGCCAGATCCGGGTGCAGATCAGCAACAATTTTTCTCTGGCGGCATCGCTCATGGCTCTTTCGGTTGTGGGTGTTCCACTGGCAATTCGCACGGGTCGCAAGGAAACTTACGCGAACGCAATGCTGGCGTTGGGTTTGGGCTTGGTGTATTACTTTTTGGTGAGCATGGTGGCTTCGTTGGATCTTCCCGCAAAATATCACCCGGAGTATTTAGTGTGGGTTCCCAACCTCGTGATGTTCGTCATTGGTGGCGTATTGATGATCCGGGTTCACCGACACTAGGGTCCCTGATCGCCCGTATCTCTGCGTGATTTTTAAACTTGTCGGTGTCCTTGGAACCTTATTAGCTCGGTCTTTACGTAGTCACGCAATCGATCCCAAATCATCACCCTTTAAGTAGTTTTCCTGTAAATGTTTCTCAAGACGATCACCATCCATGGGTTTAAGAGTTTTGCGGATCCGACACGTCTTGATTTACAGCCTGGGATGACGACGATCGTCGGTCCTAACGGTTGCGGAAAGAGTAACATCGCGGATGCGATTCGTTGGGTACTTGGAGAGCAAAGCGCAAAAGCCCTTCGCGGTTCCAAGATGCATGATGTCATTTTTCAGGGTAGTGAGCAGCGTCAGCCGCTTCCATTCAGTGAGGTCAGTCTGCTATTCTCAGATTGCGAAACTGAGCTGGGCACTCAGTATCACGAGGTTGAAATCACTCGAAAGGTAAGCCGTGACGCTGGAAGTGAGTATTCTCTGAACGGGAAAGTATGCCGTCTTAAGGACATACTGAATCTTTTTATGGATACTGGGGTGGGCCAGGTGTCTTATTCGTTCTTACTTCAGGGGCAGATCGACCAAATCCTTTCCTCCAATCCGATGGAGCGACGGTCAATTTTTGAAGAAGCTGCTGGAATCACTCGTTACAAAGCTCAACGAAAAGAGGCGCTCAATAAGTTAAATCTGGTCGAACAGAACCTTACCCGAGTCACCGACATTATTGAGGAGATCAATAAACGCATGGGCACGCTCAAACGCCAGGCGAGCAAAGCGGTGCGTTTTCAACGTTTAAAGCATCGTCTCAACCATCTCGACATTGCGTGGAATGCCAATCAATTTGCGGACCTAAACTCGGAGTCTAAAGGCATTCGGGAGAAGCATGCTGAGGCGGAAAATAAACTCAAAGAGATCCGTACCACAATCGAGAATCTCAATAGGGAACTCACCCAACGTAAGACGGTTAAAGCAGATATTTTTCAGTCGATCGAAGAGCTGCGTTCCAGGATTTTTACACTGAAGTCGGCCAAGGAGAACTGCGCCAATCAGGAGCAGATCAAGCGCAACCGAATTGAGCACCTCTCTGAGCGCATCCAACAACTGGAGCACGAGCTTACCGAATTGAAACATCAGGAGTCTTCCATTTCGGGTGAAGACTCTGAAGTCAACGAGCAGATGACCACCCAGCACTCTGCTGTAAGTAATGCTGAGACTGAATACAGTGAGTGGCAGAAACAACTTGCTACTCTGGATGGGGTAATCAGGGAAAAAACACAGGAACTTTCAGATACCAAAGCCCAACAGTCTGCGCTCGAAAATCAATTTGGGCAGCTTCGGTCGCAGTCGACCCGACTGGAGGTAAACCTTGAGAGTTACCACACCAAACACGAGGAGTTGCTCGAAACCTTCCACAACAGTCAAACGGAGCTTGAGTCCATTACCCAACAGACTCGTTCGTTAGAAGTTCGGCTGCAGGAAAAAGAGCAGGAAAAACTCGAAAGAAACGAAGCTCATCAGATTTTGGTGGGTGAAATTCGTAAACTGGAAGAAGGTTTGGAAACGCTCCAAAAGGAGTTTGGTGAAATTGAAAAACAACACACTCATCTTGCTGCGGAGGCGTCGATCCTGGATAACCTTCAAAAGAAGCTGGAGGGCTTCAGCGCGGGAACTAAGGCGATCCTCAACGGATCGTTGGAAGGTTTGATCGAAGCAAAGGAAGTGGAGGTGCTTTCGAAGTTCATTGAAGTGGATCCTGAGTATCAGCTCTTCGCGGAAACGATTCTGGGCCCGTTGCTGGAATCGATGGTTTACGAAAACCCGACCCGCCTCAGTAACATCAGCCAGTTTTTAGGTGAAAAAGATTTGGGCCGCGCAAGCTTCCTGGTTCCGGGCATCCAGCATCCCTCAAAATCTAACGCGAAGGCAAAAGACGTTTTGAAGCCGGCGGCGCAGTTGGTTCGAACCGTGAAACCAAGTTTTGATAACGTGCTGGGTTCGATTTTAGACGGTTGTTTTTACTGCGATACCCTTGAGCAGGCGTTGGAATTCGTGAAGGCTGAACCCGCTTTTGACTACGAACTCATCGCGACTAAAAGTGGGGAGTTGCTCACTCGCAAGGGTTGCGTAAACGTGGGAAAAAGCAGCGGGAAGTCAGGCACTTACCTTCAGCGGCAAAATGAACTTCGTAAACTCACTCAACAGATTGAGGATCAGGAGAAGCTTCTTCATGCCAAGAGTGAGGAGCTCGATGCGCACGTGGCTCTCATTGATGAGAAAAAGGAAGCACGTGAAGAAAGCCGTGATATTTTAGCGACTATAGAACGCGAGATCTCCAGTTTTCAGACCGAAAAGTCTGGTCTGGAGCGCACTTTGAAAGCGGACGAGTCCCGCCTGGCAAACGCGAAGAAACAACTGGAAACCCTGGAAACGGACCGAAGCAATTCCGAGGGGCAGCTCGCTGAGGTGAGGGAGAAGCTGGAGCTTACCGAGCAGCAAAACGAAGAGTTCAAAGTCCAGATCAATCGTTGCGAGCAGGAGCTTGTCGAACTCCGAGGTAAGCGGGACGGTATTTTGGCGTCACTTTCGGACGCTAAGGTTGTTCTTTCACAAGCGAAGCAGATGCTCACACAATATCAGCAGACTATCGCTGATAACCGCCGTCGCAAAGAAGAGCTTGAGCGTCGTACCGAACAATACAACAAGGAACAAACTCATTCCAACGAGCTCATTCTCAAACTCAGAGATGAGATCGAAAAGGACATTGCCCAGGCTGCGAATTTTGACGAGCAAGTGGAGCAAGCGAACGTTCAGCTCAACAAAGAAGAGCAGGAGCATCGAGTCTTTGAAGAAAAAATCAGCGAGATCGAAGCTTCTTTGCAGACCCAGTTGGAGAAAGAACGCTCGGACCAGGAGTCGATGCAGTCCATTCACTTATCTCTCTCCGAGAAGGACATTCATGCAAAGAACCTCGCTGCACGGGTTCGTGAGGAATATGATCTCAACCTTGAAGCGGTGGATTGGCGACTGGAGCTATGGCGAGCTAGTCAGAAAATCCTGAGTCGTGTGGTGATTGACGATCTCGACGAAGATGCAGATCTTGACGAAATCGCCAAGGATGCAGCAAAAGACAAAGAACCTACTGCAGAGGAACTCGAAAAAACGGATGCGGTGGATTGGGCTGAGATTCAGGAGGAAATTCAGCAGCTGCGCACGAAGATCAACTCCATGGGGCCGGTCAACACTCTCGCCATTGAGGAATACGCGGACCTCAAGGAACGCTACGAGTTTCTCAAGTCTCAAAGTGATGACCTGTGGAACTCCAAAAACCAGCTTGTGGAAGCGATCGACGAGATCAATGAAACCTCCGAGCAGATGTTCAGGGAGACTTTCGAAAAGATTAAAGTTAACTTTAAAGACACCTACAACCGCCTGACCGGCGGAGGCGAAGCGGACCTTAAGCTGCTCGATGCAGAAGATGTGCTCGACTCAGGCATCGACATTATCGCGCGTCCTCCAGGGACTCGTTTGCGGAATTTGAGCCTGCTCAGTGGTGGACAAAAGACGATGACCGCCGTCGCCCTGCTTTTTGCGATCTACATCGTTAAGCCGAGCCCGTTTTGTGTGCTCGACGAGCTCGACGCCCCACTCGACGACGCGAATATCGGCCGCTTTGTGGACATGCTCAAAGACTTCACACGCTTCTCGCAATTCCTGATCGTCTCACACAACAAGCGCACCATCGCAGCGTCAGACAGTATTTTTGGTGTCACTATGGAGGAAAAGGGCGTCTCCAAACTCATCTCCATGCGCTTCAGCACCGACAAAGAGCTCATCTCCGACATGATCGAGCACTAATCCGGTAGGGCGGTGCGGTGCACCACTGTAGCTAAAATCAGCTTCTCCTTTGTCCATAGTTTCCTTCGTGTATGCCACGAAAGGACAAGTCTTCATCTAGAGCAGGCCAATGAAACCCAAAAGGAGAGAGCTCTAGCTTATTCAATTCAGCTTCCGTCCCTCTTTCCAAGCGAGAATTGCCCTTGATAGGAAATCTCAACTCTACACCACTTTCCATGACTACGGTCACATAGCCGTTGGCGTAAGATGCTACCTTTGCTTTATCAACCAATGTGCTCATGCCACTTACGAACGATAAGATCTTTATGTTTCTCTGCCTTAGACAACTCTCTGATTTTTAATCCAATAGACTCTCTCAGCGTTATTTCATTTGCCAAATCGAAAACAGCTTCACCACTTCCATACTTCACATGAACATGAATCGGTATAAAAGAAGAAAAGAAATCCGTCTTGTTCGAATATCTTAGGCATAATTGCGTTTAAAAAACTACCCATTCTAGCAGCAGGAAATGGAGGGTCCGGCAGCTGCCTGATCATTGCCGCGTCTAATTTGGGCTGAACAACGGCAATGACAGAGCATTGCCCTCCAATCAAAAGGTAGTTAATTAAACGCAAATTGGTATCAGGCATAATTGGAAGAGGTTGATTTTTATAAACTAATAGCACTACCTGGCGAATCAACCGCAATCTCCTCTCATGTCGACAGGTAGGGCGGTGCGTCCCCGCGCCGCCGTGTTTCATCCTAATGGCTTTGAGGCAATGACGGCGGAGCGAGACGCACCGCCCTGCCTGAACATTATCGCCCAACACACTAACGTTAGTGTGTTGAGTTATGCAGTAATGCATAATATCTCTATGCCGAATTGCATAATACCTTTATGCGGTAATGGATGATCCATGTTGGATTATAATCTAAAAGACTGTGTATCATCTAGTGACTGCTCTAAGACAAATCTTCCCAAGACTTATTTCTAACCCATTGAGTCATACGTTGAATCAATTCGTGTTCAGGAAATTCATCTATGTCCTCCTTTGAATAGCCTTCCTGACGGAGATCATCGTAGATTTGAGCCAGACAATCGGTGAACTGGTACCAAATTTTTATCGGAGCCAGAGGTATTACATCTGCTTCTTGCACCAGCCAGTCTCTTACAATCTTTGATATTCTTCTTGGGTCGCCTCTATGATCTTTAATATCTGAATTTGAGATGTCAGATATCGCTGCCTGAAATCGATATCTCTCTTCTTCGACGATTAGAATCTTTTTAGTAGTTAGTTTGGGCGTACCGTAATTTTTCGCTCCAAGATCCAACCCAAGCTCAAGGGGCATGTTTAGGCGAAATAGCTCACCTTTTTTCTTGGCTTTACACCTGGAGAGATCGTGAATCCCATACTTACACTTCTTTATAATCTGGATGATTTTCGCAATTCGTGCTTCTGATGAATCAGATCTTTCGAGAGCATATCTGGGATTACATCCCAACCTCAGTATCGTAAATACCAGTGGGCGGAATAGATCCCAGTAATTGTCATCAAACGGACAATTTATGAAAACGTTCTTCTCAAAACTCACTATTACCCTTTGGGAGGAAATGGGTCGTTACCGTAGGAATTTCGTTCTCTTATTCTTCCGTCGGTTCTGTGAATATAGAGCTCTCCTGAGGATTTTTTTGCTTTATCTCGCGCGTAAGCAATGGCTTCTCTTTGAGTAACAAAATTGCGACTGGATTTAGTCGCTCCAGATTTTTTAACGCTCCATCCACCGTTCGGGTTTGTTACTACATGAGTACCATTACTCTTCATAGTTGTAACGTTGTTCATATTTTGAGGATTTTCAATTTCAATAGAGGGAGAGGGAATGAGCCGATATGATTAATATCCTACCGATTCAATTTACATATACTGCATAGAGTAATAATAAACTCTTCACAAGACCTTAAGAACCTTCTCAAACACGGCAATATTCGGAGTCTTTAGTAGTCTTGAAGTGGTAGTATACTGTGTCGTGACTTCGAGCTGATAACTACCGGCGGGCAGATTCGGGGTGAAGATGATGAGCTCTTTCGGATTGTTCACGATGATATCATGGTCCTCGATTTCAAAGCGTTGGTCAGTGGTGGTGTGGATGAGGGTGATGCCGTTGCGGGGGTCGTCTCCGACGATTTTGAGCTTGGTGCCGGAGATGCGGAGGTTGTGGTTGGGGGTGATTTGATCGTTGATGGATTGAGTGTAGACGTCGACGACGCGGCTGATTCGGGTGCTGGCGGCAGCGAGGCCGTCGATTTCGACAGAGGTGTTTTCGATTGTTTTGTGCATCTGGGAGCCTTGTTGGAAGTGGAAATAGAGTTGGTGTTTGTCGGGATCGAAGCTTTCGTTTGGGTTGTGGAAGGTGCCGCGGATCTTGGGAGAGGCATGGAAGTAGTCGGTGTTTACGGAGTGGCCGTTACTGAGTTGGTAGGCCATCTCTTTGAGGAAGATCCTGGTGTAGTGCTCAAGGGCATCTTCGGAGACGTCCGCACCACCTCGACTGATGGCGGCCTGGCAGATCTGCCTCACATCGCGCGAGCCTGCAGAGTCGACCCGTGCGGTGTAGTCGTTGGGATCGTCGGTGAGGTGGTTGCGGTAGAGTTTGGCGTGGATGTGGTGGAGGATGGGTTTTGTCATTTAATCTATTTAGGTAATAACGTCTGAGAGGTAGTCAGTGACTTGAATGCGGATGGACATGCGGACCAGATCCGGAATGTTGGTCATTGTAATATCCGGATACAAAGCTCTGAGCTCCAGACATTCTTTTTCGAGCTGTTCGTAAGATCTCGGAACAAGTTCAATCGAGATGCGTGTCATGGATTTGGAAAATGGATTTAACTGTAGACTCCCAACTGCAGGCTGCAACGCGTTGGCGGGCGTTTTGACCAAGGGTGCAGCGCAAATCAGCGTCGAGGATGAGTTTTTTAAGAGATTGAGTGAGAGTATCGCGGTTATTGCTGTTGCAGACGAAACCATTTTCACCGTTTTTGACGACGTCTGTCACTCCTCCGATGTCATGCGCGAGAATCGGAAGCGCATAACGGGCAGCCTCCAGGTAGACCAGACCCAGTCCTTCAACGCTGTTTCGATAAGGCATACTGGTGAGGGCAAAGATGTCTGCTTGTTGGTAGTGGTTTTCAAGCTCCTCGTCAGAAACTCCACCGGTAAACGTGACTTTTGCCTGGAGCTTATCTGCGAGTGCTTCGACCTGTTGATGATAGGCATCCTTGATCCATTGTCCGACGAAATAGACCTCCAGGTTCTCTTGAAGCTGAGAGGGAAGCTCTTTCACAGCCTCGAGCAAAGGAAGTTGTCCTTTACGGGGATGGATGCGACCTACACAGAGCAAGCGAACTTTGTCAGATTCCGATGTTTCCTTATGAAACTCAGGTAACTGCTCACCCTTCACATGCATTCCAAAGCCTCTGATCAGTCTCCCTTGGCAATCAGGAAAAAGACGAAGGAGCTTGTTCTCATTAAAAGTCGAAAGCACATGCAGTGCATCCATCTGGCGAATGAAGCGCTTAAAGAACCACCGGCTCAACGGGCTTTTGTGGTAGCGCTCAATTTCGCTGCCGTGAAGAGTCGCTACCTGACGTCTTGCCCAACGCCCGGAGAACAAGCCCAGATAAAAAAAGGCTGCAATTGGCCCCGGCTCGCCGAGGTAGAGTGTGGCATTCTTAAGTTCAGCTCGATGTTTGATGATGGTGCGTGCGATCGCAATCAGGCAACTCAGGTTACGGGTGCCCTTCAGTGACGAAATCGAACGAACGCTATACTCCAGTGAAGCATGTCTTGCGATTTCGCTGGAATACGTGGGTGCCCAGACTTCGACTGACTGACCCATGCGGGACAGGGTCAACGCGATCCTTTCACAGACGATTCCCGCACCTCCCAGAAAGGGGCGAAACTCGTGAGTAAGGATGTAAATGTCTGCCATCAGCAGCGACTATTCAGCTTACACGTCCTGACACTTTTTGAGTTTTTTGCCACAACCACAGGGGCATGGATCGTTACGGCCAACCTTTGGAGTGTTGCGTGTGACAGTGACCGGTTTTGCGGGAGCTTCTCCCCGGTTGGTGCGAACTTTTGGAGCAGACTGCCGTGGAGCCTGGGCTTTTTGCGCCATGGTAAGTGATCCCTGGTTTTCAGGTCCATCTGTCTTCACCTTGGCCGACAGACGAGACAACATGCTCTGGAAAGCCTGAAGGTTTGATGCGGTACGGAAGATGCCTGAGCAGACCTCCGAGCGAATATGGGTCATCATCTCTTCGAAGTAGACGAACGCCTCCGACTTATACTCATTGAGCGGGTCTTTTTGTGCGTAACCTCGGAGTGAAACACTCTGGCGAAGGTCGTTCATGTCGGTCAGGTGGTCCTGCCAAAGCTTATCCACTGCTCGAATGATGACGTAGCGAGTAATCGATTTGAGCTCGTCAGGATCCTCATAGTTTTCCCGCTCTTTGAAAGTCACTCTCACTTTTTCGAGAACAGTGCTTGAAAGACACTCCATCGTCATCTCTTCGAAGTCCTCTTTTTTAGCACCAATTGGGAAGTGTTGATTGACATAGGCCAAGTAGCCTTCGATGGCGGCTTCATCATCACCCGTTCCGCCTGATGACTGCAATGCCTCCTGGGCGCGTTCCTGAAGTTCCTCATCAACCAGTTCGAAAAGAATATCACTTGGATCTTCACTATGGATGGCATCGTTTCGAATGCCATAAACGACCTCACGCTGGTTGCTCAGAACGTCATCATACTGTAGCAAACGTTTGCGGATGGAGAAGTTATGCTGCTCAAACTTCTTTTGCGCGTTTTCAATGGACCAGTCGAGGATGGAGTGGTTCATCTCCTCGTCTTCAGCCATGGTTGCATTGAGCACTTTTGACAACTGCCCGGAGTTCGCAAAAAGACGCATCAGGTCGTCCTCAAAAGACACAAAAAACTTGGTGTGGCCCGGATCTCCCTGACGCGCGCAACGACCTCGAAGCTGACGGTCGATCCGGCGGGATTCGTGGCGCTCCGTTCCGAGAACAAGCAGTCCGCCTTTGTCAGGCACTCCTTCACCAAGTTTGATGTCGGTTCCGCGACCGGCCATGTTGGTGGCGATGGTAACCGCTCCCGGTCGACCTGCACTTGCGACGATGTCCGCTTCCTGTTGGTGAAACTTTGCATTGAGCACCTCGTGTTTCACCTTGGAGCGTTTCAGCATGCGAGAGAGCAATTCAGAAGCCTCAACCGAGGCGGTACCCACAAGGACCGGTTGGCCGTTGGCGTGTGCGTCTTCGATGTCCTTTACCACCGCATTGTATTTCGCACGACGGGATTTGTAGACTACGTCGTTGTCGTCGATGCGAACATTTGGCTTGTGGGTGGGGATCACCATCACGTTGAGACGGTAGATCTCGTTAAACTCGGAAGCTTCCGTCTCAGCTGTTCCGGTCATACCGGAAAGCTTTTCGTAAAGGCGGAAGTAATTCTGAATCGTGATCGTCGCGTAAGTCTTAGTTTCCTTTTCGATCTTTACGCCCTCCTTGGCTTCCACTGCCTGGTGAAGACCATCACTCCAACGACGTCCGGCCATGATACGACCCGTGTTCTCATCGACAATCTGGACTTTCCCATCTTGCACGACGTATTCGATGTCCTTCTCGTAAAGGCTGTAGGCGCGAAGAAGCTGACTAATCGTGTGAATCTCCTCACTACGTTTCCCAAAATGCTCCTGAGCCTTCGCTCTTTCCTGTTCCTTTTCGCGAGGTTCCAGATCCTTACGAGCATCGATTTCCATGAAAATGCTCGGCAGGTCGGGCAATACAAAGGCATCGGCATCGTTGGGGCGAAGGTCTTGTCGGCCTATTTCAGTTAAGTCGGCCTGGTGATTGCGCTCGTCGATGTTGTAGTAGAGACGTTCTTTGAGCCTGTAGCGCAGTTCTTTTTGTGTGTCACCGTTGAGACCCAATTCGGTGCTCTCAAATTTTTTCCGGTATTCCGGAGTCTCCATCAGCCGGAGAAACTGTTTATTTTTCGGAGCTCCCCATTTGACCAGAACCAACAGCTGATAGGGATCTTCGTATTCAGGCAAAGTTTGCAGTGGCTGACCCTCCTTGGAGAGCTTTTTGTTCTCCTCCTCAATCTTTTTGATCTCTTCTTCGTATTCTTTTTCGCGTTGCTCGTCAGGAACCTCAAGTAACTCTTTTGCTCGGTTTGCAAGTTCGTTGCAGAGGCGATTTTGTTTGCGAACGACGCTCTGAATGCCGGATTTGAAATCTGAAAATGGCAGCGGACGATCTTCCTCCATCGGCCCTGAAATGATGAGAGGCGTGCGGGCTTCGTCGATGAGGATCGAGTCCGCTTCGTCGATGATACAGAAGTAATGATCTCGCTGAACCTGGTCTTCTTTACGGGTCGCCATGCCGTTGTCCCTCAGGTAATCAAAACCAAACTCTGAAGCTGTTCCGTAAGTGATGTCGCGGCCATAGACATCCCGACGTTCGTCCGGACGCATACCGTTTTGGATGCAACCCACTGTGATGCCCAATTTTTCGTAAAGGTGCCCCATCCATTCAGAGTCTCGTCGGGCGAGGTAATCATTGACGGTGACAAGCTGGCAATTTTTTCCGCTCAGCGCGTTGAGGTAGAGTGGGGCAGTGGCAACCAGTGTTTTCCCCTCACCCGTAGCCATTTCCGAAATGAAACGTTGGTGAAGCGCCATCCCACCGATCATTTGCACATCGTAGTGCACCATTTGCCAGTCCAGCTCGTGGTCGCAGACGATGATCTTACTTCCACAGAGACGTCGGGCTGCGTTTTTTACAGCAGCGAACGCCTCTGGTAGAATATCATCAAGGGTTTCTCCTTCAGCGATTCGGGAACGAAATTCGTCGGTTTTGGCTCGCAGCTCTTCGTCGGATAACGATTGATAGGATGCTTCAATTTCGTTGATCTTTTCGACAACCGGGCGTGATTTTTTGAGGAATCGGCGGTAGTGGCTTCCTGCGAATCTTTTAAAAATGAATGACAACATGTGAGAGCTCCAAAACGTCCTATCTTGGCAATGCTGTTGCTGAAGTCAAAAACAATGGACCGCTAAGCAGCGACCCACTAAGGGAGTGTTAAATCTGTGTAGCGAAGTATTCGATCGTCTTTTGCAAACCCTCCCGCAGTTGCACGGTGGGTTCCCACTTGAGAAATTCTTTTGCCTTGGAGATGTCGGGTCGTCGCTGTTGCGGATCATCCTGCGGCAGTGGTTCGTGGACGATTTCGGACTTCGAATTTGTCAAATCCACCACCTGCTCGGCGAGTTCGAGCATGGTGAACTCATGGGGGTTCCCGAGATTAACAGGTCCTACGGTCTCCTCTTGACTCATCATGCGCACGAATCCTTCGATGAGGTCACTCACGTAGCAAAAAGAACGGGTTTGCTGACCGTCTCCGTAGATCGTGATGGGATTGTTTTTGAGCGCCTGGACGATAAAATTGGAAACCACCCGGCCGTCTTGAACCATCATGCGTGGTCCGTAAGTGTTGAAGATGCGGATTACTCGAATATCGACGTTGTTTTGTCGGTGATAGTCAAAGAAGAGTGTCTCTGCACAACGTTTACCCTCGTCGTAGCAGGCGCGCAGACCGATGGGGTTTACGTTGCCGCGGTAATCTTCAACCTGTGGGTGCACGTCAGGATCGCCGTAAACTTCGGAAGTGGACGCTTGAAAAATGCGAGCACCGATTCGCTTGGCTAACCCCAGGCAGTTGATTGCGCCCATCACGGATGTTTTGACCGTTTTGATCGCGTTGTACTGGTAGTGCACGGGCGAAGCCGGGCAGGCAAGATTGTATATCTGATCCACTTCACACTTAAATGGATCTACTACGTCGTGACGCATCCATTCGAATTTCGGATTCGTCAGAAGGTGAAGAATATTGGCCTTCGAACCTGTGAATAAGTTGTCCAGACAGACTACTTCGTGCCCGTCGGACAGTAATTTATCGCAAAGATGGCTTCCAAGGAAGCCCGCTCCTCCAGTTACTAGTATACGCATTTTAAGCAGGGAATTTCAGGCAATAAGAATGCAAATGCTATTCTTTGCCAGACAAATCTACAATGTGTGTGGAATCATTTAACTCGAGGACAAAACCGTCTTTCAAAATCTCGACTATGGTGACCGTGATCTCCATATTACCGAAGTCCGTCAAGACTCTGGTCAGCTTGTCCATTTCCTTAATGAGTTCACCGTTTTTCATCAGAAGCGATCTTCTACTTCCTCTTACGAAAGCGCCGGAGACCTCACCTTTGAGTAATCCACCCATCGAATCCAGCAGGTCGACGTCCTTCACTCCGCCCGGCATCTTCAGCTTGAGAATGAGCGGTTGCTCAAAGAAAAATGGATTGATCACGTAAGGAAAGGAGGCTTTCAGCTCTTCGTTTTCAAAGTTGAGAATGGCTTCTAAGTCTGCATTCCATTGAGCGCGGGCTTTTTGAGGAGTGATGCGGTTTACCTTCGCATTCAGCGCAATGGTCGTAAATGCCAGGAGCACAAATCCGATGATTTGCTTAGGAAAAAACGTTCTGAATCTTATCTTTTTCATGATTAGGTTTGGGGATGTCCCAGAACGTTAAGGTTGAGTTCCATCTTCATGTAGCCGGGCTCTCTATCATTGGAAATGACCAATTCAAACTCCCTGACTTTTGTAAAACGCTCGCATTGGTCCAGTTCGTAAAGGAAATCAAGCATGTCGTTGAGCAATCCAACGATTTCCATCTCCACGGGAACTACAGAATAGTTTTTGAGTGTCCAAATCTCACCTTCGGCAGGATTTGCATTTTGAAGAACCACATTTCTTTGTGAAACTGAAGTGATATCGATCGGGAGTTGTTCGCCCAACCGATAAAAGTAGTCGTTGTTATCTGCAATTTGATCGGAGTCGACTAGCATCGCGTCTACACCAACAAACTTTTCCTTGAGCGCCTCCAGATCTGCTTCGATGGTGCTACCCTCATCGAAGTTGGATTTGAGTATCCTCAACTCATGTTCAAGATCGTCTCTTTGAATTTCAAGATCAGAGAGCGAACCCAGTGTGAAATACAAGTATGCTCCGAGTAATAGACTGAGGAATCCTGCACCAAATGAAACAGGATAGGCTTTCACCTGATTTTTGATGTCGCTGATTTCCATTACTCTTCCACCTCCGAAATCGTGAGTGCGATGATAAAAGAGAAGACGCCAGTCTCTGGATCCTTCGTGGGGTTACCCTGCTCGTCGATTCTCACCTCGTATCCGTCCTGGACCTCCAGAATGCGTAGTCGGTTTTTGAGTTCACTGATATCAGCGGTAGTTCGGCCTTTGCCGTTGAGTTGCACCTGGTAGAGCTCCTTTTTATCCCCTCGATTCCAGATGTTTTCGTAGCTGATCGCGTCAAAAACGACATCAGCAGTCCTCATTCGCGAGAGTTCCACCAGGAGATGGGCCGGGTGGACAGGTTGTTTCTTGAAATCTTTAATGTCCTTAACCTTGTCGGCCAAGCTTTTGAACTCTCCGTCAAACCTCGTGAAAATACGATTTCCAGATACTCGGTTCTCTTGCTCTCTTTTGAGTGATGCGATTTGCCGGTTAATTTCCAGCTTCGAAAACTCACGATAACCCACCACGACCACGAGAACACAAAGCAGTCCGATTGCCATGAAATTGACCACAAACTTAGTCCGAACCATCTTGGTATCGGGCAATTTTTCCACGATGCGAAAGTCGGGGCGCCACTTAGGCTGATCTGAAGTTTTATTAGGTAGCCCGAACATTTTTACTCCGATTGCATCATTGCGAATAGAGGGATCATCCTCGGGTCATCACGGTTCCACTCCAGACCTTGTTGCCATTGGATCCCAAGGTCATTCATTAAAAATACATGGTCGATATCGAAGAGGTTCAGTCCTAACTCTTCCGCCAATAACCGATTAATCCAAGACTGTTCGGCGGCCATGTTAGTGACGAACAGACGGGTTATGGATTGCCCGGTTTCTACCTCATAGAGACCGATTGTAGCGGCGATCTCTTTTCTTAGCGGTTGAACTACCTGATCACCGATGTCACTCAAATCAATGGTTGAGGAGTAGAGCAGTTTCCGGGCAGAAGCCTTGTCTTTCAGCGAGAGTGCATCCTGCACCTGCTGACACATTTGCGCGATGCCAGTGTCGATGAACCGGAAAACCGGAGGACCTTCTGTTGGGACGATGAGCAATGAAGATTTGTCCTCAAATACTTCAAGCGCGATGCAAGGCTGAGGTTGCTCTCCAGACAATTGCTTGAGCATCCCAAGTGTGGCCAGAGTGGAAGATTCGAGTCGGTGCGGGTAAAGGCCATGATTCGTGACCCTCTGTTGAACAGATTCAATGTAAGCGTTCCCAACCACCGATAGGATGAAATTTTTCTCAGTCACACCGTTCGGACTGTAGGGAGCCCCGTCACCGGAGTTGATGACGTGGTAAAAAATGTCGTCCCCGATCCCCACAAACTCGCTCTTAATCACGTTTGGGAAGTAGTCTGGCTCCTTCGCCTTGATCAGACTGTCCACTTCGTGAGTTGCGAACAAAAACTCATCGGAACTCACTTGAAGCGCGATTTTACGGTAACCCTTTTTGGATTGGCGAAGATGTTCAAGCGCAACGAACGGATCCCCTCCAGCGGTAGTCACTGGATAGTTTTTGATTTCGGTTATCGTGATTGGAGCTTGAAAACTACTCGCTTCAGCCGTGACAAAACCAGAGGGACTCCAGGAGATGTAGAGGGCATCTGCTTTTGAGTTACTCATTTATCGCAAGTTGCTGGTCTGTATGATATTCCAGAACTCAAACTTCATCAAATTTCCTTTCGAAAAGATCCTCAATTTCACCTAGGAACTCTTCGCCACTGGGGTCGTCGATCTGGAATTCAAGTTGGGAACCGTTGCCCGCTGCAAGCATCATCAATCCCATGATACTCTTACCATTCACCTGCTCGGTATCTTTGACGACCCAGATGTCTCCGGCGTAGCGATTGGCGATTCTCACGATCATCGCAGCTGGACGCGCGTGAATCCCCATTTTATTCTTTACCGTAACGGTTCGGCTAAACTGTTTTCCTGAGTCGGACTCCATTGGGGCCTCATTCAAAACGAAATTGCGATAAGCGCAAAACAAAATTAATCTTCAATCCTTTTGACCACTGGATCGTCTGTAAAGGTAATGAAACGCCGATTTGCGTTACATTTTAATAATTTGAAGCAGAATTTATGACTTTTTCAAAATACATTTCGAATTCAATGTCTTACGTAAATGGGCGGATGTCGCGGTTCGTAAGTTATCTTTTGGTTTTGAGTGGTTCGCTAGGGCTTCTTCATGGCCAGGACGTTGCCCATCGCGTGGAGGGCAGAAATGTCATATCGGAGATGGTGATCTACCAGGAGTCCCCAAAATCTGAAACTGTTTGGGCGGGTGTAAAGTTTGAGATTAAACCTGAGTGGCATATCTATTCGAATGTGGAGAGTGATACCGGATTGCCCACCACTTTGACGTGGACCCTTCCCGAAGGACTTTCGGCTGGCGAAACCCTTTATCCGGAGTCCACTCGTTACGAAAATGAGGGATTCGTGGATTTCATATACGAAGACGAGGTGATTTTGTGGGCAAAGCTTACCGTGACAGACCCATCTTTGCTTGAAAGTGGCCCGCACCAAATCAGGGTATTTGCCGAGTGGTTGGAGTGTAAAACCATGTGTATTCCGGGTAGTGGTGAGATGTCGATCAATTGGGATCCAAAGGTGGACTATACCCACTCCGATCTGGCTGCTTCGATTCAAGAAGTCACCACTTTTGTAAACGGGGCATCAACTGACCCGTTGAAGGAGTCTTCGGCTGGCAGCAATTTTTTGGCACTTATTGCTTTTGCCTTTGTTGGAGGGCTAATCCTCAATCTCATGCCCTGTGTGTTTCCGGTGATTGGTCTCAAAATCATGGGCTTTGTAGAGCAAGCCGGGCAGGACTCTCGCAAGATCATGGTTCACGGGCTCACTTTCACATCTGGAGTGGTGGTTTCGTTTTGGGTGCTTTCAGGGCTTCTGCTCATCCTTCGGGCCAGCGGGCAACAACTGGGTTGGGGATTTCAACTTCAGGAACCCTGGTTCAACTACGCTCTGATTTTATTACTGTTTGGATTTGCGCTTAGTTTGAATGGAGTTTTCGAGTTTGGCATGTCGATGATCGGCATGGGCAGCAAACTCAGTAACAAAGACGGCATGAGCGGTTCTTTTCTCTCTGGCGTCATGGCTACGGTCGTCGCAACACCGTGCTCGGCACCCTTTCTGGCTCCCGCTCTCGGAGCTGCACTTGCACTGAGCCCGGTGCAGTCGCTGATTTTGTTTACGGTGATCGGGTTGGGTCTCTCCACTCCTTACCTGTTGTTGAGCATGTTTCCTTCGGTGCTGAACAAAATGCCGCGACCTGGTGCGTGGATGGAGACTTTTAAGCAATTTATGGCTTTTCCGCTCTACGCCACGGTAGCTTACCTCGTGTGGTCCTTGTTCGGGCAAATCGATGAGGGCAATCAATTCAATCTCCTGCTCGGTCTCGTTTTGATCGGGATGGGTCTTTGGATTTTTGGCCGCTGGAGTTCTCCGGTGAAGTCTAAAAACACTCGACGTTTCGGTGCGGCAGTAGCGCTCTTAGTAATCGTTGGCGGGGTAGTTTTAGGTCACCCGAGGGATAAAGATGATTTTTGGCAGCCATGGTCGCCCGAAGTTGTCAAACAACATGTTACCGAAGGAAAAACAGTATACGTTGATTTCACCGCGCGTTGGTGTGCGACCTGCCAGGCTAACAAGAAAATCGTGTTTGGGAATCAGGATGTGCTCGACACTTTTGAGGAAAAAGGTGTGGTGGCACTCAAGGCAGACTGGACTAACCGAGATGACCGGATCACCCGTCGTCTAGAAGAGCTTGGAAAAGCAGCGGTTCCCGTAAATTTGGTTTATAAGGACGGAAGCCTTGAGCCGCAGATCCTTCCAGAGCTACTCAATCCTCAACTTGTACTCGAAGCGATTGAGTAATTGTTTTCATCGGGATCAATCCTTTAGTGGCGGAGTCTGCGGACTCCGTTTTTATTTCTTCCTATCGATATCGTGATATTGGACTGTCCGGAAGAGAGACAAAAGCCCCAAATCGTCCCAGTTGCCTTAACTACCCATATTAGGGTAGTCCCATTTTTTGAGAATACTTGAAAAGCGCGTTTAATTGGAGTCCGCACCATCCGACAAACATGCTACGCATCGCATCTTACAATATCGAAAATCTGGATTTTTCGAAACCCGATTGGACTCCGACTCTCGAAGATCGGATACCGGTGCTCCGTGCTTCACTTAACAGACTTAAAGCCGATATCATTTGCTTCCAGGAAGTTCATGGGCAGGAGCTCGATGACCACACAGAGGATCATGATAGCCGTGACCTTTTGGCTCTAAAAAAAGTTCTAGAAGGCACACCGTATGCGAACTACGAAATCGCCAGCACATTGACCCAGTCGGGTGTTGTCAGAAATAAACGTAATCTGGTGATCGCTTCGAAATTCCCGATTCTGGAGTTCGATCAACATTGGAATGACTTTTGCCCTGCACCTGCCTACCAAAAAGCGACTGAAATCCTGGATGATGACGAGGAG
Source organism: Opitutales bacterium (assembly GCA_022361075.1). Taxonomy (GTDB): domain Bacteria; phylum Verrucomicrobiota; class Verrucomicrobiia; order Opitutales; family JAFGAQ01; genus JAKSBQ01. Next base: position 689 of record JAKSBQ010000240.1, on the reverse strand, counting down.
TCAGAAGCTAAAGATATCAAATGGGAACGGCCTATTCAGTATGCGAAAATAGATCTCGGTCCGCTTGGGCCTCTTCACGTGATCAATCTCCATCTGAAATCGAAAATACCTTCGAGCGTGAAAGGTCAAATGGTTCCGATTCCCAACACGAGATTCCATTACTGGAAAACGGCGTCGGCGTGGGCCGAAGGTTATTTTGTCTCCTCCATGAAGCGCGTGGGTCAAGCTCTGGAAGTGCGCATGCTCCTCGATAAGATTTTTGATCAGGAGCCGGAGGCGAAAATAGTCGTCTGCGGTGACTTTAATGCGGAGCCTGGACAGGTTCCCGTCGAAGCCATCCTTGGTCGAGTAGAAAACACCGGCAATCCCGCCCTGCAACCCACAGTGCTCGTCCCCTGCAGCCGATCCATCCCGGAGTCGATCCGATATTCTCATCTGCATCACGGTCACGGCAATCTACTCGACCATATCCTGATCTCTCAGTCCATGATGCATCATTTCGAGTCGGCACAACTCTTTAACGAGACCCTTCACGACGAGAGTATGCCAGGCGCTTGGGACAACAAATTTCCGGAGTCCGATCATGCACCTTTTCTCGCGATCTTCGACGCCTAAACTCCTTTCCATCCACAACACAACATTATCGCTTGCGGTCAAAGGCTACACGCCACCGCAAGCGATTTTGTTTT
>JAKSBQ010000156.1 GCA_022361075.1 Opitutales bacterium | reverse complement strand
GCTGCGCTATTCCACCCTACCTGATGCGGTCGATTAATTATCTACCATTACCACAACTCAAACACTGCATAATCAATTCACCATCACTACACCCAGTAGGGTGGATTACTAATCCACCATCCTCCGAGCATCGATAGAAAAACCTTACAATACACCCAGCGCACGATTAACGGCGGCGGCATTCACCGCCAAATGATGCGGATTAATGGTGCCGACAATAACACTGCTGACTCCGCCGTGTGAAAAAATAAAGTCCATACTCTGTTGCACCGGATCTTCTCCCTGCAGGCACAGATGGCCGCTTGCAAAGGCTTTTTTAATCAGCAGGCCTTTGTGTTGCCGCTCGCAGTAGTCGATAACCGCCTGTTCATCGCGGTAGTCGAGATTGTAGGTCGCCATCACCGCATCGGTTTGCTGCGCAGCTTGCAGCCCGCCCTCGACAGTCTTGGTAGAAACACCATAGGCGCGAATCAAACCCTGTTGCTTGCATTTTTCCAGTTCAGCCAATACCTCCTGTTGGTGAATAACCTGTAGATCATTGCCATCCGAATGTACCAGCACAATATCGATACAGTCGGTACGCAGGCGTTGTAAACTGCGCTCGACACTAAAGCGGGTATGCTTGGCGGAAAAATCAAAAGAGGATTGCCCGTTATTGTATTCTTCACCGACTTTCGAGCAAATTACCCAGTGTTGCCGTTGCCCCTGTAACAATAAGCCCAGGCGTTGCTCGCTAATGCCATAGGCGGGCGCGGTATCAATCAGATTGATACCGAGGTCCCGTGCCTCGCTGATTAAACCGGCGGCGGCCTTGTCGTCGGGAATAGTAAAACCGTCAGGGTATTTAACACCTTGATCCCGGCCAAGCTTTACTGTGCCAAGGCCCAGCGGGCTCACTAAAATACCGGTGCTACCGAAAGGACGTAATTTCATAGTTGTTATCAAGAGTCCTCAACGTAAGTTATCGAAAAAGTCTTCGGCTTTAGTTATAAAAAAGAGTCTTCAACGTTAGTTGTAAAAAAGAGTCTTTAACGTTAGTTGTAAAAAAGAGTCTTTAACGAAAGTCATCAAAAATGGTTACCAATAATCTCTGACAAAGTAGAGCTTATTAAAACAGTCGACGCTAATCGACTACTAAAAAATGCTGTCCCAACAGGGGGTGCCGACGACCGGCCTCGGCAAAGCGGCCAATACCTTATCGGGTTCGGCCCCGCTTGCCTGAATATTATCAGCCGTCAGCAACGCGCAGACCTCGTCAGCCATATTCGGTGACAGGGTAAGCTTGGTGGGCCAGCCAACGATAACATTGGCGCATTCGCGCGCAGTTTCAGCAAAGGCCTTATCCGGTTTGATCAGGCCTTTCTGCTGTGGTTCCGCACGGTTGATATACAGCGTCGCCCATTCACTGCTGGCAAAATCCAGCCATGGAAATAAGGCCTCCAGCTCGCTTTTGGCCCGGGAGAGAACGGTGTCATCGCTCTGTGTCGCTCCATCGGTGGCCAAATCGCCGCCGAGGTACCACACCATCTTGCCATCGCGGCTGGGATGGCTGGAGATGGTTAATCGCGGCGAGGCATTCGTGCCCATACAATGCGCATAGAGCCGGTAGGGATGCTCATGTTTCACCAGGACCTGGCGCAATGGGCGGCGTTGCATCGCCGGTTTGGTAATATTGAGCAGCGCGGATAATTGTTCGTTGCCTTCACCGGCGGCAAACACAAACCGCTGGGCGTTGATCGCAATAACAGTGTCGTTATGGCGAACCCGCAGATGCTGTACCGACCCGTCAGCGTGTTGCTGAAAAGCGCTG
>JAKSBQ010000449.1 GCA_022361075.1 Opitutales bacterium | reverse complement strand
TCTTACTCTCTGGGCAACGGATCGATCGGATACTTGTGGTATAATTTCATCGGTTGTGGACTTGTTCTGATTTTCTCAAGCCTCTTCCAACTTTTTTTGAAGAAAGATAGTCCGGCAAAGAGACTTTAAGTCACCTGGGAATTGATATGAGTTATATTTTTTACAATCAAAATGCGGCTGACTGGGGACAGTTAGCCCTACCTCAGAGCCTATTTATCCCGCTTTCAGGTAGGGCGGTTCGTCCTCGATCCGCCGCTATTCGTTTCCAGCAATGAGCGATACCCCTGTCATCTGTTTTGGCCAGCAGCCGTGTGGGATTTTCCCAAAGCGGTTTTTGGTGGCTAAGATCCTGACTGCCTGGCGCCTGCAGAAGGAAATCGGTGGGCGAATCGTGTTTTTTTTTCACGACAGTGATCATGATTATCGAGAGACGGCGACACTCCTTACTCACAAAAAGACAGGGCAGAAGTTCAGTTTCAATTTCACTTTCCCAAACAAAACGCATAAGAAGTACACGCCGCTCTATCGGAAACACTTTAAAGAGGATTGGAAGGCCGGAACGCGACGTCAGCTTCCAAACTACGTGGACAAGGAATTGGTAGAGATTTTCGATTCGGTGGAGACCACTAATATCTCTGATTTTTGCCTCGAAGTCTACGAAAAGATGGGCTGGCTTGATGAAGTGGAGGTGGTTCGGTCCAGTGATTCGGAGTTAAGAAGTAATGCAATTGATATCGAGGAGCATTTTGCGGATTTGGAATGGCAGGGTGAGTTGGTGAGAGCGCAGCGGATGAATGGAAAATACTGCCTCCATCGAGGGGGAAATGCCTACCATGAGCTTCCGGATGTGTGTTGTGAGAAGAGTCAGATCAGCCCCACGAGGGACTCACGGTTGCTCTGGATGCAATCGATCATTGGCTGCACACATTACATTGCGGGTGAAGGAGAATTGGCTTACTTAGATCAGAGTCAGACTCCGGAAATTGAATTTGTGAAAAGAGACGCGATTGAGAATTCGAGCGAAGCGTGGACAACCATCAATAGTTGAGATGAGCAAAAGTATTTTAGTAGTCGGTGCACACCCGGATGATTATGAGTTTGGTTGTGGGGCGGTATTGTTGAAGGCGGTTTCAGAGGGCATTAAGGTGCATTCGGTGATTTTTTCGTTGGGTGAGTCTGGAACAGCAGGGACTCCGGAAATTCGCCGTGAGGAAGCCCAACATGCTGCGGAAATTCTGGGATCTGAGCTCATTGAGCTGCTTCTCGATGGGGATGCGAAATTGGAAGAGTCAGTTGAAAATCGAATTAAACTCGCTCGCCTGATTCGTGAGCTGAAGCCGGATTGGGTTCTGGCACCGAGCCATCACCTAAGACAGCATCCGGACCATGTTGCAGCGTCGAACCTGGCGCGAAATGCAGTGAGGCTTGCCCGCTACGGTGGATTCAAAGAGTTAAAAGATCTTGAGCCTCATCGTCAGTGCAAGGTGGCTTTTTACGATATCTCCAATCGATCGAACCTCACCGAGGATCACCCAATTGTGGTCGATGTTTCCGGATTTAAAGACGCATGGGTGGACCTCATGAATTGTCATGCGAGTCAGACCTCGAATCAACGATACGTGGAGCTTCAGGTGGCCAGGGCGACGGCGTTGGGAATTGAAAATGACTGTGATCTTGCCCAGAAGCTTTTATTGGAGTCCGCTCCGGTCTTTGGGGCGGTGGAGCAGATCATTGAAGGTAAGAAATTGTCTTTTTAGATGGTGAAATATTTTGAACCACGGAAATCACAGAAGACACAGAAAGATGAAAGGCAGTGAATGTTTTGAGATGTTTTACTTCTCTTATGACTCCGTGTTCTCGAGTCCGGTAGTAGCCGGACGGGTGGTTGCAATTTGATTTAGATTTTATATGGAAACTGACCGAAAGTTGAAAATCGCGATGCTTTGTCACCCATCGGTAGGTGGTAGTGGCATTCTGGCGACCACGCTCGGTTATGAAATCGCGGAGCTTGGGCATCAGGTCACTTTCATTTCGACCAAAACACCTTTCCGCCTGATCGAACATCACCCGAACATCCAATTCGATGAGGTGAAACCAGTGGATTTTCCGCTTTTTCAACATCCCGATTCGACGCTTCCTTTGATCAGTCATCTGCTTCAGAAAACGAGGGAAGAGGAGTTTGATATTGTTCATGCTCACTACGCAGTTCCCAATGCTGCTGCTGCGGTGATCGCCAAGAAATTGTCCTCAGATTCGCGTTTTAAAATTATGACAACCCTGCACGGGACCGATGTAGTGAAGCTTGGTGAAAGCCCGGAGTATTCGGAGATTATTCAAACCTCGCTAGAAGGATCTGACGTGGTGACCTGCGTATCTGATAATCTCAAAAAACTGACTCAGGATAAATTTTCAGGAATCAATGAAAGTCAGACGATCCACAATTTTTACAGAAAACGGAAAATTGAGAAAAATCGTGAGACGATTCGAAATGAACTGGGTTTGAGAGATGAGAAACTGGTCATTCACCTCTCCAATTTGCGTAAAGTGAAACGCATCGACCTTCTCCTGGAGACTTTCGCCAAGGCTCTGAAACAGACTCCAATGAAGTTATTGATTCTTGGAGGCGCGGATTTCTCAGTTTATCAGGATCAGGTGGAAGCGCTCGGTTTATCCGATCATCTGATCTTCTGTCGCGATGTGGTGCATGTGCAGGATTATATTGAAGCTGCGGATGTGGGAATTTTTTGTTCCGAGTATGAAAGCTTTTGTTTGGGTGTGCTTGAATGCATGGCTCACGGTGTGCCTGTGGTCGCTTTTGATGTGGGTGGTATCCCAGAAGTGCTCGATCACGGCTCAAGCGGCTATTTGCGACCATTTGGAGAGACTGGGCAACTGGCGAACGATCTCACCGAATTGATTCGAGACAACAGACTGCGGCTTGAGCTGAGTTTACATGCGAAGCAGCGAGCTGAGTCTCTATTTTCGCCGGAAAGAGCTGTTGAACGTTACCTGAATTTGTATCAACAGCTCGTTGGGTAATTCGAACTTGCTCGCGCGGATACGCTGGGTTGCGCAGATTTTTGCTTGCTTTGTGACCTGGCGTCACTGCGTAAAAAGAGAATTTCTATTTCTCTGCCCTGGTTTGCATTCCCTTGGCCCAATCGATTTTTCGGGTCAGATACATGACGGTGGCGAGGATTACAAAAAGACCGATGCTGCCGACCATCAAAGCGTAATCTTGCAACTGAAGAACGAAGAACATGTATCCGTAGAGCAAAACGAGTATTCCCCCGACAATGATCGTGTGGGTAAGACTCCTGAAAATACTCTTCAAATACATCACGATTAAGGCGATTGTAGCGACGCTTGATATGGCGTATGCAGCATGGAATCCCAGGTGCTCAGCGAACGAAAGCAGGAGGGTGTAGAAAACGATTAAGGCGAATCCGGTGAGCAGGTATTGGATGGGATGGATGGCTTTGCCGTTTAGCAACTCGATCATGAAGAAGGTCAAGAACGTTAACGAGATGATCATCGCAGCGTATTTGGCGGTACGCATGGTCTTCTGATATTCGTTTACAGGTACAAGTAATTTGACACCGAATTTGGAGTCGTCGAGGGACTGTAGTGGACCGACCCACATTTGGGGGAAACTGCGGTTGAGATGGAATATCTCCCACCAGGCAGAGAATCCTTCTTCGGAGATCTCGCGTCCCTCTGGGAGAAAACTCCCGGTGAAACTTGGTTCCGACCAATCGGAGGTCATGTCAACCCGAGTCTCTTTTCCGAGGGGCGTGAAGTAGAGATTGCTTGAGCCATTGAGATTCAGATGGATGGAAAACTCACTTCTTTCAGTGGGATCGTAGCTTCCAATCTTTTTGCTAATACCCGATCCGAAAACATCACGAGTGATGATTCCCGGATCCATCGCCAGCATTTCACCGTTCCAGTTGAGTTCGATGAGGTTTTTGATGCCCGTCATGTCAGAGACACTAAATGACACGAAAGCCTCGTCCCATCGAAGGTCGTAATGGTCTTCATTCGCGATTTTGACCTCACCGGGTGTGAAGTTTCCGCTCATTTCAATGTCTGCATTGAAAACGACGATCTCGAAGATCCCGCGGTAACGCATCTGGGGATAAATTTTCGTAGTGATCTGCAGCTCTTCAGGCAGGATATGTAGGTATTTGGTGACCTTTTCGATTTTGTTCTCCGGACGTTGGATCTCAACGGTGTAAGGAACAGACAGCACAGGCCCTGAAACGGTCTGCTCTTCTCCCCATTTTGACGCAATTTCGTGAAACACGTTGTTGTATCGATCCTGGCGCTCATGGATTAGGGACAGGATCATACTTGCAGGAATGAGAAGAAGTAGGGTAAGTACACCCACGATGATCAGTCTGAACCAGACTGATTTTATTAACGGAATTTTTTCCATTTTCGGCTTTTATTGGAATATCGAATACAAGCAATTTCAGCGGTCGAAGTTGCTTGAGCGAGAATCATCTAATCGCGTTAAATGTAGTTGTATTTGTAAAAAATATGCAAATCCAAGTTATTCACAAAGGAAGTCGTTTTAACTCTTTTTGGGCAAGAAGAGTTTGTGGAGACTCCCGATGAGGATGGAAATGAGAATCAGAAAATAGTTAAACAGGATTGCTCCACCCTTTGTCGAAAATCCGGCAGGTCCTGCAGTCAATAGTGAGAAAACGAGACCTACGATAAGCGCTGCGATCACGGTCATCGGGAAAGCGAACTGAGATTTGCGAACGCGAAAGAAGATTTCCTCCACGATAATCCAGAAAATGGTCAGAGGGACACTGTACATTGGAAATGCTATGATGGCTGCTGCCAGGCCGAATCCGGTGTTGTCACCCAGACTCAATAATTTGCCGACAACGAACAAATAAAGGATTCCGACGATGAATCCGACGACGAGTGCGACTGGCAAAAGGACTAAGTGGGAGGTGATACGATTTTTAAACATAAACATGGTGGGTAGAGCAGTTTGTCTTCGAACGAAAGCGGAAACACACAAATTGCAATCAGTCCCTGAGAATCGACCACTCTTTGAGGATGTGCGTGCGCTGTTGATCCTTTCGATAGATTTTGAGCCAGTGATCCGTGTTGGAAAGATTCAAGTGGTAGACTTTAGCGTCCCTTTGGTAGGGATGATCTGCTTTTTGATGCAAACATTTGGCATCGGTAGGCACATCTGTTTTCCATAATGAGGTTGGAACGAGGCCTTTGAGCGGAGTGTGTCCTGCGCGAACCCAGGAGATCGCGAGTTGATCTGCAGCCGATTTTTCATGAATCAAAAGAAACTCGTGAAGAAGGTGATAGCGTTTGGAAAGAGAGGTGGGAGCGGAGAATTGGTCTCCCTGTTTTTTGATGAGAAAGTCGCTCAGGTCTCGAATCAAAGACGGGTTTTTTATCCACACATCTTGAAGGGTCGGTTGGAGCTCTAGGCAATTGTAGTAATCGTCCAAAACTTTGGAGATTTGCATCCCGTAATTGAGCTCTTCAAAGCTGAACAGATCGGTCTCAAGAACGTCGTAGGGCGGAGAGTCCGAAAATTTGATTCCGCGGTCGGTAAGCTGAGTTTCCAGTGGAGTGCCTTTTAGGATTTTTAGAACCTCAAGTTGGATTTCCTCAGGTTGGAATCGGCTTAGAGTTTCGAGGTCATTTAGGAAGTCTTCGAGTGACTGCCCAGGCAGGCCGATGATCAAGTCAACATGCACGGGCACGGAGGACATCTCACAAAGAGTTTTGAGTGAAGTTTGAGCTCTTCGGGAGAAAGATGCCCTTTGGATTCCTTTGAGAATGTCGCTGCTTGTGGATTGCAGACCGACCTCCAGATGCAGCTGTCCCGGTTTGGCTTGAGAGCAGAGTTCGAGAATTTCTTCATTGAGTAGGTTGGGATAGAGTTCGAGATGAAAATTCATCTCGGGGTATTCTTCTAGAAAGCATTTAAGAAACTCGTAGGCTCGTTGAGGAGGTGTGTTGAATGTGCGATCCAGAATGCGGATCTCTTTGATCCCGTGAGTGCGGGTGAGATCCAGTTGGCTGCGGGTCACCTCAATGGGATAAGTGCGCAGTCCCTGGCTGAGTGCGCTAGTGCAAAAGCTGCACTTCGATGTGCACCCCCTGGAGGTCTCGATTTGAACAAAGCTCTTGGTGAAATCCAGGAATGGACTTTCGAAAGGGTCAGGGAGGTCAGAGGCATCCAGTTCAGGTGCAAATCGAGAGTCTTCGACAATGTCACCAGAGTTGTTTCGAAAGCTGAGACCAGAAACAGACACCTTGGAGAGATCGCGGGTATTTGCAAGTATGCTCTCGATTACAGCCTCACCCTCGCCACGTAGTAATCCGTCGACAAATGGATATTTCTGGAGAAACGCAGTATGATCGCCCAGAAACTCCGGACCGCCCAGTATGATTTTAAGATCGGGCTGAAGGGTTTTCAGTCGCTCACCTACTTTCAAAATTGCCTCGACTGTGAACAGGTAAGCGGTCGCTAAAAGAACATCAGGTTTCGTTGAGAGGCATTTTGAGACAATGGCGTTGGGCTTATCGTTGATGGTTGAGTGGATTGCTTGCCAATTCCAATCTTTGCGATGCATGCACGCCCGGTGTAGCAGCGGCAACGCCAACGAACTGTGGGAATACGAGGCATTGAGCGATAACCAGGTGATGTTCATTTCCTTAGAAATTCAAGAAGGACGCTTGCTTAGTCAAACCATGATCGACATGGAGCCGTTTGAGCCGAAAAAAGGCAACTCCCCGAAGGGAATTGCCTTTATAGGTGATATTTGGGTGGAAAAGGTTACTTGAGAGAGGCAATTAGCTCTTCATTTCTTTCGATGTAGCCGAAGTCACCACGCTCGTTTGCTTTGGCGAGTTCGATGGACTTTTCGGCAAGTTTGATGGCTTTTTCTTTGTTGCCAATTTTGGCATGAATACGTGCTTCATGGTTCATCCACCAAAAGGCTTCTGGGCGCTTTTCTACGGCTTTGCTTAGCATCTTAGCAGCTTTTTCAAGCTTTATTTCATTTTCATACCATACATTACCAATGGTGGCGTATTGTCTTGCGTTGAGCTCTCTGCCAGAATTCAGCAATGTTTCGATGTTCGCAAGTTGGTGTTTTTTGGTGTTTAGTGTGATTTCAAAAGCCACACGAGTGTAGTCCCAATCAAGGAACATGATAGCCTTTGCATTTCGCAGTTGATCAAAACCAATAGTGAATGACTCCACCTGATCGTTCAGCCTATGAGGCTCTACTTCAAAGCGGATGCCCTCTTTTGATTCGTCGTATTCGTCTTGCCCAGGTAGTTGTAACTGGCTGGATAAAACTACAGCCCATTTCTTTTTTCCAGGAAAAGTGTAGAGCGCATATTCGCCGGCGGGAACTTTGGTGTCGTTGATCCGGATATCATTATTGAAGGAAAATTTCGTGGATTGGTTTGCGCCGGTCCTCCAAAATGTATCATAAGGAACGAGATCACCAAAGATGACACGTTCTTTCACGCTGGGACGTGAGTAATCGAGCTTGAACGTAGTAACACCGATCTTTTGTTCAACGATTTGCTTTGGGCTAGGTGCTGGCATCAGCTGCGCATGTGCTTGAGTAGCTGCGAAAAAAAGTCCCCCGAGGGAGCATATGGCCAGGCAGCGAAGGTTTTTTGAGAATAGGTTCATGATATTTACAGGGTTAAAAACTACTGATCTCAAACTTTGGACTTTTCAAATGCCTTTCCAATTGTGTTTCGGCGAGTTGAAGGTTTCCTTCCATGAGTGCCCCGTTTCTGTCTTTGTGAGTATGCACAAAAAAACCTGCCGGTGTTCAGCAGGTTTCAATTGAAGAAATGTAACAGAAGCTTATCCCTCTTGGTTCGGTTGCGGACGGCTCCATGGTGGAACGATTCCGTTTGAACGTGCATAGGCGATCATCTGTCCTAAGTGTTCCATAGAGTGTCCGGATACAATCAATGCGACACTCATTTTTGGCATTTTATTCCCAAAAAAGTCGATCTCTGTCGCGAGATCGTGTGCATCGAGTCCATTCAGCGCTTTCTTCACGAACGCAATGGATTCTTCCAGGGTTTTGATGGTTTCCTCTTTGCCCTCAAGAGACTCACCAATCTCTCTTGGGTTAAGTCCTTCAGGAAGTTCTAGGCCTAGCATTGAACCCAAGAAGTAATTTGCAGAAATCAGGTGTTCCAAAACTCCTTGTCCAGTAAAGACACCTTCTGCAGGAGCCCAAGCAAGTTGTTCTTCACTGAATTCTTTAGCCAATTGAACGAGTTTATCTGCTTCTCGGCCGTAGACTCCACCGAGTGACCCTTTGAATAATGCAGCTGAATCTACGTGATGATGGCCATGATGGTCATGTCCGTGATCATCTGTGCCTGCGTTGAGTGAGAAGACTGCCAGCAATGCCGACAGCAGGATGCTTTTAGTGATGATTTTCATATATCGTTTAGGTGAATGAAATAGGTTGGATCGTTGGGGGACCGATCAAGGTGGACAGTGTAATTTGTCGGGTTTGCAGCGAACTGCAAGAGCGGGAGCTCAACTAATTGATTCTTTCAAATGAAGATGGGTATTGTGGACAAGCAAAGACTTGCTTTTTCAACGATCACTAAGTCGTTCCTGATTGCACCTTTTTTAGAAACTTATGGGAGAGAGAATGCAAATCCGCAGAACGAACTCTAATCGACCTTTTGCACGACCACATTGTCGATGATGAGGGTTTTACGGCTCCAGTAGAGATTGAGAAAAAGCTGATCCACGCCAGCGGGAGCCTGGAGGGTAGTTTCAAAACTCTGAAATTCCGTATGAACCTCCGTTGCTGAAGCGATTTGCAGTGGACTTGCTTCCAGCGGAGTGACATCTGCTAACGGATCATAGCTTCCTGAGTAGAAATGAGTCCTCAAAGTTAGACCTTCTCCGTTGTCTTGCGAGGTTTGCATGTAGTTGAGGCGAATGCGATAGTTAGCACCGGCCTCAACGGGAATGGTCTGGCCGAATGAGACACTGTTTTGTAATCCTTTACCCCAGCGGTATGCGTAGGATTCTTCAACTCCGATGCTAAATTGATGGAAATCATTGATAGTGCCGGAAGTGTTTTGAACGACCTGCCAGATCACGGCTTGTCGGTCGGGATCGAATTCGAATCCCGAGTTTTGCACCAGATTACCGGGAAATTGATGTAGCAACGCTACCTGCGGCTGAGAAATCGGATAGCTGTGGATGCATATTTCATCAATCGCACCTGAGAAATAATTCCCGGAAGCATCTGCCCCGCACAGGTGGGACGTAGGAGACTGGAGTGGACCCGTGTAGGGAGCCGAAGCGACGACGGTTCCATTTACGAAAAGGTTGAGAAGCGCATTTTCCCAATCGGCAGTCAGGCTCCAGTGAAACCAGTTTCCGTTATTGACGGCAGTTGCTGATGCAAGCACTTGCCCATCGTGTCTAGCGACGAGTAGTCCGTTCTCCAGCCTGACAAGCAATCCGTTACCAGCGTCAAAAAGTGTTCCGTTTGGACTGGATGTGCGGGTCCACATGGACACCGAGAAATTCCCTGAAAACAATGGTGACAAAGTTAGGGCATCATCAACACCATCCAAAATCAGTGCCTGACCGCTCACTCCTGTAGCTGAGAATACTGGTGATCCAGACAGGGTCGCTGATTCGCCCGTTTCTGCATTGATCGCATTTCCTTCGAGTGAAAGTGAAGCAAGTTTTTCAAAACGTTCTGGAGCGAGTGAAGGCATAAAGGTGAACGCTGTTGTGGGTATTTGTTGGAAGGGGAGTGCTTCTGACTGCCACCAGAATTCGACTTGATCGGAGGTTCCTGACTGCAAAGCGTGAATAAAGAACGGGTATTTGCCCGGATTTAAGAGCAACTGAAGCTGGGTGTCGGCGTTCGTTCCATTAGGATCGAACTGGACAACCTTATTCGCGTCAGCCACCCAAAATCTAGCGATTTGATTGTGCTTGAGGGTGAACGTATAGGTGCCTCGTGCGGGAATCTCGATAAATCCTCTGTAGGAAGCAGAACCGGTTCCTGAAACCGCGGAGGGCGTCGCAATGGTTCCTGAATCGGTGGAGCTGAGTGACGAAGTGTCCGGAAGGGTGGAAAATGTGCCTGGGAAGAAGTCATACCTGACACCAGACATTTCGTTAGATGGCGTCACCGGATCGAGATAGAAAACGTCATCGCTGATGGCGAGATCCCAGAAGTCATCTCCGTCTTCGAAGGTGATTTGCACGGAATGGTCAGCCGTGACGGACTTGAAGTTAAGATTCTGAGGACGGGTTTGATTCGCTCCCGCTTGCCTGTCGTAGGTTACATTTCCATCAACAACGATTTGGGCGATCCGTTTTCCGACGCTGGGAATGATTGCGATACTCTGGTCGGTACGGTTGGGACAATCGATGACGCCGTTTAAGCCTGTCGGGTGAAAACTTCCGCCTTCGTTTGCGGTAATTGCGATTTTGTGGATTGTGCCAAGAGAGCTGAAAGTGATGTCGCGAACCATTTTGACCTCGTCGATGTTGTTGCCGTTGGTTCCAACAAGGTTAAGATCGAAATGATCTTGGTAATTGTCAAAAGTCACAAGTTTTCCATCAACAACGAGATTGGTAAATGTCATATCCTCAACCCACGCGATCGTACCGTTTTTTTCGTAGCCCTTGAAGTGGTTTTTAGTGAGATTGCCGTTTGTACGTTGGAAAGGATAATCAACCTTGATATTCGTGAACCTGAAATCGCGGAAGAAACTGAGACCTCCGTTTTGGCTTCCCGGGTCCAGGATCTGGGCATCGACAAGGTCTGTGATCGGGTGTTCAATTTGAACATTTGAGAGGCTTAAGTCGTAGGCCTGTATGCCAAAATCGGCTTTTGAACCCAAGACCCCATCATTGCCTTTGTTGTTATTTTTGGTTTCGGAATTGATGATGTAGTTGTTGGCAAAATCCCAGCCGGAGCCTCCCAGATCAGACCAGGAAATCATGCCCACCGAGCCGTTCCACATGGGCCAGATGACCGAGTTTTTAAAAGTGTGGTTGCCGCGGGCGTAGTCGTAGTCGTCCAGCGTCTTCACGAAAATTTCTTCTACCTCAGTTCCGCTACCCGGGCGAATGCCGTCGTTGTTGAAATTGAAGCCGAGGATTTTGATGTTCTTGATGAAGCCGTCTTTTCCTGAAGGACAGGTGTGGTGGTAGGCTTCCATCATGATCACTCCCTCCATAAGTGCATTGTCGGTGCCGATGAAGTCGATGAAGGCTTCTTTGGTGGCGGTGCGTTGGATCCAGTTGCCGTTTGCGTCGATTTCGGGGATCAGGATTTCGTGAAAAAGGTGATCTCGACCTGATACTACTCCTCGCCCGTAGAGCCAAATGTTGTCGATTCCCTTGGTGTTGAAGCAACCCCTTACGTAGGCGCCTGGAGCAAGATAGATTTTTTGAGCCCTTCGAAGGCGCAGCTGCCCGTGGTAAAGAGGACTGTTCTCCATTTCGGAAACACTTGTGAGGAATTCCTCTTCGTTTTGCACGTGTTGTTTCATGCGATGGTCGCCCGCCGGAAAGTAAAGAATATCCGCGCTTCGGAGTGTTTCGAGGTCGGTCTCGTTATTCCAAATAACAACGCCTGGGTCATTAGGTGAGGGAATGGTATAGCTGGCCTGGTTTTCCGGTCGATCCGCGAAGATCATCAGTCCGTGCTTGATGTGAAAGCCTCCGGCTTCATCGCCGTCTCGGTTATCCTCAGTCACAAAGTTCACACTCACGTAGCCCCATTTTTTCATCGTGAAGCGCACGGTTTGTCCGTTAAAAAAGTGGGGGTGAATACCGTATCCCTTGGGCGTGACTTCGACTCGTGGAGCGGGGTTGCCAAAAGCTTTGGTTACTTCGAGTTCGATTGCTCCTTCAAATCCGAACGGTGCGAGAGTCATCGTTCGATCACCAAGAATACTGTAAGCACTTGATTGCCCGCCGACAATTGGGTGAGTGGTGTTCGGGCGAGGCTTTACGCTCAGGCAAACGATATCCTGCCATGGTCCGTGATTACCGGAGATGTCGAGTTCGCGGACTTTGACCTGATAAAGGTCTGATAAAATATCGGGATCAGCCGTTGGAAAAGGATAGATTTCGACTGTCGCTTGAACGTACGCAATCGGAATCAAAAAAAGGGCTAACCATCTAGTCTTCATAAACAGGCGTAGATGATTTTACCCCATCAGGTGTATGGGAATCAAGGGAGACAGGAGCTCAGTTTACTTGACTGTTTACCTATCACTGAAGGAATCGTCCAGCGAACGGATTTGCTCAATGAGGTTTGTCAATTTTAAACCAAATGCTGTCAGTTCATATTCCGTGCGTGGTGGAACTTCGGGAAAACTATGTTTTTTGAGCAAACCATAATCGGTCAG
>JAKSBQ010000354.1 GCA_022361075.1 Opitutales bacterium | reverse complement strand
CCTTTGATCATCGCTGGATCAATGGAGTTGGATCAGCGTCGTTCATGAGCGATGTGCGAAAGAACATCGAAGAGTTTACTTTGCCTGAGTAAAAAGTTGAACCACTGATTTTGCGGATTTAATAGATTTTCGGAAACAGATTATATCCAAATAATCCTGAAATTCGAGGTTGGTTGATTCCTGAAACAAATTATCTCGACTGTCCCGTCCATCCTTGAACCCGTTCCTGGATGATGAATTTGAGTGTAAAGAGTGCGCTTAATGTAATTTTGGTAAAGCCATCTTCTTAGATAACTTTTTACATCGGTGACTTCTCATGACAGCTATGATCCTGCTTTAGTTGAATCCTAGAGTATACATTTGCATATCATTTTTTAGGCAATATCATGATAGCTTCACCACGCGCCAATGCTTTGAACAATTGCTGATATGAACATCAATCATCCTGTGAAAGTATCGATATTCCTAGTATTCATTTCCATCTTTTTGTTTTCATCCTGTGGGAAGAAGCAACCAGAGATCGAGGCTGTAGCCTCTGCCAGACCCATCAAGCTTTTCACCGTTGAGCAAGTTTCGAGTGAGCAATCCAAATCTTTTCCTGCGAGCATCGCATCGGCCAAATCAAGAGAACTGGCATTTCAGGTCGGAGGTAAAATTGCACAGATTCCGGTGAAAGAATCTTCTGAGTTAAAAAAAGGTGATTTGATCGCCGAGCTCGACAAAACCGATATCCAAACACAGCTGGATTCTGCTAAGGCTTTGTTCGAAAATGCAAAAACAGAGTTTGAAAGAGCGGAGCGTTTGCTAAAAGAAGATGCCATTTCACAAAGTACGTTTGATCAGAGAAAATCACAGTTCGAAACCGCAAAGGCTCAATTCGATACCGCCGAGAAAGCATTAGCTGATGCTAGCCTATATGCACCTTTTGATGGGGTTGTTGCTCAGATTATGTTCGAAGAATTGGATTTGGTACAACCTGGAGCATCAGTTGTCTCATTTATCGACGGAGAATCCCTTGAAGCTATCATCAGTGTTCCCGCTGATTTAGTCGCGATGAGTGAATCAAGAACGGGAGTAAAATCATATCTTTCCTTGGGAGTGGCTCCTGATCTTAAGATTCCGGTAGAGTTTAACGAGGCAAGACTGATCGCCGATTCCTCTACGCAAACATACATGGCAAGGTTTGTATTCGATGCTCCCGAAGGTCTTCTTGTTTTACCTGGAATGACTGCTACCGTTTTTGTTTCTTCGAGAGCAGTTTCAGAAAATGACTCTGAAATTGTTTCAGTTCCACTGACATCAATTGTGACTGAGAAAGGTGAAACTTATGTTTGGAAGGTGGATCTTGATTCGATGACCGTCTCCAAAACCAAGATTATCATTAAAGACAGCTTTGGTGAGTTTATCCAGGTTTTGGAAGGGCTTTCAGTTGGTGATACTATTGCAAACGCTGGGGTATCCTACCTGTCCGAAGGATTGAAAGTTCGTGAATGGGGCAACAAGTAAACCCCTGCAGACGGGTAATGATCAAACGGAGATAATATCCATGAACTTAGCTGAATTTAGCATTAAAAATAAGCTACTCAGTGTCATTGTCATACTGATAGTGATTTTCGGAGGATGGCATGCTTATCAAAACATGTCTCGATTCGAAGATCCCGAGTTTACGATTCGAGTTGCGGTGGTTGTAACCCCTTACCCTGGAGCGAGTCCCCAAGAGGTGGCAGAAGAAGTTACAGAACCCCTCGAGACGGCTCTTCAACAATTGCAGGAGGTTGATATTATTGAGTCTATTTCGACAACTGGCATGTCAGAAATCCATGTTGAGATAAAATATGAGTTCTCGAAGACTAAGGACGATCTTCAAACGGTTTGGGGTAAGGTCAGGAATAAAATCAAGGATGCTGAGAGATCTTTACCTCCTGGAGCAGTGACTCCAATTGTGAATGATGATTTCGGAGATGTTTATGGGCTGTTGTTTTACCTGACAGGTGAAGGTTACGACAAGACGGAATTAAGAGCTTATGCGCAGCAATTGCAATCCGATCTGCTTCTTGTTGATGGAGTTGCGAAAGTTGCTATCGGAGGTGAGGCGAAAGAAGCCATTTTTGTGGAGATTTCACGTGAAAATGCTGCAAGCCTCGGAGTGTCCATCAGCAACGTTTACAATACGCTCTCGCAGCAAAACGCAGTTCTGGCTGCCGGGGATGTTCAAATTGGAGATATGCGCCTGACGATTGACCCCACGGGATCCATCGATTCCGTGGAATCAATTCAGAATCTATTGGTTTCGTCCACATCTGATGGAGGATTGGTTTATTTAAGGGATATCGCGAATGTTTGGCGCGGATTTCAGGAACCTGTTGAGTCTCTTGCGCGTTACAACGGAAAACCAGCATTGGCAATTGGAGTTTCAAATGTGTCAGGCGCCAATGTTGTGAAAATGGGTAACGCCGTTGATCAGAAGATCAAAGAAACTATGAGCTTGCGGCCTATCGGGATGGAGTTGCACGAATACTACCATCAGGGAAAACTCGTGGATGCGTCCGTTCAGAATTTCGTCGTAAACGTGATTGCTGCACTGGTGATCGTGATTGTGACCCTGCTTATCTTCATGGGATTTCGCTCTGCGATTGTGATGGGTGCCATCTTGCTGCTTACCATCTTCGCGACCCTTGCGACGATGAACCAGATGGGCATACCCATGCACCGGATCTCTTTGGGGGCACTCATCATTGCTTTGGGTATGATGGTGGATAATGCGATTGTGGTTACTGAAGGAATTTTAGTTGGGCTCAAGAAGGGAACCAAAAAGCTCGAAATCGCAAAGAACATCGTGACGCAAACCAAGTGGCCGCTACTGGGTGGAACTCTTGTCGGAATCGTGGCATTTGCACCCATCGGTTTTGCACCTGGTAGCACGGCAGAGTATACGGGCCATTTGTTTTGGGTGATTTTGATTTCATTGCTGTACAGTTGGATTTTCGCATTAACCCTAACTCCACTTTTCTGTTATTGGTTATTCCCGGAAGCGAAAGAAGGGGCCTCAGATCAGGTTGAACGGGAGTCTGGATTTATAGCTTCCTACAAGAAGTTTATGAGGCTCTGTTTAAAATTCCGTTGGCCTGTTGCGATAGCGATTGCCGCGGTATTTTTTGTATCCATGTGGAGCTTCCAGTTCGTAAAAGCCGGATTCTTTCCTGCATCCACTACCCCTCAAATCGTGGTCGATTATTGGTTACCACAAGGAACCGACATTACTCGAACAGATGCAGATGCAGAGGAAATTGAAAAATTTCTGGCAAACGTAGAAGGAGTGACAGATGTGCAAACGCTGGTAGGTGCTGGTACTCTAAGATACATGCTCACTTACAGCGGAGAATCTATAAATTCCGCCTATGCTCAGTTTCTTTTAAAGGTGGAGAACTACAAAAAAATCGGTGAAATGATGCCGGTCATTCAAGGCTATGTGGATTCGAACTATCCGAATGCTCAGGCGAAAGTGTGGCAGTTTATTCTTGGTCCTGGGGGAGGATCACAAATTGAAGCAACATTCAAAGGTCCTGATCCAGCTGTTTTAAGAACATTAGCGGAGCAAGCTAAGGCCGTGATGATTGCAGATGGTCGTGCACTTTCGATTAAGGATAGCTGGAGACAACAGGTCAGTGTTATCGAACCTATCTATTCCGAAACCAAAGGTAGACGCTCTGGAGTATCCAGAGAAGATCTCGCCAATTCGCTGCAAACCAATTTTTCAGGAACCACAGTTGGTGTTTATCGCGAGGGAGACGATCTGATTCCCATTATTTCGAGATCTCCTGAATCAGAGAGAAAAGACATTTCCGGAATTGAAGAAGTGCTCGTCATGAGCTCTACCACTGGAAATCAGGTTCCTGTTGGACAAGTGACGGATGGATTCAGAACGATTTGGAGAGACGGTGTTCTTAAACGTGAAAACAGATTGTGGACGATCAAAGCTCAGTGCGATCCGTATCCGGATGAACTGCAATCCGACCTGTTGGCCAGATTGATGCCGGAGATCGAGGCGATTCCACTACCCGATGGATACTCCTTGGAGTGGGATGGAGTTTATGGCGATTCCAAGGAATCGAACGACAACTTGGCTTCAACCTTACCACTTGGATTCCTGACCATGGTGTTGATCGTAGTGATTCTTTTTGGTGCCCTTCGCCAACCCATTGTGATCTGGTTGGTGGTTCCTCTTGCTTTGATTGGTGTAGTTGTCGGTCTTTTAACAACTGGAACCCCGATGGAGTTTATGGCGATTCTTGGATTGCTTTCCCTGTCCGGATTGTTGATCAAGAATGCCATCGTATTGGTTGATCAGATCGATTTTGAAATTAAGGAGAATAAACCGAGATTTGACGCTGTAATTGATTCAGCTGCGAGCAGGATTCGACCTGTCATGATGGGCACCGTGACAACGGTGCTGGGGGTTATCCCTTTATTTTTCGATGCATTTTTTAAGTCGATGTCGGTTGTAATGGTTTTTGGTCTTACATTTGCGACTATCCTAACCCTCATCATTGTTCCGGTTCTTTATTCAATTCTTTTCAATATTTCAGCAAAGGAGACTGCTAAATGAAACCATTATCTATCTTTAAACTCATAGCAGCTACGTCTCTGGTGGGACTTGTTGGCTGCACCACTACGCAGACAACGCAGGAAGTTAATCAGTCCGCTCGGAATGCCACTGTGGCTGGGATGCCAGAAACAAATGATTATTGGAAAACAGTTGTTGAAAACACAGCTGTCGAAGTAAACTGGATTCAAGCTTTTGAAGATCCTGTTTTGATCGAGCTAATCGATGAAGCTTTGCAGAATAACAATGATCTTGCACTCGCAGCGTCAAATGTTGAGCAATCCAGATTGCTCGCTGAACAAGCGGGAGTTGCACTAAAGCCTTACGTTGGACTTGCTGCAGGAGGTTCTGGGTCTGGAAGCATCGAAAACGCTTCAACGAGCTCCAGCCGCCTGGATGCAGCCGTTCAGTCAAATTGGGAAGTCGATGTTTGGGGCAGAATCCGCTCTGGGCAACAGTCTGCAGTCGCAAGTTTGGAAGCTGCACAAGCAGATTATTTGTTTACTCAATATTCCATTGCTGCTGCGACAGCAAAATCTTACTTCATCGTCATCGAAGCAAAATTACAAAAGGCGATCATCGACAAATCGATGGAATCATTGGAAGAGACCCTGAGGATTGTTACCGTTCAACATGAAAACGGATTAGCCAGTACTCAGGACTTGGCTCTAACCAAGAGTGACCTTGCCGTAGCAAAAGAATCATCAATCGCCCTTGAGGGTTCATTGAGAGATGCGTCACGTTCGTTGGAACTTCTTCTGGGAAGATATCCTTCTGCAGAATTGGAAGTTGCGGGAAAACTACCGACAGTTCCACCAATGCCACCGGTAGGACTGCCATCTGAACTTCTTGAAAGACGTCCTGACATCGTTGCTGCAGAGAGAAGGATCGCGGCTTCCATCAACCAGTTGGAACAGACCAAAGTAGCTAATTTACCCACTTTGTCTTTGACGAGCACAGTTGGCGGCAGTTCTGATTCCCTTGGTGAGGTGCTTAATCCTCAAAACATCGTATGGTCGGCTGCTGGCAATCTCCTTGCTCCAATTTTTGATGGAGGAAACAATGAGATTCAGGTTGAGATCGCCACCGAACAACAAAAACAAGCGATAACTTCGTATGTAAAAGCCGCTCTTCAAGCGTTTGGTGAAGTTGAGACGTATTTGGATCAGGGTCAAACGCTGCAACTAAGAAAAGTGCAACTGGAATCAGCCGTCGAGGAAGCAAACAAGGCCTACCGTATCGCACAAGTTCGACATAGGGAAGGTGAAATCGCTCTCATAGACGTTTTGTCCATCCAACAACGTGTTCTCGGTGCCGAAAGCAATCTGGCTTCGCTTAATCGAGCTATTTTGGATCAACGTGTAGATCTGAATCTAGCAGTTGGCGGTAGCTGGAATTGATTTTGTCAGGATGCCATAAATACAAGAGGATCTTCATGTGGAGATAGTCATCGAGTTTACAGAGTATTCTCCATAGAGATGCTTTATACCATTCCGATACTTACATTACTACTAATCCAGGTTTTTGGATTAGGCATCTATGTAGGTAATAAAGAAAAATGGTCGTTCATTGGCTCAATTTTATCACGATTGAAATCGTTCAAAATTCTGTAACTCAAGGTTTCTTGATTGTAGGTTTGTCTTAAAAATCGAAAAACTAATGAAAATTCTACGAACAACAGTCTGTCTCCTGCTCGCTTCTTGCGTCCTGATTCCGGGGTTTCAATTGATCGGTCAGGTGCCTGAATCCTCTATTCAACTAGGCAATGTTTTTTCCGATGGAATGGTGTTGCAGAGGAATCAACCGGTTAAGATTTGGGGATCATGCGCTGCAAATTCCAAATTGAGTGTTAAGATTGCAGGTGTTGTAGGAACGACAGAATCTGATGATGAGGGCAGCTGGGAATTGTGTTTTCCTGAGCAAAAAGCTGGTGGACCTCATGTCGTTGAGATTATTTCCGGCGATGGGATAAAAGTCATTAACGATGTCTATTTCGGAGATGTTTGGTTGGCGTCTGGTCAATCAAACATGGAGTGGAAGCTTAAACAGGGAACCATTAATTGGGAGCGTGAGGTTGTGAAGTCGGACTATCCGTTGATCCGATACTTTGAAGTTCACAACGATTTCAACTCACAGCCTCAGGATCGCTTGATGAAACCAGCGCAATGGTTAAAGGCGAGCCCCGATACTACCGCGAATTTTTCGGCAGTTGCGTGGTATTTTGCCAAGCAAAACCATCTGGAGAAAGATGTCCCGGTAGGAATCATCCAATCCGCATGGGGAGGGACTCCAGCGCAGGCGTGGACGCCTGTAACTGAGGTAGAACAGATTGAGTTCTACAAAGATGCCACAACGCGAGCCATGGATCCTTCGATTTCGTGGGAGGATATGGCTGCTGAGAATGAAAAGAAGTCGAAGCAGAAATGGGATATGATTTGGGATGAAAGCAAGGCTTTGAGTCATGGGGTTCATTTACCAGATTATGATGATTCCGGCTGGAGTCTCATGGATTTACCCACTGAAGAGCCCATTAAAAATGTGGTATGGCTACGGAAAGATTTTGAACTGGAAACAGGCAATGAAAATGCCCTCTTCATGCTTGGTAGAGTGCATCAGTATTGCTGGGTATTTGTGAACGGAGAGTTGGTCTTCAAAGACTTGGAGAGTATCCCACTTAAGCCGATTGAGTTTCCCAAAGAAGTATTAAAAAGTGGCCGAAATGTCATCGCCGTGAGGGCTGCTAATGGCTGGAATAATAGGGTCGCTATCGCTGAGGATAGTCATGTGCATTTGAAAATCGATGGAAAGAGCCATGACATGTCTCAATCCTGGAAGTTTTCAAATCAAATCGAAGGCGAAATACCTGATATCGAGAAGATACATCACAATCCGGGATTTCTGTACAATGCGATGATTCATCCATTGGTGGGTTATTCCGTTAAAGGGTTTTTGTGGTATCAGGGAGAATCCAATGTTGGACAATATGAGCATTATCATGGGTTGTTTTCGACGATGATTGAAAGCTGGCGAGAACGTTGGGATCAGGGTTCTGTTCCTTTTTTCTTCACCCAACTGGCGAACTTTCTTGAGGTTTCTGAACTACAACCTGACAGCGAATGGGCAGGGCTTCGAGAAGCTCAAAGACAGACTTTATCGACACCTAATACGGGGATGGCAGTCACGATCGATATCGGTGAGACCAATGATATCCATCCTCCTAACAAACGAGATGTTGGCAGAAGGCTTTGGCTGGCTGCTAAGAAAGTTGCATTTGGTCACGAGGGGATTTACTCAGGCCCGATTTTCAGAGAGCTTACCCTGGAAGATGAGCAAATTTTGATCGAATTTGATCAGATCGGTCAGGGATTAAAAACCGATGGAGGGAAAGCGCTAAGGGGATTTTCTTTTCGGGATGATTCTGATCGTTGGCATATCGCTCAAGCCAGGATTGTCGATGAAGATACCATTGCGATTTTGTGTGATCCTGAGTCTGTCGTTGAGATCCACTATGCTTGGGCGGACAATCCCGTTTGCAATCTTTTCAACTCGGAGGGTTTGCCAGCAAGTCCATTTAGGTATTTGATTTCGAGGAGATCGTAAACTTAGCGACAAGATTCACAGAATGAACAGGATCATGCATAAGCTAAATAAATCCTGTTCATCCTCTTGATACCAATTAGCGTTTAAATAACTGAGCTGGTAGCCGAACGCGTGAGCGTTTGGAAAATAAGCAACTAGCTAATCACCAAATCGTTACCGATTCGGCTACAAGACTCAATTAGATGTGGTTATGCAGTTGTAAAAACGCTGATTAGTATTATCCCGTTTCATCCATTGATTTTAGATGATAAACTTGAGCAGGAAGAGCACGCTCAATGCATACATCAGAGGTGAAACTTCCTTTCCTCGGCCAGAGACAACTCTCAGGATGACAAACGAGAGCATCCCAAACACGATTCCTTCCGCGATAGAGAATGCCAATGGCATCATGATCACGGTTAAGAATACCGGAATGGTATCGGTCAAGTCATCCAGTTTCACGTTTTTGATGGGAGTCATCATCATGGCACCTACGACGACCAATGCTGCCGCAGTCGCGGCTGCGGGAATCATCAGGAAGATGGGGGACAATAACAACGCGAGCAAAAACAAGACGGCCGTTGTCAGTGAAGTCAGACCAGTTCGTCCGCCTTCAGCCACACCCGATGCACTTTCCACGTAAGTGGTGACAGTTGAAGTTCCAAGCACAGCACCAGCGGTTGTTCCGATGGCATCGGCAAAGAGCGCTTGTTTCACGTTGGGAATTTTACCGTCTTTATCGAGCATGTCTGCTTTTGATGAAACACCAATGAGTGTGCCGATGGTGTCGAACATATCCACAAACAGGAAGGT
>JAKSBQ010000364.1 GCA_022361075.1 Opitutales bacterium | reverse complement strand
GTCGGTCGCGGTGGTCTCTCACTACGCTTCCACTCAAAAGCTGATCGAGGAGAACCCGGAGGTGACTCCTAAATACTATCACTCCACACTAGAGGCGATTTTGGCCGTTTCACTCGGGAAGGCCGACGCCTTCATAGGTGTGATCGGGGCGACCCAGTTTCTCGCGCAGCAGAGCGGAATCACGAATCTGGCAATGGCTGCGGTGTATGAAGCGAAGGGATTTGATCAGCATTTTGGCGTGAGAAAGGACATGCCTATGCTGGCTCAGATTGTGGAAAAGGCGCTCAACCATATCGGCCCTGCAACACAAAATGAGATCCTGCACAAGTGGACCGGGCATGGCGTGTTGAAGGAGTCCAAGCCTCTACTAACGGAGGAGGAGAAGTTGTGGCTGAAGCAAAACCCTAAAGTCCGAGTAGCCGCTCTGGACAACTGGCCGCCTTTTGAGTTTATCGACGAAAGCGGCCGCTACCGCGGAGTGCATGCGGATTTGTTCGATTACCTGGCCAAACAAATCGGGCTCGAGGTGGAGCTCGTTTTCCGTCCCTGGAGTGAGCTGGAGGCCATGCTGGTCGAAGGGACGGTGGATTTGTCGCCGGGTATTGTGAAGACAGAGGAAAGAGACGCCTACCTCGTGTTTACCGAAGAGACTTTTAACATCCCGAACTCGATCATTGTCCGCGCTGAGGACGAACATATCCAAAGTCTGGATCAATTGGAAGGCCTGAAGGTAGCAATTGAGTTAGATTACTCCACTGAGTATTACATTCAGACCCACTACCCGCAAATTGAGCTTCTGCGGCTCAGCACAACGGATGAATGCCTGTTTGCCGTAGCTCACAAAAAGGCAGATGCCTACGTGGGAAATACCGCGGTGTTCGAGTATCTGCAAAACCAATATGTGCTCACCAACCTCATCGCCACTTCAAACATCCGGCTCAAGGATAATACCATGCGCATTGGTGTGAGGAAGGACCTGCGGGAACTGGTCCCGATCTTCAATAAGTATATTCGTGCCATGCCGGAGTCGAAGAAGCAGGAAATCATAGCCCCCTACGCCAAGCTGCCAGAGCCCTTACCACTAACGGCTGCCGAACGCAACTGGCTGGAGCAGCATCCGAGGATACGAGTCTTCAGCCAACAGGATCTCGTGCCCATCGAATTTGAGGATGCAGAGGGAGTTTATCGGGGCATCGCGATCGATGTGCTGAAGAAAGTCGGTGGCAGCCTTGGGGTGTCGTGGGAGTTTCACCCCGCGACCCAAAATGCCGAAGTGGATGAAGCTTCGGTATGGGTGAGGTCATCAGTTTCTGGAAACGAGGCTGGTGAACAGAATTGGTTGGGAACAGATTCCTTTTTTGATCAACCTCTTTCTATTTTCACAAGAGACGCTAACGAGCCACTGCGCACACTGGCACAGCTCGATGGTAAACGGGTACTGATCACGGAAAACTCCAGTCTACAGGAAGCGCTCGAATCCGAAGCTGCCAGGGCGACTGTTGATATCAAGCCCGATATATCCAGTGCGTTGCTTGCGTTGACCAAGGGTGAAGCAGATGCATTCCTGGGTAATATTCTGATCACAAGCCACGTGCTTTCCCGGGAAGGTGTTACGAATGTCCACATCACGGGCCAAACGGATCAGCGTTATCAACTGAGCATCGGCATCTCGCCCAATGCGCCCGAACTGCAAAGTGCGATCAACAAGGCGTTACGGAGTTTTTCCCATGAGGAGTACAACCGCATCCTGCAAAAATGGATCAGTGTTGGGGTGCAGGAAACTGGTTTTGATTATTCCATCTTGTGGAAGATCGTGCTGCCTGTATTCGCACTCGCTGTGCTCTTTGCCTCATGGAGCTGGCGACTAAAAGTGCAGATTGCGCGAACAAAGATAGCAGAGGCTAAGCTCAACCGAAAAATAGACACGGAGCAGTTGATGACTCGGGTGTTTTCTCCGTTTATCAACTTGAAAAAGGATCAAATCGATGAAGGGATTGAACGGTCGTTGAGCGAGATTGCAAAATTCTGCAATGCGAACGGAGGTCAATTGATCTGTTTAGACGAGGTCGATGAAGTCTATAAACTGACACACTTGCACTCGGACTCGACTTTCACGGGAGGGTCAGACTGGTTGTACGAACTCAGCTTTAAGCCGGGCGATTACTGGTACGACAAGCAGTTCAAACTCGGTAAGCCGATCTGCTTTGAACGAATTGCGAAGAGCGCCACTCTTCCAAATACCGAGAAAAATCGATTCAAGCGACAGTCCATTCACGCATTGCTCGAAGTGCCGATGAGGGACAGAGGCCGATTGTATGGGTATGTCGGGTTGTTTTCCACTAATCCTGATCATGAGTGGAGTCCGGAAGCAGTGAATATCTTGCAGACCGTGGGGCAACTGTTTCAAAACGTACTTTCGCGCAAGGCAATGGATACGGAGTTGGAAGAAGCCAAACTCATGGCCGAGCTGGCGAGTCAGTCCAAGAGTATTTTCCTCGCAAACATGAGCCATGAGATTCGCACTCCGATGAATGCAATCATTGGTTACTCTCACCTGCTCGCAAAGGACCCTAATTTGACACACACCCAGATGAAGCAAATCCAGGCTGTAAGGACTTCCGGTGAGCATCTGTTGGAGATTATCAACGATATACTGGAAATCTCGAAAATTGAGTCGGGTAAGGTGGCCCAAAATGTTCAGCCCTTTGATCTCTATACGATGCTGAGCCAGATCCAGACCATGCTCAGCGAGCGTGCACACTCGAAGGGTATTCAGCTTGAATTTGACCTACAATCGAGTCTGCCCCGTTGCATCGAGTCGGATGAACGCATGGTCCGGCAAATCCTCGTAAACTTGATTGGCAATGCGATCAAATTTACAGACGAAGGATCGATCACACTGAAAGCAGAAGCAATCGACATTCCTCGGCTTCAAATGGAAAAAACCCAACCTCGAGATTTGCAATTGATGTTCAATATAGTCGATACGGGCGTCGGGATACCCGAAGAAGATTTGGAGAGGGTGTTCGAGAGTTTCGAACAAGTGAAGAAAAAGAGTTCTGATAAAGGCGGTACGGGTCTGGGGTTGCCGATCAGTCGTCGTTACGCAAGATTGTTGGGTGGAAATATCTTCGCTGAGAGTATCGAACATGGGGGTAGCGTTTTTAAATTCCACTTCCTGACGCGACATTCCAGCATTCAGGAAGTTCGGCAAGCAATGGATGCCCGCAGCGTACTTCGATTGAAAAGAGAATTCAAGGGCACCAAGGTGTTGATCGTAGATGATCAGGAAACCAACCAAGATATACTGATACTGACGCTCGACCCATTGGGCTTCGATTGCAAGATCGCGAAAAATGGGAGGGAAGCCGTCGAATCAACCCTTGAGTGGAAACCGTCCATCGTCCTGATGGACATTGTGATGCCCGAGATGGGCGGTATTGAAGCGACCGAAGAAATATTGGAACGATTGGGAGAAGAAGCTCCAGTCATCATCGCCGTCAGTGCGAGCGCGATGGACGAGGAATGCCGGAAGATCCTTGAGTTGGGAGCTAAGGGATTTGTAGCAAAACCATTTAATGAAGAAATGCTGCTGGAAGAAATCCGTCAAACTGCAGAAGTTGAGTATATTTACGAGTCTGAAACCGAATCTCATACAGAAAATATGCCAGCATTAGACGAACTAGCTCCTCTCGAGTCTGATGTAAAAGAACGAATCTCATTTCTTGTGACCATTGGGGATCGAAAAGAGTTAAGGACTTATCTCAGGGGGAACACCCAAATACCCAAACCTTGGGTAACACTTATCCAAAGGCACTTGAGTGATTATGCGTTTGAAAACATCAAAAAACTATTGGATAATCATGCTTAACCTTTGCCTCGCATGGATATTACAAAATCAGACAAACATTGTGTGCTGATCGCAGATGATAATCCCGAAAATCTGGATGTTTTGTCTAATATTCTCGAAGAAGATGGATACCGAGTAAGAACTTCTCGCAATGGAAAACTTGCACTGGAGAGTATTGAAACCTCTCCTGTTGATCTAGTGCTGGCAGACATCCATATGCCGGAAATGGATGGATATGAGCTCTGTAAGAAACTAAAAGCAAACCCTGTAACGAAAGACATTCCGGTCATTTTCGTCAGTGCTATTGACGAATCGTTCAACAAGGTCATCGCTTTCGAACTCGGAGGGGTTGATTACCTCACCAAGCCTGTAGAGCCCAAAGAAGTTCAGGCAAGAGTTCGCACGCATCTAAAAATACAGTCTCTGCAAAACGAACTTCGGCAACATAACGAATCTCTGGAACAGATGGTCGATGAACGTAATCAGAAGCTGAAAGACGCCATTGACCAACTTAAGGACATGAATGTGAGGCTCCAGAAGTTGGACCAGGCCAAAAGTGATTTTC
>JAKSBQ010000357.1 GCA_022361075.1 Opitutales bacterium | reverse complement strand
TTTGACTTGCATCGCTCCTCTACTAAGCGATACCCTCGGATTCCTAATAATAACACAGGGGACATAATTTCAGCTATTTTGAGTTATCTCCCCATTTCTTGATCAAGAGCCTTAACTTCGAAGCAATTCGGAGTTTTTGTGTGTACGCGAACAAAACTAATTTTGATTCTATAGATTTTTTCAAATGATGAGCTTAGTTCCATCTCATAAAATGGACTAAACCTTACTCAGGTTCAATTCCACCAAATTCTGGATGTCTATGACCCAAGAGAAGACCTTGCCCCGGAACTGAATAGCATTGATGAGCTGCAAGTTCAGCAACTTTAAATGGTGTATCTGCTAACTTATTTACAATTTGTTCAATCAGAGCTTCGATCAATCCAGAACTACCTGCATATACGTATTCTGTTCGGTTTTCCCAAAAAACTAAACCACTCTTACAGTCAACCAATTTTGCGCTCAAGTAAACATACGTATTGCTAGCAAACACTTGGTATTTGCTGCCATAATTTTCAACATTTATGTAAAGAACCGCATCGGTCCCAAATACATCATCAAGCTTTTTGATTGGAATATTATGTATCTCGTCTGCAACAGTTAAACCGTTTTGAATAAAATAATCGTTAACCAGTACTACTGGATATACATAATAACCCAACTCGGAAATTGGTTCTACCGATTGGGTTAGAACAGCAAATCCAGCATTAATCTCAGTACTGCTATTCTTGGGTGGAACAATCAGTATAGACTTTGGTCGATGCTGTTCGAAAAGGGAGTAGTCTTTCGGTTCAATCGTTTTGCATCCAGTAATTATCAGTGCAACAAAAGTAAACAAGAGGATATTAAGATAATTTCTCATTATTTTTCTACTGAGGTTATCGAATCGAGTAGTCTCTTGATAAATACCTGAGATTCTGGAAAAAGAGACATTTCTGTTTCAAAAGCTCCTACAGCCTCTTCTAGATTTCCCAACTCAAGGTACAAGTAGCCTAATTGCGCATAGTTTCCAGGAGGAACGGATAAATCCTTACTTTTTGCTTTTTCAATATCCAACTCAAGTAGATCGATTTGTTTTTCGATCGGGATTTCGTCAGGCTTTGTAAACGATCCGTAATTTAGAGTAGCATAATTTCCCCAGTAATAAATAGGTCGGTTTGTGGCACAACCACAGATCATAAGTGCTGCGGCCATAATGATAACTAGCCTATTCATGATCAATTATTCCCACGATTTTGATTCTAAATTCAGAACTAATTGATCCACTGCTTCTCTAATAGCTAAATCTAAAACTTTCCCATTAAGTGTTGAATCATATGAAGCCGACCCTCCAAAACCTAAAACCTCGCGATTGCTAAGAGAATACTCACCTGCTCCTTGGACTGAATCGATAACTTCTCCAGATTTTACATTAATCACATACAAACTAACTACAGAATATGCTATTTGCTGTTTGCCACTTCCCAAAACACCAAACAATTGATGGTCACCAATCTCCTTTCGTCCGAATTCTGTGACATCTCCTGAAATGACAAAATTTGCACCCTTCAATTTCTGGTCATGATTAAGCAGTTCAGACTCAGATTTTATCTCTTCAAGATTTGAGCGATCTAATAAGGAAAATCTGCCGGTTTGTTGCAAATGGGTCGTCAATATCGTTTTTGCCTGCCCGCCTAACCTATCAACACCATCCGAAAATATGCCTCTCATATATTTTGATTGATTTCGAAACTTACCAATCGAAACTGCCACTTTAGGACCAGAGTATCCAATTGAGGCCGCCCGAACTTGTTTAGTTTGAACACTGCGACTCGATTCAGTAGCGCAACCAACAAGGGAAAACAGAAGTAAAAACGCAATAGTGTGCTTATACATGATTAGTGGAGGATTAAGAAAAGTTGCAGACACTTAAGCTCCGCTAGTATACTCAGTCAAGAGGAAACAACAACCTCATAAAGCATCAACGATCTGATTGTTTGATCACAGCTAAAATCTGTCCCGAACTCACCTCATCTCCGGCATAAACGGGTAAATCCATCACAGTACCATCAACAGGTGCTTTCACGCTCATTTCCATTTTGAGTGATTCGAGAACAATCAGAGTTTCACCTTCTTTCACAACGTCTCCAGCTCTGCAGCGGACTTTAAAAACATAACCCGATGCCTGACAAATAAGTCGAATTTGATCCCGTTTCTTTTTGACGGGTTTAGTTGCATTCATGACGCGGACAGGAACGTCTTGGCCATCAACCGTTACACGATCTCCTTCTATCTCAACTTCAAAACGGTCACCATCTACTTTTACTTCATAGACAGCCGCCGTGTCTGGGCGAGGCTTCAGTTGACCTTGTGTAGAGGAGGTAGGCAATTGCTGATCTAGCATATTTTTGCGCACCATCACTTCTGCTTCACCTTTCAAGAAAGTGATTCCCTTCTCCCCACAACTCGCCACAATGAAAATATTTTCTTCATTAGCCTTTAAGCCTTCGTTTTTCAGCCACTCTTCTGCCGCTGCAATGCCTTTTTTAGGGTCCTTATTGTTCCGATTGATAGGGTGCTCATCAGTGGATTCCAGACCCAGTTGTTCCGACGCAAGCGCTACGATCTCTGGATCAGCTGGGCATGGTGTTTTTCCAAAATATCCCAACACCATTTTTCCAAAAGGTCCCGAGATTTTCTCCCAAGGACCATGCATGACATTGTTGAATGCTTGCTGGAAATAGAACTGAGAAACGGGAGTAACCGAAGTTCCAAAACCACCTTTCCTGACCACATCACCCATTGCACGAATGATCTCAGGATATTTATTCATAATACCGTTGTCCCTTAACATCTGGGTGTTCGCTGTCAACGCACCTCCTGGCATGGGACACCAAGGGATCATAGGCTCCACTTTAGTAGCTTCTGGCGGGAGGTAGTAATCTTTCATGCAGTCCATGAAAACATCTTCAGCCTCTCGAATCTTGTCGATGTCGATATCGAGTTTAAAGTCTGTGCCTCGAAGAGCATGCCACATCGTGAGTACATCAACCTGACAAGTGCCACCTGAACATGGTGCGAATGAGAGATCAATCGCATCAGCTCCAGCTTCTAGGGCTGCCATGTTCGCCTGCACGGCTATACCAGCAGTATCGTGTGTGTGGTAGTGTAGATATGTTCCTTCTGGAAGTAGTTTTCGCGCTCGTATCACTGTTTCAAAAACGGTTGATGGAGTTGCAGTTCCACTGGCATCTTTAAAACAGACAGAATCGAATGGGATCTCTTGATCCAGAATATCACGAAGTGTTTTTTCGTAAAAATCGGGATCATGTGCGCCTTCGCAACCCGGAGGCAGTGCCATCAGGGTGATGCTAACCTGGTGATGCAGACCATGTTTTTTGATGGATCGAGCAGAGTCTACCAAATTATGGACATCGTTCAGAGCATCGAAATTCCGAATCGAAGTGATCCCATGTTTGCGGAAAAGCTTTGCATGCAGATCAACGATATCAGCAGATTGCGAGTCCAACGCCACAACGTTTACACCACGAGACAAAGTTTGCAAATTGGCATCTGGACCAGCAGCCTCACGAAAACGGTCCATCATGTCAAAAGCGTCTTCATTGCAGTAGAAATACAGCGATTGAAAACGTGCTCCTCCACCCGCTTCAAACCATTGAATACCAGCCTCTCGCGCCGCTTCTACTGCAGGTAAAAAGTCAGGCGTTAAAACTCGTGCTCCGTAAGCGGACTGAAGTCCGTCACGAAAAGTAGTTAACATAAAATCAACGGTTTTCATTTAATTCTCCTTTAGTATGTCTTCTGCGGTGTAATATCATGGCCGCTGCTGCTGCACTGGAGCGGCGCTTTATGAATGCTGGATCACCAGGCTTACGAATGGGTGGATCTGCCTGAACCACATTCGGTTCATGCCGCATCGTCGCTTTAGATCGGATCAGGTAGATAAATGCTGCAATTAGTAATCCGACGACCAGCGTGATGAAAACAAACTGCCATTCGTGCAAAGTGATTAACATCAATTCCATAACATAATCCTTATCTCATATTTCTTAATCATCGAACATAGGTGCAGAGATGAACTTAACATAATCTTCAGCCCTACCTCCTGACATGAAACATTCGATTATCTCCCGTCCAAGTGGTGATAGATCTTCATGTAGGAATTGCTTCAATTCACTAGTGAAGAAATCACTTAAGATCATTGCTCCTTTATCATAGGCTTCGACACCAACTTCTGGCTGGTGCTCAACCTGAAAGAACCATGACCCAATAGGGCGCCCTTCCACCACAATGGAGCTCGGATTCCAACCCAGTAATGGACAACGTGATGGCTTAACTTGATCAGCAGTGAAATTTGCTCCTCCTCTTCGAGCCATGTATTCACGAGTAATCCACTGAGGCATAAAACTAACATCCCAACATCCAATGTGCTGATTCGGGATGAGTAGATACTTCACCTGCGGTGCATCGAGAATCTGTTGCAATAGAAGATTCGCCTGATCGACTCTTCGTCCGGTCGCAAATGGCCAATACGAGCCTACACCCTCAGACGACATTCCTTGAGTATCTACCACGCTCGGGTTCGCATGTCCACGCGGCGCAACAAGACGCCATATCCAAGCCAAAGCAGGTGGTAAAAGATGGAACATTCCGATGATCCCATAAGAGGGATGTTCGTTTGAGCATGGTGGGCAGCGTACGCCAAAACTGCGGATGTCGACATCTACCTCTTTGTTCACAATCGAAGGAATACAGCGGCGCGGGATGATCACCCGAGGATTGGGACAAGGCTGTCCAGGCTCGTCCATAATATGATTCCAAATCAGTGCGGTGCTACCTGGTGTTGCATCAATATTGAGAAATAGCAGCCCTTCGGGTGGATGCACGGTTAAGCTCTCCAAATGTGGATCAGTTCCATATTTTTCGATGTGATTCACTCGAACAAACCATGCGTCCTCCGCATCTATGAGACCGAGTTTACCTTTGCCTTTATCCAGGCTAGGATGGCAAAGCGCCATGTCGTCTGTTACGGGACGCAGCTCACATGCTTGTGGCAGACTGATCGTTCGGGTCTCACCAGTTAGCGTATTAGTGCCCAGGCGTAGTGAACCATCAGATTGCCGATGCACCTGTTCTAACATTTCACTTTTTCCGCCACCACTGGCTCCTTCGTGTGAAATTACAATCTGATTCTCGTATGGGGTGACAACCTGCACCGTGGAACAGTGCATGGTGACCCATTTTTCCTCTTCCCCAAGGTTAATCAACACACCGTAGATCCCCTTTTTAGCACTTGGGCCCGGGTAAAGATTGTAGCTAAATAACTCGTGCATTGATTCTCTGCGATTGTGCACGACCATTTGTTTTCCATCAAAATGAGTATGCCGAAATGGTGGAGCTACATAAATAACAGCTTTAGGTGAGAAAGTATCAGGAACTTCAGATCTCGGAATCATCCCTTGCAACAAAGCCAGTCCCAATGCAAAAAATCCGGCGTTGTCGGGTGCAATCACCAACGCATCCATACCTTTACCCACCATCCCCGCTTTGAACGGAAACATCGCAAGATTCTGCTTGGACAACCACTCAAAAGTGGATTCGCGAAGTTCGGTAAACGAAGTTCCAAAACGATCATTAAAAGTGGGTTTGTCAGTTCGTAATTCATCGCCAATTACCATACAGTCCGGGTCACGACGACGCATGTAAGGCTCTACATAATTGGCAGCAATGCCATTTTTAACCTTCGCAACTTTAACCTCCGTTACTATTCCTTTTCCAGGAACATCATAGGCAACTTCATGATAGCCTGTATCGCCTGCATCTCTGACAGCCAACTTCTGCAGATCTTCGATCGACTCAGGAAGGATAAACGAAGGAGCTTTTTCCAGAAGATTTTCTACATCAGGCGGTAACCTAAAGTTTACGAAGTTATTTGATTTGGATTTGTTTTCACTCATGGCACCCAAACCATATCCTAAACTTCTACATAAATCTCCGCGTCTATTGCAAAACTATGCATTTTTTGACATCAATAAGTTTAATACTATTTTTTGCAGATGCCAATTTATGCCCATGATCGATTAGTTCAAAAACTTGAGAGATCGGGCTTGCTTGATGAGTTTATCGTTAATTTTGAACGCCTCACTCAGATCAAAGTTAGCTTTCGCGAAGAGAAAGAAATGATGGGATTGCAAGAGTACGGCGACTCTCATGACGTCGAAATACTCATCAAAATCGGTGTTGTTGATCTTGGCTACTTGGTCGCTGAGGGGCCGTTCTCTCAAGAAAAAGCAAATGCTGTGAGAAGCATGTTGGAAATGGCGTCAAAACATATAGCACAGCAATTGACGCAACCTATGCAAGGGAACGAAAAGGTTCTACCTGCCGTGATCCTAGCAGCAACCGAAACCATTCGTAATAATTATGACCAGCCTATGCGTCTAAGTGATTTAGCTGCCAGTCTAAACATTTCAACGGAACGTTTGTCGAGGCTTTTCAAAGATAGTTTGGGCATCAATTATTCCGATTATCTGAATGAAGTTCGATTGGATCATTGCAAAAAGTTGTTGCGCCACTCTAGTGAATCTATATCCGAAATCGCCCTCAAATGTGGATTTCAGTCTTTGTCCCAGTTTAATCGCCGTTTTAGAGACTCAGAGGGTGTCAGCCCAAGACAATATCGGAACTCCTATGAATTTTCTGAAATTACAATTGAGCAATTACTTTAGCATTTCTCACCCATGATCATCGGCTTCTCGACTAACACTTCTCTTCTTTAACTTACTTTGTCCGCTACGGACTGAACGGAGTGCTACGAATTTCCGAAAGATTTTCTCTTTAGTCAGAACTACAATTGATATCTATATTCTCTGACCAATTGAAAAAGAAACATGCTCTGATACGACAGCGATTTGCGTCTTCTCTCTCCTCACAAATCAGTTCTCTTACTCCTTGACCTGTCTACAGCTTCATAGTCTACAAGGGGCGGATGAATCAATCATTTGACCATTCATTCGAACAATCTGCGACCATGTCTCTAGCGTATTCTGCGGAGGCGATTTTTCCTCTGCTCTGTCCGGTGTTGGAATATCAGTGGATACCCACTTGGAAATGCGAGATGCTGAACAGTCATAGTGGTGTAAACGAGCTTGGCTGTGTTTTCCGGACCAAGCTAGACGAAGAAATTGGAGAGCAAGTTTGGGTAACCTGCATCTTCGAACCCAATAAAAAGGTAGGGTTTGTCTGCACGAACGCTTATTACTGCATCCGTTTTACCGTCACTTTGGCAGAAAATGGGAAGAGAACGAATCTTACCTGGCATCAGCAACTGGTTCCGCTTAACAAAGAGGGAGAACAAGTTCTTAAAAAAAAGGATTCCCAGGAGTATTGCAAACTCATCAAATCTCTCGAAAAGATGTTGGATCATTACCTCTCACGTGGTGAAATGATCAAGATCGACTCACTTGGATGAAAACCGTCGGAACTCTTGCCAAAGCTCACGGACTTTCCAGAAGCACCCTCCTTTACTACGATAAAATAGGACTCCTAAGCCCAAGCTCGCACATCAAAGGAGAATATCGATTGTACTCTGCCGAAGACGAAGAACGTCTGGAGAAAATCTGCGCTTACCGTAACGCCGGGATTTCGCTTAAGCAAATCATCCGCTTGTTAGATTCAGACGAAAAGAGCGAAATCAATCACATACTGGAGCATCGCTTGATCGAACTGAATGCTGAGATCCAACAACTTCACGACCAGCAATCTCTGGTAACGACACTCCTCGGGAGAAAAGATCTCAACCAACAGCTAAGCGATCTCACTAAAGAATCCTGGATAGCGTTGCTCAGGAGTGCTGGTTTCTCTGAGGAGGACATGTGGAACTGGCATAAAAGATTCGAAAAATCCAATCCACAAAAACACGAGGAATTTCTCCGTCAACTACGGATACCGGACACAGAAATATCGTCCATTCGTAACATGGCTAAGGCTCCTCACATCATTCAAAAAATCAAAATGGAATCATCAAACTTCATGGAACTCTTTTTCAAATTATTCGAAGGACTCAAACGCGAAGGTCCCGGTAGCGCAGAACACACGCAAAAAGCATTCCGCCTCTGCTCCGACCTACCAAACCAGCCAAAAATACTAGACGTGGGTTGTGGAACGGGAGGCTCCACACTAGCACTTGCTCAAGCGAGCAAAGGTGAAATCACCGCAACCGATGTCTATCAACCCTACCTCAACCGCTTAGTCCAAAAATCGAAGAATCTGAATGTGAAAGCACAGATTCGCACTCAGAAAATGGATATGGCTAACCTTCAGTTTCCCGAGGATCATTTTGATCTCATTTGGTGCGAAGGAGCAGCTTACATCATGGGAGTCGAGTTGGCGCTGGAAAAATGGAAACCGCTTCTCAAGTCAGGAGGCTATCTCTGTTTTACCGATGCAGTCTGGTTTACCGAAAATCCAGAAGGTGAGGTTAAAGACTTCTGGGCAGAAGCTTACCCGGCGATGCGTAAGGTTCCAGAACTGCTCGAAGCAGCGAGATCCAAAGGTTACGAGATAGTGGATCACTTCCGGATAGATCAATCTTGCTGGGAAGCATACTACGAAGACCTTCAACAGCGGATCGATTTATTGCACAACGAGTTTGTACAGTCCGACGATGGAAAAAGCGTGATCGAAAGTAACCAACAGGAAATCGATCTCTACCAAAAACATCCAAACGCGGTGGGCTATGAGTTTCTGATTTTGAGGAGTAAAACATAGCCATAAGCATCCTTATTAGAGATTACTTTATTGTTTAAACTACAAATTAACGCGAATTACCTATAGGCAGATCGCTGGATTAGGATCCCACAATGGAGCATGTTCATCTGCCTATCTGTCATTAATGACAATTCGTGTGATTCGTGGTTCTAAAAAATCCAGCTTCCCAGAGGTTTTACTGATCTAAATTGAAAAACAAATCCGTCCCATTTATGGGATTTCGCCACGTGCGCTTGTGGGATTTTCGCCAACATTTGGCATGTCCATAAATATTTTAAAATTTCTCGAAATTTTCTTTTCACTTATAATCAACAAGTTACAGATTTCGAATAAATCTTGGCATGAGCGGTGCAATAGGTATTGGCATAACCACAACAACAATCAACTGATCAACACCATGACTTTCATCATCATCACCGCAGCAGTAGTCGCAGGCCTCTCACTCTTCCTAAGTGAAGAACTCCGCAACAACGAGATCTGATTTCAGATTCTTTCCATCGCACGTTATAGATTATAAGAAGCACCCAATGAGTTAGGTTTGGGTGCTTTTTTGTGTACCAAAAGGTAGGGCGGAAGCGTCCCCGCTACGCCGCCAGCTGATCGCTCCATTCATATCTTTTAAGTTAGACAGGATGAATAGGATTTTCGGGTCCGACGCTATGCGGTTGAACGAGGACTTTCAACCCTACCGTTAGAACCAAAGAAAAAGTTGAGATTGATCAGGTTGCGGTTAAAAAGGCTTCATGATCCAGACCATCAACCAGGAATTGATTGATCAATTGATCGAAACTGCGAAGGCCTCACCACGCAAAAGGACCAATCACAACTTTCACCAAACCTACGACGAGAACCCCCACCGATTTCTCAATGTGATGCTGCGCGGCAGCTATTTCACCCCACATCGACACCTGGTTCCCCCTAAGTATGAATCGTTTCTGGTTCTGCAAGGCGAAGTTGGTTTTGTCGAATTTGACGATGAGGGAAACATCACAACTACCCATCTGCTTTCCGAAGATGGGATGAAAGGAATCGACAATAAGGTTCTTGCTGTGGACATCCCACCCGGTGTCTGGCACTGCTTGGTCGTAATATCCGACTACGCAGTCTGCTATGAGGTGAAGCCCGGCCCCTACGATCCGAATGCGGATAAAGAGTTCGCTGAGTGGGCTCCACATGAAGGCTCGGAAGGATGCGAAGCCTATCTTCAACAGTTGGCAAAAAACTTTGAGTAGGTGATGGCAAACCTCTCTGATATTCCCAGACAATTTGGCGGCATCGGTCGACTTTACGGGCCAGATGGCTATGAAAAACTAAAGAAGTCCACAGTCATGATCATCGGTATCGGTGGCGTCGGCTCATGGGCTGCAGAGCTACTCGCACGCTCGGGTGTGGGAAAGCTGAGGCTTGTCGATCTGGATGACGTATGCGAGAGCAACATCAACCGTCAAATTCACGCCACTCACCCTGAAATAGGAAAACCCAAAATCAGCGCGATGAGGGAACGTATTCAGCTTATTGCTCCGCAATGCGAAGTGATCGAACACCACGAGTTTTTCACTCAAAGCTCCTCTGAATCGCTTCTAGAAACGGAACCTGATGTCATCTTCGACGCGATCGACTCTCTAAGGCACAAAATCCTTCTGCTCAAGCTGTGTCGTAGACGAAAAATCCCACTACTTATCTCAGGTGGAGCCGGAGGACGGATGGATCCTACAAAAATCCAAATCGAAGATCTTGCTCGCACCAAAAACGACAAACTTCTGCAAAAAATGCGAAAGGAGCTGCGAATGAAACATGGTTTCCCTAGAGATCTCAAAAAGAAGTTTGGAGCAACATGCGTTTACTCTCCCGAACTTGCCAAACTTCCGGAAGAAGATCCCGAGAGCTGTGATCCCCTGGAAAAAACGAGTCGCAAACTCGATTGTGAAACTGGCTACGGAACCGCAGGTTTCGTGACCGGCGCGTTCGGCATGGCAGCAGCGTCATGGATCGTCGGGAAACTGGTCAAAAGCTGAAAAACTCCGTATCCCGTAAGCTAACTTCTTGGGCTCCTGACAAAATTTACTATCGGAATTCCAGACTTCTGTTCGAGGCTTTCCTGCCCGAACCCAAACTTCTCGTAAAGAGATACGGCTCTCGTGTTCGCCTCAGCTGTGGATACGGTGATCACCTCATTCCCGACAGCACTTAACAGACGATCCATTAATCGGGAAGCAATTCCATGCCCTTGATAAGCTGGTTTAACGACAAGTGTGTCTATGTTTCCTTGGTTGAAATGCAACACACCAGCCAAAACACCCTCTCTAAACAATCCGTAGAAAATACCATTTTCTGAGGTGATTTCATCCGCAGATCTTTCCAAAGGTGGAAATCGCTTCACTCCGAGCATCTGCGCTTCCTGCTTGTATGCTTCCTGCATAAGTTCATGGATCAAAACCGCAACACCGATGTCGGTAAGATCTAGTGTTCGGATATCCATACAAGAGTTACTGACGTCTGTACTTCCGCATGAGGTGGCCGGAAAATCGTCAGTTTACTACTTTCATCTCCAAGAGCACCGGACAGTGATCCGATCCCATGACATCCGGTAAGATACGGGCATCCACCAGCCGGTCTTGCAGCCTGAGTGACGCGATCCAATAATCGATACGCCACCCGATGTTCCTCGCGCGCGCGTTCATGCGAAAGCTCCACCACGAGTAGGCATCTTTTTGATCGGGATAAAAATGACGAAAGGTATCGATGTATCCCGCATCGAGTAGTTTGGTAAACCCTTCACGCTCCTCATCGGTAAATCCCGCGTTGCGACGGTTTCCATCAGGACGGGCGATGTCGATCTCCTGGTGAGCCACATTGAAATCTCCACAAGAGATTACTGGTTTGTCCCCTTCAAGTTTCAACAGATGCTCACGAAATTTCGGATCCCATTCGTTCTCACGATAAGGCAAACGAAGCAATCCATCTTTACTGTTAGGGGTGTAAACATTGACCAGATGAAAATCATCAAACTCCACGTTCAGCACTCGGCCTTCAGTATTATACTCCGCTTCCTCCATGCCGTTGCTGGACGAAACAGCTGCGATCTTGGAAAAGACAGCTGTACCAGAATAGCCCTTCTTTTCCGCAGAGTAGGTGTACACATGTGGAAATGGCACTTCAATTTTTGCCATGACATCCTCATCAGCCTTGATCTCCTGCAAACAAAGAATATCGGGATCTTCTTCAGCGATCGACTCAAACATGCCTTTTTTGATGCAGGCACGAATGCCATTAACGTTCCAAGAAATGAGTTTGATGGTTTTGGACATTTTTTCGTTAGGAGTGATTTACATTTCGCCGAGTTCGATCGAACGATCGTAAGCCGCCCTCGCTGCTTTGTGGATCGTTTGAACAAAACCGTTGGATTTAAAAGATTCAATCGCGGCCTGAGTCGTCCCCCCTGGCGAGGTGACCTGAATGCGCAACTCTTCGGGAGTCAATTCGCTTTGATCCAGCAATTTCGCTGAACCGACTGCAGTTTGTTGTGCGATCATCATCGCGGTATCTTGATCAAACCCGAGATTCTTTGCCGCTTGAATAAGCCCCTCAACAAACAAGAAAAAGTAAGCGGGGCCGCTGCCACTGATCGCAGTGACCGCATCGATCTGGTTTTCAGAAACTTCCAGTGTTTTCCCCAAGGTGTCCAGAAGTGTAGTTACCGTTTTGCGATCCTCAGCGGACAACTCACTCGACGGAGCAAATCCACTCACGCCTTCTCCTATACTACCGGGAGTGTTTGGCATGACCCTCACGACGTTTCGCGCTGCGTGAAATTTCTCTAATAACGCTGCGATCTTGGTTCCAGCCAGGATCGAGATTACCAGTGAATTGCTTGAACTGTGAACGATGGATTCATCCAACTGCTGAAGCTGCTGGGGCTTACACGCGATGACTAGCACATCCGCAAAGAAAGAAGAGCCCGATGTATCCACTACCTCAATTCCTGTTTCATCGGACAACTTTTTCGCAGTACCGTCGGGAGCAGAACAACAAGCGATCTGGTTAGGTTGGTAAGCTCCGGAGTTTAAAAGAGAGTGAACGATAGCCGACGCCATCCGTCCGGCGCCAACAAATGCGATCGAATACGAGGGGGTTTGAGACTCATCCATGACAAACATCTACGTCCAGAGATTCGAGTCTGTCAAATCCCTCAGAACAGTGTTCGGCTTTTTTATGGAATGGAAATCTTAATTCTCGCGGCCACCCCGCCTTCTTCTCTTTCAGAGATGGTCAACTCACTGTTCATGTTTCGGAGAGAATGACGAGCAATTGTCAGTCCCATTCCCCGACCAACAGAAGTCTTGGTGGTGATAAATGGTTCAAAGAAATTCTCCTTCACCTCATCACTAATGCCAGTCCCACGATCCATGATTTCGATCAGAAATTGTGAGCCACTTTCAAGCGATTCGTGGCCGGGTAATTTGCTCGCCTTCAATTCGATTGGACGGTGCGTTTCCTCCTTTGCATAGCTTTCCCAAGCGTTGATCAGCAACTTGCCCACGGCTCCCTCAAAAAGCTCACTGTTCGTTGCCCATTCAAAACTATCGGGAAGCTCGTTGATCACCTCCACTTCCGAATCAACTCCGTATTCTTCCTGATAACGCTTGATGGTGTTGTCAAAGAGCTCATTCAATGGAATAGGCGTAGTATGGATTTCTTCATTCGCCGCCATCGAGCTCAACTGGCTCACAATTGTTACCATTCTCTGAATGGCGCTCTCCATTGAGTCGATGCTGCGATCGATGAGTTCCGGTTTATTCTTACCGATCTTCATGAGATCGATGTAGCCCACAACTACTCCCAAAAGATTGTTGAGATTATGCGCAATCCCCTGAGTGATCGCTCCAACAGTGGAAGTTCTGCGCATCTCTCCGAGTCGATCTGTGAGATCGATGTTTTCGCGGTGCATCTCCTGAACACGCAGTTGAGTGCGGATACGGGCAAGAGTTTCATCGAGCTCCAACGGTTTGGTGATGTAATCCACCGCCCCCGTGTCCAATCCTTCAAGAACGTCCTCTTTTGCGGATTTGGCAGTGATGAAAATGATGGGGATATCTGAAGTCTCGGGCTTTTCCTTGAGTCGTTGGCAGGTCTCAATTCCGTCCATCTCAGGCATCATAATGTCAAGCAAGATGATATCGGGCTTTTGGGCGTCTACTCGTTCCAGACATTCATGTCCATTGGAAGCAACGATCACTTCCATACCTGCCTTTTCGATCTTTCGCTGGATGATCTTGATGTTGATCGGCTGATCGTCGACGATCAGGATTTTGGGTTTAGCGTTTTTCATGAATCAACTTCTGCGGAATTATCCGTCCAATCGTTGTAAGTGACGTAAGTCTTCGCGAACAAGTCATGCCCTGCCCTCCGTTGGCGCTGAAAAAAAGGTATCGTAAAATTGATAATGAGTAGCGGCAGAGCAAAAGTCACAGCGATGGTTTTTAAACAATTTCTAAAAAGTATCGTCCGCCCATCTGGTTTTTTCAAAGTTTTTACAGAAATCGTCTGAAGTTTAAATGTTTTTTTACCAAGTGTGCTGCCCTCCATCACAAGTTCACTAAGCGCAAAATACACCCAAAAGACCACAATCATCAGAAATTGGCTATCAGTCATCACCTTCTGGTTCTCCATTTGAAAGGCTACCTGTCTCTCGACCATTTCTTTAAACCCGTTATCCTCCGACACCTGCTGTTGCTCTTCCCAAAACGTCTGCGCCTTCTGCATAAAATCGGGATGAAACAGAGGAAAAAGCACCCAAGTACACAACGCCAGATAGATCACGGTACCCAAACCCGCATCCAACAGAAACGCTAAAATCCGCGGGAACAACGATGCTGGCGGATAGGGCTCTACGCGCTCAGGTAAAGCAGTCGTGGACGCTTCGTTATCCATGAATCACCGGGAATGCCTAAGCTTGTAAGCCTTAAGCGTGTTTTGCATCAGTGTCGCGACTGTCATTGGGCCCACTCCACCTGGGACTGGAGTGATCTTAGACACAAGAGGAACTACTGCCTCAAAATCCACATCTCCAACAATTCGATAGCCCTTTTTCGCCTCAGGATCGTCCACACGATTAATCCCGACATCGATCACCACGGCTCCTTCTTTCACCATGTCAGCGGTCACCGTAGCGGGTCGACCAATCGCGGAGACTAGAATGTCTGCCTGTTTCGTGATCTCAGGCAAATTTTCCGAGCGTGAGTGACAAATCGTAACGGTCGCATTGCCTTGTGGGTGTTTTCTGGCGAGTAGCAGCGCCATTGGTTTACCCACAATCAAACTTCTTCCGATCACGACCACGTGCTTACCGGTCGTCTCAATCTTTTCTCGTTTGAGTAGCTCCAGGATCCCTTGAGGGGTGCAGGGTGCGAAGCTTTCTAGATCCTCTTGAACAAGCAATCCACTATTCAAAACATTAAAACCATCCACATCCTTTTTGGGATCGATGGAATTGAAGACGTTCGCCTCTGAAATTCCTTTAGGTAAGGGAGCCTGCACCAAGATACCGTCAGTCCCATCGTCTTTGTTAAACTCCTTCACCTTCACAATCAGCTCTTCTTCAGTGATCGTTTCGGGCAAAATGACAATGTCACTTTCGGCGCCGATCGAGAGTGCGATTTTCTTCTTTTTGGATACGTAAAACCGCGAAGCGGGATCCTCTCCCACACGAATAAACACCACTCTGGGTGCTCTTCCGGAAAGCTCTGCAATTTCGGCTCGAAGTTCCTCGTAGATCGACTCGGCGACGCGATTTCCGTCGATGAGTTTGCTGGTATCTAAATCCATAAATTAAAAATTAAGGAGCTACCCAAATATTTTTTGCTTCGATAAACAACGTAAAATCCGGATCCGTTTCTTCCAGGCTGCCA
The DNA here is from genome assembly GCA_022361075.1 of Opitutales bacterium. Taxonomy (GTDB): domain Bacteria; phylum Verrucomicrobiota; class Verrucomicrobiia; order Opitutales; family JAFGAQ01; genus JAKSBQ01. Next base: position 65,942 of record JAKSBQ010000357.1, on the reverse strand, counting down.
CGAATATTGATCCACTGGTCGACAAATGATTCTACAGAAACCGCTTTGAGCTTTGAAATATCCACGTAAACGATGCGTTTTCCTGATTTCGTCTCCAGTTGATAATCAAACTGCGTGGCGAGTGCATCATCGAGTGGGACAAGTTTAAGGAAACCTTCAAACTCCTGATCCATGCTCGCCGGAGGTGGTGCCATCTGCGCCAGATCCTGCCCCGAGATGCGGGGCTGTTCTTCAAGAAGGGGATCGATTGGCTCCGGTTCAGGAGTCAGCATCACCTCAGGAACTTCCGGTTGCTCGACGGGAAGGGGATCTTCCGCTGGCTGGTAAATCGGTGCACTGTAATCCGGCTCTTCCTCCAACGGATCTGGTGCCAATGGCTCTTCAGTCTCTGGATTTTCCTGATAGACTGATGTTTCGTCGACTTCGGGTTCCGGACTGATAACTGGTGGTACGACGACCTTTTCCGGTTCATCTTTTTCAGGCTCGAAAGAACTTGAACTCGAATCGGGAGCTCTGAAATAAACCGGAATCTCTTTCCGAATCGACACCCGGCCAACTGACAGTCGCGAGCGCACTCGCACATCGTCGTTAGCTTCATATCGGGTCAAAATCCAGCTCGTGTAGGTGGGGTTTACTCGAATCAGTGTTCCAGGTCTCAAACGGTTTCTCCGCTCCAAATCACGCTTACTCACATAGCCAGTGAATTCATCTTCGTGAGTCGTCCAATACCAGGTTTCTTCAAGACTCGCATCCAAGACTTTCGGGTATTGATCTAAATCGTTAGGATCAATGTCCAGCTCTGCGATGACGTTGGATTCGCTCTCAGGAAAAACGTGTACCGGAGTCCGCACCGCATGGCTGAACTGAAACAAGCCTAACATCCACAAAAGCGAAACGCTCACAAAAAGTTTCTTGGGAGAAAGCGTCATAAGTAAATCCATCGAGCTCAGAGAGTTAACTTGTTTTAAAAAGTTGCTGTCGAACCTAACGACGTTCCCCCGGTGCTGCAAGCAGGGATTCGATCTCCTTAGGGGTTAATTCTTTGCACGCCCCGATCGTTAAACCTTTGAGGTTTAGTCGACCGATGCTCAGGCGTTTGAGGCGTTTCACATCGCGACGTGACTTCTTGAACAAACGACGAATTTCCCGCTTTTTGCCATGCGAAAGGATCACGTCCAATTCTTCATAGGGCTCTGCGCCTTTTGTTGGAAAATCGATCCGGTCAAACTGCAAGGTCTCGCCTTCATCGATCTGGCCCTGGAGAAACCAGGAAACATCCTTCCGTTCTAATCCCGGCTTGATTCTCACTCGATAACGTTTCTCGATTTCGTGAGAAGGATGGGTGAGCTTCTGTGCAAAGCTGCCGTCATTGGTGATGATGACCAGTCCCGAAGAGTCTTTGTCCAAACGTCCGGCAACGAATAACTTCAGTCGTTGGTGGTGCTTGGGAAGTAATTCGAACACAAGCTTCTCCGCGTAGGGATCATCGTTAGTGCAGGTGAATCCTCTTGGTTTATGGACAGCGATTACGATTTTCTCCGGGCTGAGTCGGTTGATGCTCTTGCCATTCACCACGACGTCTTGCTTCTCCATGTCGACTTTCTGCCCGATGGAAGCGAGTTGCCCATCCACTTTCACTCTTCCCTCAAGGATCCAGCGCTCAGCTTCGCGCCGCGAGCATAGTCCTTTATTCGCAATAATCTTCTGTAGACGTTCCTGCATGATCAGACCAGTCAGCATGCTCAATATCGGACAAAATGCAGCACTTTTGTAGCAAATATGAGCGATCCTAAGGAATTTCAGTCTGTAATCGGAGAAGATTTAAGGATTGATCTTGTAAAGTGATGCGGTGCAAATAGGTTGACCGTTCTCGCAACAGCCTTATCCCAAGCACAAAATTTCTAATTATGAGTAGTGATTCACCTAAAAAAACTGCACTCGTAACCGGCGCCAGTCGAGGCATTGGTAAAGCCATCGCATTAGAGCTTCATCGCTCGGGACATCGAGTTCTCTGCATCAGCCGCAGCCTGGAAAGTAGTCGGGCGGTTGTGGAAGAAATCAACGGAGACGGAGGCGAAGCCAAGGGTTACGCAGTGGATGTTTCAAAGCCTGACCAAATCAAGGCTACTGCGGAAGAAATTCTCAAGGAATGGCAGTTGGTCGATGTGCTGGTAAACAACGCAGGAATCACTCGCGATGGCCTACTCATTCGCATGAGTGATGAAGACTGGTACGACGTCATTCAGACTAACATGAGCAGCTGTTTTCACTGGACTCAGTCTTTGATTCGCCCGATGGCTCGTGCCAGAAGTGGTCGGATCATCAATATTGCATCAGTCATTGGTCTGATCGGTAATGCGGGTCAAGTAAACTACGCTTCTGCAAAAGCAGGCATCATTGGCATGACCAAAAGTGTTGCAAAAGAGTTTGCTCCTCGGTCGGTAACCGTAAACGCAGTAGCCCCTGGATTTATCGAATCCGACATGACCAGCGTGCTCAACGACGAGATTAAGGATGCCATCCTCAAGAACATCCCCATGAAGCGAATGGGTAAGCCTGAAGAGATTGCAAATGTGGTCGGCTTTATCGCTTCCCCGCTTTCCAATTACATTACAGGTCAGGTTTTTACCGTTGACGGCGGTATGGTAATGTGATCTTAAATTTCCACTTCGAACAAACACGAGTCAATATGAGTGATAAAACCATCGAACAAAGAGTAAGCGAAATCATCGTCAGCCAACTGAACGTCAATGAAGATCAGATCAAGCCTGAGGCATCTTTCATTGACGATTTGGGTGCAGATTCTCTCGATACCGTAGAGTTGATCATGGCCTTTGAAGAGGAGTTTAAGGACGAACTTAACGACGAAATTCCTGAGTCTGACGCGGAAAAACTCCAGACTGTGGGAGACGTTATCAAATACATCCAAGAAAAAGCGTAAGCTCTTTCGCGGTCCGCATTACAACAGTTTTATCCATTTCGACAGATCGGGCTACAGATGTAGTCCGTTTTCTATAAACGAACCCAAAAGAATCGTAAGATGGCACAAGAACGCATTTTTGTGACAGGGATGGGAGTCATATCAGCTCTCGGAGAAGATATTCCTACTTTCTGGTCAAACATCACTGCCGGAAAATCAAGTATCGGCTCTGTAACTGCATTTGATACCGAAGGGTTCACATCCAAAGTAGCGGGTGAAATCCATGACTTCGACGTCACGCAATACATGGACCCAAAGGAAGCTAAGCGAAATGACCGCTACACTCACTTTGCCTTAGCCGCTGCAAAACGCGCTGTTGAGGACAGCGGAGTTGATTTTGAAAACACTGACACTGACCGAGTCGGCGTATTGGTGGGTTCAGGAATCGGTGGAATGGACACCATCGAGAAACAAGCGAAGAATCTTTTCGATAAAGGCCCACGTCGCGTGTCCGCCTTCATGATTCCTTCACTGATCTCCAACATCGCTTCGGGCATCATCTCGATCGAGTACGGATTGAAGGGACCCAACTTCGGAGTGGTCAGCGCTTGTGCGACCGGTTCACACGCAATCGGTGAAGCTGCTCGAATCATGAGAACTGGCGACGCCGACATCATGCTCGCTGGCGGTAGTGAAGCGACCATCACCGCTCTGGCTTTTGCCGGATTCTGTTCTCTCAAAGCAATGAGCACCGAGTATAACGATACTCCTGAGCTCGCCAGTCGTCCGTTTGATCTCAACCGCGATGGTTTTGTGATGGGTGAAGGTGCAGGTGTTTTGGTTCTCGAAACGGAGTCCAGTGCCAAAAAGCGCGGAGCAAAAGTTTACGCTGAGGTGGCCGGTTACAGCGCGACCAATGACGCTTACCACATCACTGCACCGACTCCTGACGGATACGGACTTTCTCTGGCGATCCGCAATTGTTTGAGACAAGCGGAAGTCACCGCGGATCAGGTGGGTTACATCAACGCTCACGGAACTTCTACCAAGTACAACGATTCCACCGAAACAGGTTGTATCAAAAGTGTCTTTGGTGACGCCGCTTACAAGGTGCCCGTGAGTTCCACAAAATCCATGACTGGCCACTTGCTCGGAGCCGCTGGTGCGGTGGAAGCGATTTGCTGTATTCAGGCAATCAACGAAGGAGTTCTGCCTCCTACCATCAACTACACCACACCTGATCCTGAGTGCGATTTGGACTACGTTCCCAACACCGCAAGAGAAGCAAAAATCGACTACGCACTCTCCAATAATCTTGGATTTGGAGGTCACAACACTTCAATTCTCTTCAAGAGAGCGTAGTTCACCACTCACCACTCCAATTTTCAAAAATCCAAGTAGCACTAGCATCTTGGATTTTTTTATGCCCCAACACCCTCTGCCTCGTAGCCAATTCATTAGATCCAAATAATCTGCGGTTAAACACTCAGTTGCCTCCAGGCAACCCATCAAAATTCACCTGTCCCTCCGCAATTTGTGAAAATTAGTGCGATTCGCGGTTAAAGCCCTACTCCATGAGCACCGCCGCCATCACAAACTCGTAGAAAGTCCAACCCACGGCGCTCGTTACTACCAACGACGCAATTCCGTGAGTAACCAACTTGTTCCACTTTTCACGGTCACGGAATCGACTCCGTTTCATCAATCGTTGAGTGCGCTTGTAGCGCCTGCGGGCGGAACGCTGAGGCAACAACTTTTGTTTACGCTTTCGATGGCGGGAGCGGATCGTCGGGCGTGGGGCGGAAGCTTTCCAGGCTTGCCATGAGAGAATTGCTTTAATGATTGAAAACCCCATCAGCTGAGAGAAAATACGAAGTTGAACCTTTTTCACAACAAAATCCATGGGACAAGCATCTGAAAACGGAAAATCCAAGCTGACGGTAAAATCCATTCAGCAAATGAAGGGTAAAGAAAAAATCGTCGCCATCACCGCCTACGATGCCCTCTGGACCCGAATGGTGGATCCCTACGTGGACCTGATCCTGGTGGGCGATTCGGTCGGGAACACCATGCTGGGTTACGAAGATACCGTTTCCGTTACCCTTGATGTGATGAAGCACCACGCCGCTGCTGCTGCCCGCGCACAGCCTCAAAGCTTGCTCGTGGTCGATCTGCCTTTTTCCCTGGCTTACCAAAGCATGGATTTGCTGCTCGATTCCTGTCGCCAGCTGATGCAGATCCAGGGTGTGCAAGCGATCAAAATCGAGGTCGGCGATGAAAGCCTTTTCCCAAAAATTCGCACGCTGATCAAGGCCGGCATTCCCATCCTCGGTCACATCGGTCTGCTACCGCAGAACATCAACGCACTCGGCAACTATCGCAGCTATGGTAATCGCGAATCCGGCAAAAAGCGCCTCATCGACTGGGCTCTCGCGTTGCAAGATGCCGGTTGTTTCTGTGTGCTCGGTGAAGCTATCAAAGCGCACACAGCCGCCGAAATCACGCAGGCCCTTAATGTTCCTTTCATCGGAATCGGTTGCGGAGCGGAATGCGATGGTCAGATTCTTGTGATCACCGATGTACTCGGTATGAGCGAATACATTCCCGGCTTCGCGACTGTATTCGCCGACTTGAAAGTCCCGATTAAAAAGGGAATAGAAGACTACTCCGATGCAGTAAAAGCCGGGAATTTTCCGAATTAGCCCCTATTTATTTCACATGAAGGTAGTGAAGAAATTGAAGCTGGATTAACATCGGACAAAAAATCTACCTTTTTACCGATTCGTGCAAATTGGTGGTTCAACCAAAACCCTAAGAAGCAATTCTTCAATACCTCCATGTGAAAAATTAGGCTCCCTTTCTGAGCAGAATGATCCGATTCGTGTTAGTGCCCTTCCGCTGATTGGTAATCCCCCAACAGTTCGCCGTTTTGGTGAAAATCTGGTCGTTCACCAAGATTAATTTTGGGGATAGACCCGCATCTTGCGCCGCCGGAATCACCAGATGCTCCATCAATATTTTGCCTTTGCGAATCTCACCCACTTCAAACGCGATGTGTCCCCCTGGTTTTAACACCCGTTTGAGTTCCCTGAAAACTCCCGTCATTTTCGCGATCCAATCTTCCGCGCTTCGGATCTGCCAAATCGGAATCTCTGCCGCGTCCATTCCGTTGAACCAACACCGAAGCCAGTTGTCTTGCTGGTAATTCACCACATCCAGGAACGGTGGTGAAGTCACCACAAGTGACACGGATTCATCTCGTATCTGAGGAGTTGAATCGGCGCTCCCGGTTAACAGCAAATACCTTTCTGAACTCTGTTGAAGTTGACTCAGTTCATCTTGGCTTACCCGATTCAGCAGGGACTTGCTCTTTTTCAGAATGACCTTCGCAACATCACGATACGGTGGAGTCTGATTTCGCCGTTCGTTAATCTTCAACTGTGATTCGATTGAAACCGCCTGATTCGGCGGCATGGTATAAACCGAAAAGAATCCTGAAGAATGCCCCGTCAACCGATTGGTAGCGACCATGCGAATCCACGAGTCAATTCGATCCAGTTCCCCCGACTTCTCTTTCTCTGAGAGATACGTTTTGAGACTAATCAGTTCCCGAAGCGTATCTTTGTGGTAAAAACACAAAAGTTCTTCCGCACCCTCGATGCTACTCCCCGATAGTTCAATCTCTGATAACCGATTTTCGACTTCCTTCAGCGTCGGCGGATTCAAACGAGGGGATAAAAGAATCCGACTCAAGGGATTCATGTCACATCCGACCGAAACCCGATCTTTCAATGCCGCCTCAAGCAGAGTCGTTCCCCTGCCCATAAACGGATCATAAACGACATCCCCGGACTTAGTCAGACGATCAATGAAAAACCTCGGCAACTGCGGCTTGAAACATGCCCTGTACGAAATCTCATGCAGCGAACACCCCGCCCGCTGCTTCGCCGTCCAAAACTCGTTCGTGTAGACAGGAATGTCTCTACTTTCATGTCGGACGATCTCGACTCTCGTTTGTTTACCGAACTCGTTAAAGTTCAAAAGATCTAATTCCAGATCATTCATCCGTACATAAAATGGCACATCCTGAGGGAGTCGAACCCCCAACCTCCTGATCCGTAGTCAGGTGCTCTATCCAATTGAGCTAAGGATGCGCGAGTAAAGGATGGGAGTATGAGTTAGCCCCTGAGTTTGGCAAGCCCGAAAATTCCAAAAACTTTTTTCTTTTTTACCGTCGGAATATTTGCCTTTGCGCGGGAAATAGCCTTGCAGAGCGGAGAGCAAGACACACATTAGAAAATCATGGCTGACGAAATGCCAAAAGAACCGATCGGCGAAGCTGATATTCAGTGGATTCAAAACCTCAAAAACGAGATGGCCAAGGTGGTCGTTGGTCAGGACGACCTCATTGATCGCTTGATTCTCGGCCTGCTCACCAACGGTCACGTTTTGCTGGAAGGTGTTCCAGGATTGGCTAAGACTCTGACAGTCAAGACTTTGGCACAATGTGTGTCTGCTGAGTTCAGCCGTATTCAGTTCACTCCTGACCTTTTACCGGGAGACGTAGTGGGAACCGTCATTTACAACACGGAGAAGAATCAGTTCATCCCTCAGAAGGGCCCGGTATTTGCGAACATCGTGCTTGCGGACGAAATCAATCGGGCTCCAGCTAAAGTTCAAAGTGCGCTGCTTGAGAGTATGCAGGAACGGCAAGTCACTATCGGTGAGGAAACTTTCAAACTCGACGATCCGTTTCTGGTTCTCGCAACGGAAAATCCCATCGATCAGGAAGGAACCTATCCGTTACCCGAAGCACAGGTGGACCGTTTCATGTTTAAGGTGAAGATCGGTTACCCCACGAGACCTGAAGAGCGGGTGATCATGGATCTCATGGCGCGAAACAAGCGGGATGTGGAAATCAATTCAGTCATCTCCACAGAGGAAATCCTTCGCGCCCGAGAACGAGTCGATGATATTTACCTCGATGATCGGATTAAAGACTACATTCTTTCAATCGTGCATGCGACTCGGAAACCAATGGACTTCGGAATCGACTACGAAGCTTTCATCGAGTACGGCGCTTCCCCTCGCGCGACCATCGCACTGACCCTTGGCGCCAGAGCCTATGCGTTTTTAAGGGGGAAAAGCTATGTGACTCCGCACGACGTAAAGGCAATCGGAGCGGATGTGCTTCGACACCGCATCCTGCTCACCTATGAGGCAGAAGCAGAAGAAATCACTTCCGAGCAAGTGATCGAAAAGGTGTTTAGCCAGGTCCCGATTCCTTAATCCATCTGAAAGCCTCTTGAGATTCGGTAAATGAATCCAGAACCCATTAATCCCATTCCCGGGAACCGTCAGCCAGCCCGACGTTTGATCTCTATGGGAGTCATTTTTGGATTAGGGTTACTCGTTCTGCTAGGAGGCTTGGTCTGGCATCAACTCATCAACAGCGCTCAGTACGAGGACAAGGAAGCTTATCAAACCTATCGTCGAATCATAAAAGAAGGAGCGAGGGGCAACATCTTCGATCGCAACGGTGTCCTTCTCGCCGGAAACCAACCACTTTTTTCAGTAGGAGTTTACCTCAACGAACTCAGAGCACAATTTCGCGAACGCTATCAGGAATTAAAAGAACTCGACTCCAGCCAATTTCCCGACGACGACCTTTCTCTGAGCTGGCGAGCGCGGACGCAAATCATGCAAGAAATGCTGGACCTTGTCGGCAGCATTCTCGGAAGAGACCTCGAACTCGACATCGGAAGTTTTCAAAGTCATTTCCATCGCAGATTGATCTTACCGTACGAACTTTGCGGGAATCTTAGTCAAAACGAATACGCCGTACTCATCGAACAACTCCCTCCCGAGTCGCCCATTCAAATATTCAGTGAACCGGTTCGTTATTACCCGTTTGGCTCTGTGGGAAGCCACGTGATTGGTTACGTTCGAAAAAGTGACCCCGAAAGCATCAAAATCGACTCAGGATCATTTGGAGAAATCCGAACTCTTAATGTCAAACGACAAGAGGGCGTCACAGGACTTGAAAAATCTCTGAACGCTCAACTGAGCGGAGGAATCGGCTGGGAAGTTTGGAGTATCGATACCCTTGGGTTTCAGGTTGCAATGGTAGATTCTCTCGAGCCGGAAAAGGGAAGCGACCTGCACACCACACTGGACATCGATCTTCAGATCATCGGAGAAGCGGCTCTACAGGATAAGAAAGGCGCAATTGCGGCAATCGACGTTCAGACAGGCGAAGTGCTAGCGTTGGTGACCAAACCCAACTACGATCTCAATCAACTCAGTCCGGTTCTGTCCCAGGAAACTTACGACGAAATCGAATCCAGCGGGGCATGGCTTAATCGGGCAACCCAAGGACACTACCCCCCAGGGTCCACTTTCAAAGTCATCACTGCCTTAGCTGCACTCAAAGATCAGAGCTACCGACCGGAACTTGAGATTTATTGCGGTCCTCATTACACCGTCGGTGACCGTGCTTACCCTGAAAACCGGACCCGCGGGCACGGTTACATCGATCTGGTTCGCTCTCTAGCGGTAAGCTCAAATGTCTATTTTTATCAACTCGGCTTAAACACGGGTATCGCAAGTATCGCAGCTCAGTCTCGCCTTTTGGGATTGGGAAGCCCAACTGAGGTCGAGCTCCCATTCGAATCAACGAGAACCCTGGTTCCTGACCGAGAATGGAAGAAAGAAAGCGGACGTGGTCCATGGGTGCTGGGGGACACCGTCAATGTCTCGATCGGCCAGGGGGATCTTCTAGTGACTCCCCTGCAAATGGCTCGCATGACTGCTGCGGTGGCTCAGCGGTCGGAGTATCTTCCAGTAACCATTCTCAAGGGGAAAAACACTTCCTTTCCTCCGAGAAAAGAACTGGCACTTTCCAGTGTTCGCTTCGATCCGATCATCAAAGGAATGCGGGAATGCGTGGAATACGGGACCGGAACCTCCATGCAAATTTCCGGACTCTCGATCGCAGCTAAAACCGGAACCGCGCAGGTATTTCCAGGAGGCATCGAAGAAAACCTCGCGTGGGTGATCGCGTTTGCGCCTGTCGAAAATCCTCAAATCGCGGTAGCTGTCGTGATCGAAGATATTGAATCTTCGGATCCCATCTACGGCGGAAGCACTGCGGGACCAGTGGCAAAGGCTGTCATCGAGGCCTACTTTGATAAATAAATGTCCTGTTCTTCTTAGTTTTTTACGTTTCGCAAGGGGTTCTTCTCTTGCCGTCGAATTCCACTGCTACAAGATTCGAGTGATCATGAAAGAAGCGGATCTTTCACAACCTTTGCAACGTTACCTACAAGACCAGGGATACAAAGTGAATTGCGAAGTGGGTCATTGCGATATGACCGCAATGAAAGGTGACGAATTGATCGTGATTGAGCTGAAACTCAAAGTGAGTCTGAAGTTTATCTACCAAGCTATTAATCGTAAACAGATATCAGACTCCGTTTACCTGGCATTACCCGTTCATGGAAGCGGAACCATGCCTCCCGAATTTAGAAATTTGAAAGCACTCTTGAAGCGCCTGGAACTTGGTCTTCTACTGGTTCGATTCCTGAAGACCAAAACCCGTGTTGAAGTGGTGATGCACCCTGATCAGTGGCAGGCACCCAAAAGAGTGAAACGAAAACGCCAAATCCTGAGAGAAATCGAAGCAAGACCAACCGAGTATAATAAGGCAGGCATGGTAGGGAGTGAACAAAAGATAACCGCCTACCGCAGGAGAGTAATCGAAGTAGCCCGCGAGATGGGCGATGGCAAGTTGTGGTCACCAGCTCAGCTAAAGAACAAGGGATGCCATTCTGATTGTGGGAATATGTTACGAATGAATCATTACGGGTGGTTTGTCCGGGAAGAGCGGGGAAAATATCGTCTGGATGAAAGCGGGCGTGAAGCCCTGAAGCAATACGCTGATATCAAAACAGATCTTCAAAGTTAGAGAGTAATAGCGAGAAGGATCGTTCTTGTTTTCTCGCAAAGAGCGCTAAGGTCCGCAAATTCGGATTTGATCTGACAGAATCTTTCGAGGGTCCGGCAACTGCCTGATCTGATCATTGCTGCGTGGACTTCCAGATAGCGGCAATGACGGAGCATTGCCCTCCAATTTAACTGTGAGTATTTGTACAAGCTCCTGAGGTTCGGTGTAATATCGAATTTCAGTTTTCACAACTAAGGTAGCTAACTTGGTTTGGTCTTAGGGATCTTAGCGTGCTCTGCGAGATGAAGATTTCCTGAAAAGAATCATTTTAGACAGGATTCACAGGATCTTCAGAACAACCTAATCTAAGATTATTTGATAGTTTTAGAGGTTAGATTTGTACAAACTCAGGGCCAGCATCTGATGCTGGCCCTTGTTTAGGAGAGCTATTTTTTTGGGGAAATTTTCTTAAATTCGCTCTTGGGACTACTTAACACTAGGTAGTTAATATTTTTTTGTAAACCCCTAATCTTACGAATTTGCCACAATTTTTGCGAAACTTACGATTCTTTCGCCAACTTGAGTAAGTCCATTGCGCCGATTTGGCGATAAATGCTGGGTCACACCCACATCTGCAAGAAATTCCGGATTTATTTTCAAAATCTCCTCTGGCGAGTGACCACTATAAAGATTGCAAAGCAAACTCGCGAACCCCTTCGTGATCATCGCATCCGAATCAGCGGTGTAAAAGCATTTGCCATTCTTCTCTGCCGGAACCAACCAAAGATTGGAGATACAGCCTTCGATCCGATACTTATCGATTTGCAGCTCTTCAGATAGTCCATCAGAGGATTTACCAATATCGATGATGTAGGCCAATCGCTCGTGTGGGTCTTCAATGATGGATAAGTCATCCACCAGACGATCTCTCTTCTCTTCCAAACTCTCCATGAGTCTCTCTAAGTCCTAAATAAGATCGCTTTTGGCTTTCTCAAACCAACTGATGAGTACTTTCACGTAATCCGCCCCATAAACACTCACCATTTTTTGAGTGTAGGGGTCAGACGCATTTTTGAGCACTTTCAACCTCGCATTAAGATACTCGGGTGAAAGCGTCTCCTTGCACTGATTGGAGATCATGGACTTCCAGGTTCCATAATCTCTTGGGATCTGAACTTCTGTTTGGCTCATGGTTCTCCAATTAGTGGGATCTCGGGATTAAGATTCTTCAGTCTTTGTTTCTTCCTTTGCCTCAGCTTCGGGTTCTGCGGGAGCTTCTTCCTTGGCTTCCTCAGAATCTCCTCCACCTTGAGCCTGCTCAAGCTCAGCGAGAGCAGCCTTGCGGCTTAGACGAACACGTCCCTTTTCGTCGGTTGCAAGACATTTGACGATCATCTCATCACCCACCTTACAAACATCCTCAGTCTTTCGGACTCGGAAATCTGCCAACTCAGAGATGTGAACCAAACCTTCCTTACCCGGTAAACACTCCACGAAAGCGCCGAAGTCTTTGATCGAACGAACGATGCCTCGGTAGATTTTACCTTCCTCGATATCACCAGTTACCAACTCCACTTCGTAGATTGCACGATCCATTGCTTCTTTGCTGGTTGCGTAGATGGAAACGCGACCTGAATCGTCCTCATCGATGTCGATGTTTGCGCCAGTGGTCTCAACGATACGACGGATGTTCTTACCTCCGGGACCAATCAGAAGACCGATTTTTTCAGGATCAATCTGAAGCACGTGAACACGTGGTGCGTATTCATTCACATCCTCACGAGGAGTCTGTAGAGTAGATTCCATCACGTCCAAAATTTTGTAACGAGTTTCAGTGGCGACCTTGATCGCTTCCTTCGCAACCTCGAAGTCCAGACCCTGAATCTTCAGGTCCAACTGGAAGCCGGTGATACCATTGCGAGTTCCACAAATCTTGAAGTCCATATCACCGAAGTGATCTTCCGCACCAAGGATGTCCGAAAGAACTTCGTGACGTTTCAGTTTGCCGTCTTCATCAAACTCGGTGATCAAACCTGCAGAAATCCCAGCAACTGTATCGGTGATCGGAACACCTGCGTCCATGAGCGAAAGACATCCACCACAAACACTCGCCATCGAGGTCGAACCGTTAGATCCCATGATTTCTGAAACCACGCGGATCGCGTAAGGGAATTCGTCCTCCCCGGGAATGACTGGGAGCAACGAACGCTCCGCCAACGCACCGTGACCAATTTCACGACGACCGGGAACTCCGAAACGTCCACACTCACCCACTGAGAATGGTGGGAAATTGTAGTGCAGGATAAAGCTCTTTGACTGTGGTCCACCCGTCAAACCATCGAGAGACTGAGCATCTTTACCCGTTCCAAGAGTCGTTACGACTAGTGATTGAGTCTCACCGCGTTGGAAAACCGCAGTTCCGTGAGTGCGTGGAAGCACACCGGTTTCACAAGTGATCTCACGAAGATCGAGAGGCGCACGGCCATCTGCGCGTTTGCCATTGTCCAGAATATTGGAGCGGTAAACTTCTTCCTGGAGTACTTCAAATGCCATCGCGATTTGGTATTCATCGAAACCATCTTCGCCATATTTCGCAGTAACCACCTCGGTTGCTTTTTCCTTAAGCACGTTCACCGCGTTTTCACGGTCTTGCTTCTTGTCCTGGAAAATAGCAGTGGACATATCTGCTTCCACAGTCTCGCGGCAAAGCGCAAGGATCTCAGGATCAGCAGTGAAGAGTTCGAATTCTTTCTTTGGCTTCGCCACTTGGGCGGCCAACTCTTTTTGTGCCTTGATGATGGGCTGAATCGCTTCTTGAGCGAACTCAAGAGCCTGAACAAAACGATCTTCAGGGATCTGCTCAGCGCTTCCTTCGATCATCATCATTTCTTTCTCGTTACCTACGTAAATGAGGTCGAGAGTGGAATCGATCATTTGATCGTTCGTTGGGTTAACCACGAACTCGTCGTCAATTTCACCTATGCGCACACAACCTACAGGACCTGCCCATGGGATGTCGGAAATCATCATCGCAGCGGATGCACCGTTCACCATCAGGATGTCTGGCTCGTTTACCAAATCCGCAGAGAGCAGATAACCAATCACCTGAACTTCGTTCAAAAATCCTTTCGGGAAAAGAGGACGAAGCGGACGGTCACAAAGACGGGATGTGAGAATTTCTTTCTCGGAAGGGCGGCTCTCACGTTTGATGTAGCCACCGGGGAATTTACCAACCGCAGAGTATTTTTCGCGATAGTCTACGGTGAGTGGGAAAAAGTCCTGGCCAGGTCTGATATTTGAGGCAGCAGTCGCGCTGACAAATACAGAAGTTTCGCCGGAACTGATGACAACGGAACCACTGGCCTGAAGAGCGAGGGTTCCAGTTGAGATTGTAATGTCGAGTCCTTCGACACTTACGGAGTTTTTTTGTTTCATTTGAGTATGGGTTTGTCTCCTATTTTGGAGAATCGATTTCTAACAAAAAACGAGTGTCCTCCGACAATGGTGGCTCACTCGTTTCCTAAAACTAACTAAAATGGGTCTGAAAAAACATCGTTGGTTTCAGATCCATAGGTGGTTGGACAATGGCGTTGATAATGCCAGCTTCAATTTATCGGCGGATGCCCAGTTTAGCAATGATCTCTTTGTAACCTTCGAGATCGTGCTTCTTCATATAGTCCAGAAACTTACGACGTCTACTGGTCATCTTAATGAGGCCCCGACGGGAGTGAAAATCCTTACGGTGCTTTTGAAGGTGCTCAGATAAGTGAGAGATTCGCGCGGTTAAAAGTGCGATTTGCACTTCACAGGAACCGGTGTCCTTCTCATGCGTTTTGTAGTCTGAGATGATTTTATCTTTTTCTATTGCGTTTGACATCTAATGATCTGTGGTTGCGTAGCTTGAAACCCCCTCGTTGGAGCGGGTGTGAACCAAGCCGGCGTGGCCTGAATCACCGCTCACGTCCGCTGCCGGACGAAGCTACGGAAAGCCTGCTCGCTTGCAGGACTCTCTGGCGCATCCAAAACCTTTGGCTCTTATTAATTTATTTTTCAAGCCTTTTTTCCCTTTGGAGCGCTTTCCAACCCGCTTATTTACACGAATGAAACAAAATTTACTTTTTTGAGCGGAACATAAAAATCCGAAAAGGCAGTACATTTCACGGTGCATACACCAACAGGATTACAGATCGTGTGTTTATCGGACAATCACGTCCTTTATCGTATCAGATCCACATATTCTCTGCAGGTTTTTAAGAATTTGGGTCCGTTTGAACTGCAATTCCATCCGCAGCGTGCTGTTGGTGGTTGTGACGATGAGGGCTCCCTCGGGAGTGATTTTTTCCGGTTTACAGCGGTGAGCATCTCTGGAACCCACTATTTCCCGCCAATTTTGAATGATGAGCACTTCGGGACGCGGGCCTTCAATCGAGTATTTCTCGGTGATCTCATCGATAAACCCACTCAACTCCTTCGCTCGTTGCTTCGGCTCGGGCTGGTAACGGGAAGGAATGCCACGAAACTGGCTCAGGAGGTGATCGAACATGCTCATTTTTCGTAAAAAGGACGAGCAACCTCGATTAAATATTTGGGTGGACGGATCGCTTTGCCCTTGGGACTCATGAACCCATGATGAGAGGATCCTGTAGTAGTGAGCGTTTCTCCCCGAAAGATTTCGTATTCGATATTGATGCGAACTTTTGGCATCTCCCTCATCATGCAGACGATGCGAAGTTCGTCACCAAACGTGTTTGGCATCAAATACTGGATTTCTATTCCCAGAACGGGAAGCATATAGCCGTCCTTTTCAAGTTGGTGATAGGGCACTCCGATTTTTTCCAGCATATCCACCCGCGCCAGCTCAAAATAGGCGACATAGTTTTGGTGATGCACAAATCCCATTTGGTCGGTTTCGACATATCGAACTTGGATGGTAGTTTCAGTCTGGATCATGTGAAATAGTTTTGGAGATTAACCGACAAAATAAAATTACAAATTGATATGAAACCTTACGAAAGAATTATGCAGAATGTTGAATTTGGAATGCGGAATACAGTTCTTAAATAAATTCTGCACTCTAATTCCATATTCTCACCGTGGGTTTCCCAATTGTATCTTCAACTTTGAGCTTTCTCACCTGCTTTGTATGATCGAATGGCACTCAACACAGATCATGTTCATCCCACCCTTGCAAGGAATTCAAAAGTGTCCAAGCATTGTTTTATGAAAAAAACATGGCTTTCACTGATCAAAGTGGGCGACTACTGCAGCGTCGCGGGATTTTGGGTAGGCGTTTGGCTCTACCGTGTGCTCTTGATCACCCTGCTCGGAGGGATCGTGGGAGTCCTTGTTACCCCTTTCACCAAACTCCTCTTTTTTGAGGAAACCCCTTGGTTGGAACTGATCGGAGGCGCATTTCGAATCGGTTGTCAGTACGCAAACATGTGGTCGATTGCAATCGCAATGATTTGGGTCGTCATGGATCGGAAAAAGATCATGGATCGTACCAGCCGATTCTTCACTTCAAGGTAGCAGATTTAGATTTTATGAAAATTGGAAGACGCACTCAGGCGTATTTTGTGGGATTCATAATCGGCGTTGTGATTGTCTCAATCATCGCCGATTTCAGACGAAATCGCTTGGCCGAAGCTGAGGCAAACGCCGCTCATTGGGAGAGAATCTCGGTCACTTTGGAGAATCTCCCCGTGAGCATCGTCGAACTGTCTGGCGCACAAGGACACGTCACAGCGATGGAGAAAGTCAGCGGCTCGGAACGAACAATCGAAGCCACTGGATATTTCTTCGCGAATGGTGATGGAAAGAAATTTTGGTATCTGGAGAGCCCGAACAGCAATGGTCTTCACTCCGGCGAACTTCTACTCGTGACTTCGAGACCAGGGCTCGAAGCCGACCTCATGGAAGCGGGTCTAAAACACCAAGGACATGAATTTCTGGAATCCAATCCCCCAACCTATAAAATTCGAGTTCAGGCGGGCTCTGCCAGCGCTTGGATTGACGAAGTCGTGAACCTCCAATCCAAGGCCAATTACATTGCTTCGGTGGATTGGATCCCTGTTACACATTGAGATTGACGGAGTCTGTCACTTACGTTTGACTGATCGTTTTTTTACCAAACAGGACCATTACAAAATCCTTAGCCAACACGCAGAGTGAAGACAGACGTAAAAGAACAATCCGCAACACGGTCAATCATCACCGTGTCTTTCGATGCTGCCGAAGTATCTGAAAAGAACAAAAGTATCGTTAAAGATTTTTGCAAACACGCTAAAATCCCAGGCTTCCGCCCAGGAAAAGTCCCGCAAGCCATGGTGGAAAAACGTTTCAAGAAGGAACTAGATGAAGAGCTAAATCGGGGACTCATCCGCCAGGCATATGAAGCAGGTGTTCAGAAGTCGGAACTGGATATTTTTGGAGTTGTAACCGTTGAGGAAGGCGAATTCGAAGTCGCTAAGGATGGTAAAGTGATTTTCACAGTAGACCTAACACCACAATTCGAACTTCCTGAATACAAGGGGCTTAAGATTGAATCACCTTCGTCTGAAGTGGAAGAGAAGGAAGTAGATGACGCGATCAAAATGCTGCTCAACGAGCGTGCAGAGTTTAACAAAGTAGAAAAAGCCGCTGAAGTCGGTGATTACGTGAAGTGCTCCTACGAAGGCAAGGTGGGTCGCAAGAAGATCGAAGACATCGCACCTGACAAATCCATTCTTGGCACCCAGAAGAACACGTGGGAAGAAGCTGGTGCTGAAGGAACTCCCGGAGTTTCATCCGTCGTCGAGGCTCTTGTAGGGATGAAGGAAGGTGACACAGCAAAGGTGGAACACACATTTGCAGACGATCACGCAGTTGATGGACTTCGCAAGAAGAAGGCAACCTACACCGTCGAGGTACACGAAGTCCGCGAGAAGATTTTACCTGAGATCAATGAGGAGTTTTTAAAGTCACTCAACGCAAAGAACGAAGCCGAGCTCCGCGAACGCTTCAAAACCAGCATCGAGGGTCGCAAGAAACAAGAGATCTTCGGTCAACAACGCCAGTCGGTTGGTGATAAACTGAGAGAAGCAGTTGATTTTGAAGTTCCTGAGTCTGCATTTGAGCGCGAAAAACAAGCGATCATGGAAGACTTTGCTCGTCACAACCTTCAGCAAGGTCTACCGAAAGAGCAAATGGACGACGAACTGACCAAAAACATGGATCAGATCGAGACCACGGCGAAGGAGCGAGTGAAAATTGACCTCATCATTGGCCGAATTGCGGAAGCCGAAAAGATTGAAGTCGGGCAGGAAGATCTTTCTCAACTGCTCTACTCACAGTCGATGCAAACAGGTGTTCCCATGGAACAAATGGTCAAGGAACTAAAAAATGATCAGGAACGCTTGAATAGCCTTCGTCAGAGTGCTTTGTTTAACAAAACACTTCAGTTCCTTGTGGATGAGGCTGAAATCACAGAAGTGAAATCCTAAATCCCGGCTGAAGGAATCAACTTTTAATTTTTGGAATCAAACATCGTGAGCTACGCACCTTTACCATACGTTTATGAGCGGGACGGACGCACCGAGCGCACCTGGGATATCTACAGCCGACTGCTGAAGGACCGAATCGTTTTCATCGGGACTCCGATCAACGATTTCGTCGCGAACGCGGTCATCGCTCAGCTTCTTTTTCTGCAGACTGAAGATCCCAAGAAGGACGTCTACCTTTACATCAATTCGCCTGGAGGAAGTGTGACTGACGGTATGGCGATCTACGACACGATGAATCTCATCAGCTGCGACATCGTGACTTACTGCGTAGGTCTTGCCGCTAGCATGAGCACCGTGCTTCTCGCAGCGGGAACTCCCGGGAAGCGCTACGCGTTGCCAAACTGCCGAGTGATGATTCACCAGCCAAGCGGAGGAGCTACCGGACAAACTTCGGACATCTCTATCGCAGCAAAGGAAATTCTACGCTGGAAGAAAACAATCAACGAAGTCCTCGGAAAGCACACAGGACAATCGGTCGAGCAAATCGAGAAGGACTCGGACCGCGACTACTATCTAGACGCGACCGAAGCAAAGAATTACGGCATCGTGGATCAAGTATTCGAGCAAGCACAAGCTCCGAAGTAAGCAACGACTACCGACGTTACGGGAACTAGACATCATGGCAAAATCATCAAAAATGACTTTCTGCTCGTTCTGCGGCAAATCTCATAACGAGGTTCGCAAGATGATCGCGGGTCCGGCGGGGGTCTACATTTGTGATGCATGTGTCACTGTATGTCAGACGATCATCGACCGTGAGCTCAAGGGAGCACCTGATGCACCGCGCAACGCGTTTAAGCTGATCCGACCACTCGAAATCAAAAACTACCTTGATCAAAATGTGGTAGGACAGGAGCATCCGAAGAAGTGCCTCTCCGTTGCAGTTTATAACCACTACAAACGTCAGTCGTTCGAACTATTTGAAAAGAACAAAGAAGCCAATCCACACGCTGAAGAACTCATGGATGTGGAGATCGAAAAGAGCAACGTGCTCCTAATCGGACCCACCGGAAGTGGAAAGACTTATCTCGCTCGTAACCTTGCGAAACTTCTCGACGTGCCTTTCGCGATCGCGGATGCAACAACCCTGACAGAAGCTGGGTACGTCGGAGATGACGTGGAAAACATCATCCTGCGTCTTCTTCAAGCTGCCGACTACGATCCCAAACGCGCGGAGACCGGCATTATTTACGTGGATGAGATCGATAAAATCGGTCGGAAAACGGAGAACGTATCCATCACGAGAGACGTTTCTGGTGAAGGCGTGCAACAGGCATTGTTGAAAATTTTAGAAGGCACGGTTTGCAACGTTCCCCCACAAGGCGGACGCAAGCACCCAAACCAGGAATACATTCAGGTCGATACATCCAACATCCTTTTCATATGCGGTGGTGCATTCGTGGGACTCGATAAAATCATCCGCGACCGCATCGGCGCAAAAAGACTTGGTTTCTCGAGTAGTTCCAAGGAATCAGTTGTAGATGAGGAGGATGCACTCCTTAAGCTCGTTCAGCCAGAGGATCTCGTAAGATACGGATTGATCCCAGAATTTGTCGGACGACTTCCGGTAACCACTGTTCTGAATCAACTCACGGAAAAGGACTTGGTTTACGTGCTCATGGAGACTAAAAACTCCCTCATAAAACAATACACCAAACTCATGTTGATGGAAGGAGTGAATCTCAAGTTTACCCGTGACGCGATCAACCGGGTGGCCGAGAAGGCGATCGAGATGAAGACAGGCGCTCGTGCCCTGCGTTCCATAATGGAGAATTTGATGCTTGATATCACTTACCGGGTTCCTGAACTGGCGAATGTAGACCAGATTATCGTAAACCGTGCAGTGGTCGACGGGCGTGCAAAGCCTAAGATCAAGTATCAGGAAGAACAACCGTCGAAAAAAAGAGACGCTGCCTAAGTTCCGGACTCCCCAAGTGCTTTCAATGAGAGGCAAGCCGATTCGGTTTACTGAAACACCAATTTTTATTGAACGAACATGAGGATTTTTCCTGCAATTGACATTAAAGATGGACGCTGTGTTCGGCTGCTACAGGGTAAAGCCGACCAAGAAACCGTCTATCACAACGATCCACTTGAGCCCGCACGCTTGTTCGCGATTGGCGGAGCCGAGTGGGTGCACGTCGTGGATCTTGACGGAGCTTTTTCCGGTGAGCCAAAGAATCTCGAATTCATCATCGAGATCGCAAAACTGGGCCTCAAGGTTCAAATGGGTGGCGGCTTACGTGAAATAAAAACGATCGAGAAAGTTTTGGAAGCTGGAATCAGTCGTGCGGTGATCGGCACACGCGCTTGCGACGATCCTGATTTCGCAGAGGAGGTTGCCAACGAATTTGGAAACAAAATCGCGGTCGGTATTGATGCCAAAAATGGTAAAGTGGCTGTAAACGGCTGGACCAAAGGAACGGATCGGGAAGTGTTAGTGCTCGCTCGTATGCTTGAGGATGCGGGAGTGCAGACTCTCATCCACACCGACATCGCTACGGACGGGATGATGAAGGGGCCCAACATCGCAGCTCAACGTGCTTTGCTCGAAAGGGTGACTACTGATGTAATCGCTTCTGGCGGTGTGAGCAAAAAAGAAGACATCGGCGAGTTGAATAAACTGGCAGATCAATATCCTCACTTGAAGGGTGTGATCGTGGGTAAGGCACTTTACGAAGGCACTGTTAAACTCGAAGATTTTTAGAAACTGATGCTGCTTGCTGTCCTCGCCGTCGTTATTGGGCTGATACTCCTCGTTTGGAGTGCGGATAAGTTCGTCGACGGCGCGGCGTCCACCGCCTATCGACTAGGGATGTCCCCGTTGTTGGTAGGCATGGTGATTGTGGGATTCGGAACTTCCGCACCCGAAATCGTCGTTTCCGCATTTGCGTCAGCCCAAGGGAATCCAGGCCTCGCACTGGGAAATGCAATAGGGTCCAACATCAGCAACATAGCGCTCATCTTGGGAGTCACGGCTTTGATCTGCCCAATTGTGGTCCATTCTTCCATCGTCAAGCGGGAGATTCCCATCCTGATCGGTGTGAGCGCTGTACTCTGGTTTCTGGCAGCAAATCAGATGCTTGAACTGCTGGACGGGATCATCCTTCTCGTACTTTTTGCCGGGATTATGGGATGGTCGATCTACACTGCGACTAAAAAGAAAGAAGATCCTCTTTCGGATGAATTTGACGAAAGTCTCGACGTCCCCAAAAAGAGCCTGAGGTACGGAATCATCTGGTTGATCGTTGGTTTCATCTTTCTCGTGATCAGCTCTCGTATGCTGGTCTGGGGAGCCGTTTCTATCGCAATAGCTCTGGGAGTAAGCGATTTGATCGTTGGCCTAACAGTGGTTGCGATCGGAACTTCACTACCTGAGCTTGCATCTTCCATCGCCGCGACCCGCAAGGGAGAACACGACATTGCATTAGGGAATGTGGTGGGCTCCAATTTGTTCAACACTCTCGGTGTCGTCGGGCTCGCCGCGGTGATCAAACCTTTTGAAATCGAAAGCATTGCGTTGACAAGAGATTTCCCAGTCATGAGTGGTTTAACCCTCCTTCTTTTTCTGCTGTGCTTCGGATTCAAAGGACAAGGAAAAATCAAGCACTGGGAAGGCGGTTTGCTTACCGCAACCTACATCGGCTACACGATCCTGGTCGTGGTCGCAGCGATTCAGCACGCAGGGGCTTAAGCTTTAATCCACCACCACTCGCTCAACGCGATTGCCAATCGCACAGATCACTTCGTAGGGAATGGTTCCTTTCGCGAGCGCCCAATCGCTGACCACCAAATCCTCCCCGAGACAGGTGACTTCATCGCCAACTTTTGCATCTTCGACCCCAGTTAAATCTACAGTCGTGTAATCCATGGACGTGCGCCCGATGATCGGACATTTCTTATTCCGCACCCGTAAGTGTCCTTGATCGCTAAATCTCAATGGCAGACCATCCGCATACCCCATCGCGACCGTTCCTACAGTCATTTTTCGGTTGAGCACAAAATTCCGACCATAACCCACAGTCGCACCCTCATCCAGCTCACGAACCGCAACCAGCCGGGACTTCATTTGAATCACAGGTTCCAGATCAAGTGTCCGACGCCCTTCAAGATCGAAACAACCATAAAGATTAATACCAGTACGAACCATCGTGAACGGTGGAGCGAAGGCCGGTGGAACATTGTGAATGCCGTCTGAATTGCAAATATGGATTTCTTCAATCTTTGAATCTGGATGAGCTTTGGCAAAGTCAGCGATTTTCAGAAGCATCGAGATTTGGTGCTCCGAAAATTCCCGATCCGCGTAAGCGGTTGGAAAGTGTGAATAGATGCCCGTGAAATTGAGATTCTCTAATCTCATTAACGCTTTCAAAACACCATTCGCTTCCTTGACAGGCACTCCCAGCCGTCCCATACCCGTGTCCACCAAAAGATGACCTTTGGCAAAGACTCCCCGCTTTTTCGCCTCTTGATCGATTGTCTTAGCGGTTTCTAGATCAGAAATCGGTAAAATCAGACCTGCCTTCACCGCTTCGGGAATTTCTTCCGGTAGAATACTCCCCAAAATCAAAATCGGCACTCCAAGATCGTGAATTTCGTAAGCCTCCTTTGGCTCCGCCACTCCGAAAAAATGCGTCCCCTCCTCTTTGAGCGTTTCAGCAATGGGTCTTACCCCCAATCCGTAGGCATTTGCTTTCAACACTCCCATCAACTTCAGGGGTGAAACGTGATCTTTGAGCTTTCTAACGTTTCTGCGAAGCGCTTGCAGGTGAATTTCAAGGCTAACTCTTGGGCGCGTTTTCACAGCAATTACTCAGACTCGTTCTCCTCTTTTACTTCAACCTGTAGTCGCTCTTTTCTTGTCGCACTTTTGATCGCATGAGCGGTCACGACATTTCCTTGAGAACCTCGACCTTTGATCGTGAGTTGCGAGAAATCGAACTCAAACTGTGTCTTTCTCAGCCTTGGAGCAGGTTTGAGCTGAATATTCAGCACATCCACTTTCTCTTTGGTAAGTACCGTGAAGTAAAGAATGCGGCTTCCTGGGGTTCCTTTCGAGAGTGTGTATTCCCGATCCCTGGTGAATCCGCCCATAAAGAAACGCTTCGCGTAAGATTTTCCATTTTTCCCATCCCGATAAACCATATTGTAGACCAACTGATCCATCGTGTCCGGACTGAGTACGTTGATGTAGAGGATGTCCTTCCCAACAAATGCCTTGGCAGAAACCCGAGTGATCAGCATCGTGCCGTCCCTGCGGATAACCACAATGTCGTCAAGCGTCGAACATTTGCAGACCTCTTCGTCCTTTTTCATGCCGATACCCGCAAAACCTTCCTTGCGATTCACGTAGAGGGTCTCGTTTGCGATCGCCACTTTGGAAGCTACCACTTTGGTGAACGATTCGATGCGTGTCTTGCGCTCACGCCCCTTGCCGAACTTCTCCTTGAGGCGCTCAAAGTAAGCGATGGCATATTTGGTGAGATGCCTCAGGTGATGCTTCACCTGCTTGATCGCCTCCTCGAGTTTCTTGATCTGCTCGTCCGCCTTGAAAGAGTTGAACTTCGAGATGCGTTTAATCCGGATCTCAGTCAGCGCAACGATGTCGTCCTCCGTAATTTCCCTCAGGAACATTTCTTTAAACGGCTCGAGGCCTACATCAATTACCCGAATCACTTCCTCCCAAGTCTCTGCCTCCTCAATGTCGCGATAGATGCGATTTTCGATGAAGATTTTCTCCAAAGAAGCAAAATGCCACTTTTCGTTGAGTTCTCCGAGTTCGATCTCGAGTTCGCGCTTCAGTAATCCTTTCGTCTGCAGCGTCGAACGCTTGAGCAACTCATCGACAGAAAGAAATTCCGGCTTGTCCTTGTGAATGACACACGCATTGGGCGCCACAGAGACTTCACAATCGGTAAAAACATAAAGCGCCTCGATCATCTGCTGTGCATCAGATCCTGAGGGCAAATAAACGATGATCTCAACGTTTTCGGCGGTATTGTCCTCCAGTTTCAAGATCTTGATTTTTCCTTTGTCGTTTGCCGCCAGAATCGAATCAATTAAGCTACTCGTGGTCGTGGAAAACGGAATCTCCTTGATCACCAGGCTGTTTTTGGTCCGTTTCTCGATAACCGCACGGACACGAATCCTTCCACCGCGAAGGCCGCGATTGTAATCCGAAAAGTCTGCTACCCCTCCCGTTTGAAAGTCGGGAAGGATGTTCGTCTCCTCCCCCTGAAGTACTGCGATACTCCCGTCGATTAGCTCTATAAAATTGTGAGGGAGAATCTTACACGCCAAACCTACCGCGATACCTTCCACCCCATGAGCGAGAGAGAGAGGGAACTTCATCGGGAGAGTGACGGGCTCTTTGTTACGACCGTCATAGGAGAGCGCCCAGGTAGTTGTCTTTGGGTTAAAGGCCACTTCGAGGGCAAACTTCGAAAGACGCGCTTCGATATAACGCGAAGCCGCTGCCCGGTCTCCGGTAAGCGTGTTTCCCCAGTTTCCCTGAGTATCAATCAGGAGATTGCGTTGACCCATTTGCACGAGGGCGTCACCAATACTCTGATCACCGTGGGGATGATATTTCATCGTGTTACCGATGATGTTGGCGACCTTGTTGTAGCGGCCGTCTTCCATTTCCCACATCGAATGAAGCAAACGCCGCTGCACTGGCTTGGTTCCATCGTCGATGTGGGGAACCGCACGCTCTAAAATCACGTACGACGCATAATCCAGAAACCAGTCGCTAAAAGAATCGGAAACCCCCTTCGCTGACTTCTTGATAGAATGAGCCTCGATCTCCTCGAGTTCATCGTCCTGAGGCACTAGTGACGCAAATGAAAGCTCAGTTTGATCATCTGATGAATCCGACTTCTTCACGCAGCATCCTCGCTTTCCAAAATGGTTTCGTCATCAACGAGGTCTTGTTCGATCACTAGGTTATCAATGATGAACTTCTGACGATCCTGGGTATTTTTGCCCATATAAAAGGTGAGCAATTCTTTGACTGAAGTGTGTTTCTCAATGGTTACAGGTTCCAATCGAATGTCGGGCCCGATAAAGTGACTAAACTCGTCAGGCGAAATTTCCCCAAGTCCTTTGAATCGTGTAATCTCTGCAGTCTTGCCCAGATCTTTCAACGCCCGGCGCTTCTCGCCTTCGTCATAGCAGTATTTCGTCTTCTTTTTGTTTCGCACGCGAAAAAGTGGTGTTTGGAGAATAAACAGGTGACCCTCTCGAATCAGTTCCGGGAAGAACTGAAGGAAGAACGTAATCAACAACAGACGAATGTGCATGCCATCCACGTCGGCGTCGGTTGCGATCACCACTCGATTGTAACGGAGATTCTCCAAATCCTCCTCAATATCCAACGCACTCTGGAGCAAGTTAAACTCCTCGTTTTCGTAAACCACTTTCTTGGTGAGTCCGAAACTGTTGAGAGGTTTTCCTCTAAGAGAAAACACCGCCTGAGTTTGCACATCACGTGCCTTGGTGATTGATCCACTTGCCGAATCACCCTCGGTGATGAAAAGCGTGCTCCACTCTCGCTCGGCCTTCTTGGAGTCCATGTGAATGCGGCAATCACGGAGCTTGGAATTGTGGATCTTTGCCTTTTTTGCTCGTTCCTTCGCCAGCTTGCGAATGCCCTGAATTTCTTTACGGCTTTTTTCGGATTCCTGAATTTTTTTAACAATCTCCTGCGCAATCGTAGGATTCTTGTGTAGGTAATTGTCGAGCTCTTTGGCAAGAAACTGATTCACGTAATTGCGAATAGTCTGCCCGTCAGGAGCCATTTTCTGAGAACCGAGCTTGGTTTTCGTCTGAGACTCAAAAACGGGATCAATCACCTTGATGCTAATCGCAGCGATGATCGACGTTCGAATGTCCACCGCATCAAAGCTCTTACCGGTGTGAGCCTGGATCGTCTTCGCTAAAGCTTCGCGGAATGAGCCTTGATGGGTACCACCCTGGGTGGTGTGTTGACCATTCACAAAGGAGAAGTACTCTTCGCCGTAGGAACTGCCGTGGGTGAACGCCACCTCAATATCCTCACCCCTGAGGTGAATGATGGGATAACGAATCTCCTCAGCAATTTCGTCAGTGAGAAGATCAAAAAGACCATTTTGAGAAACGAACTTCTTACCATTAAAAGCAAGTGTCAGACCTGTGTTGAGATAGGCGTAATTCCACAACATCGACTCGATAATCGAATCCTTCCACGAGAAGCTTCCAAAAACCTCGTTATCGGGAGTAAACTGAACAAGAGTCCCGTTGCGATCGTTTGCGTTAGCGGGTTTATCCGATTTGTCTTCACGTGTGACTTCGCCCTGCTCAAATTCGATCTTTCGAGTTTTTCGATCCCGAAATGCCTGGATTGTGAAGCCGGAAGACAGAGCATTCACCGCCTTTATACCCACGCCATTGAGTCCTACAGATTTTTTGAACGCCTCTGAATCGTATTTCGCGCCAGTGTTGATCTTCGCCGCACAGTCCTTGAGTTTCCCGAGCGGGATGCCTCGACCATAGTCGCGCACCGACATGGAAGATTCCGTCAACTCAATGTCAATCGTTCGTCCATTCCCCATGACGTATTCGTCCACCGAATTATCGAGAACTTCTTTCAAGAGTACGTAAATTCCGTCGTCCGAGGCACTACCATCGCCTAGTTTTCCAATATACATCCCTGGACGGAGCCGGATATGCTCCTTCCAATCCAAGGATTTAATGCTGTCTTCAGTGTAATTCGCTGCCATGATTCCTATCTAAGGAGTCGTGTGGTGATTCATCCTATTTGCGTAAGCATGTCGACAATTTCCCTTCTTCAAAAGTGGGAGGGCCGTAGCTGATGTTCGGTGTCACCTTTCTTCCTTTTCATTACGTTGCGTTCTTTGGATCTCATTGAAAAGGACTTTAATCTGCGGATTGTTAATGTTGCATGAGACATCGTCGGATTGTCAAGGTTCCCGCCCTTCAAAAATATGATAAACCTGAGGCAATTTCGGCCGATTATTAGGACTTCGAAATTATTATTTTGCCCCATGTCTCCGCAACAAGCAGCTATCAATATTCTGGAGGAACTGGAATTAAAGAACCAATGTCCCTTACCGTTGCAAAGTGTGATTAATCACTTGGGCTATCATGCTCAACTCTTTCCAAAGAGCGACAAAACTCGCAACGTCGCCTGTGGCGTCAGCGCAGATCAAAAAGTAATCTTTGCCAATTCGAACGACGACAAAGCGGAACAAAGATACTCCTTCGCCCACGCTATTGGGCACACTGTCTTGCATCCCGGCAAAAACTTTGTGATTCGCAAAGCTCACCTACATCATACCAATGAAGCGCTGGAGGAGTGGGAAGCTAACCAATTTGCCGACGAACTTCTCATGAACAGCGATGTTTTTCTCCGCAAATGGGACGAATGGGGCTCTGTTACCAGTCAAGTAGCAGGAGTTTTTGGCTTATCCAAAGAGCGAATCAACGTCAGGGCAAAAGCCCTGCAGTTGATTTAAAAGAATCTCTCTACACCTTATAGGCTGCGGTCACACCATTCATTTTCTCTGCAAATTCAGACAATTCCACTGCGCTCATGCTGAGCTGAGAACTGGCCGATGCAATTTCGGTGGCAGCCTCGCTGACCTGCTGAACATCGGTTGCCGTATCATTTGCAACCTGATTCACCTCGCTTACATTCGATGCCACTTCCTGAACACCATCAGCGGTGTGATTAACATTAGACGCAATTTCAGCAGTTGTGTTGGACTGTTCTTCGACTGAAGCAGCAATCATCGATGTGATCTGGTCGATCTCGTCAATGATTTCCACAATTCCACCAATTTCTGCGATACTTGTTGATGTGGTTGTTTGGATATTGTTGATGCTATTGCTGATTTGTTCAGTTGCCTGGGCCGTTTGCCGGGATAACTCTTTGATTTCATTTGCCACCACGGCAAATCCTTTTCCAGCCTCTCCAGCACTTGCAGCTTCAATTGTTGCATTAAGAGCCAACAAGTTGGTTTGTTCGGAAATACCTTTAATTGTCTCCGTGATACTTCCGATGAGCTTCGCAGCCTCACCAAGCTCGTTCATTTGTTTGGATGTCGCATTGACTTTTTCGACCGCAGTTTCGGTCACCGATTTTCCACGCTCCGTGTTTCTGGCTATCTCTTCTATCGTCGCGGTCATCTCCTCAGATGCCGTAGCCATCGATCTGAGAGCTGCAGACATCTCTTCTACTGAGGATGCTACTGTTGCCATGTTATGACTCGTCTGTTCAGTGGAGGCAGCCACCGAACTGGAAACACTACTAGACTGCTCTGAATTGCCTGCTAGCTGAGTCGAAATCGCAGAAAGCTCGGTGCTTGAGGAAGCCATGCGATTCACCCCTTCTCGAATCTCCGCAAACCCATCTTTTAAGTCTGCAACCATCTGATTCAATGCTTCTCCAAGAATTCCTATTTCGTCTTTTTGATGAACATCCAGTTCTACAGTGAAATCTTTTTGAGAGAGATTTTCCGCAAATGATTCACACTTCTGCAGAGGTTTGGTGACTAATTTTATAAAAATCCATCCCAATATTGCAGAAATAAGTATCGATAAAATCGCTGTGCCTATTGTCGCAGCCTTCACTCTGGTTTCAGTTAAGTTCTGTTCTTCAATAAGTTCATCTTTTGCTCCATCGAGTAATCCGGTGACCCGATCCATTTTATCTTTTACAGCATTTAAGTAAGGCTCTGTCTGATTCTTGAATATTTTTATTGCTCTTTCCTGAGCATGCACTTTTTCCTCTTCCATTTCCTTAAGATCAGCAAACAACCCTAAAATTTCTTCAAGATTTTGTTGGATACTCGTGTCCAGAATGTGAATCTTCTCCTCTTGAGAGGCAGCTGATTCGATTGTTTGAACTGTCGAATGCAACTGGTCATGATATGGAATGAGTTCTTCAATCTTTTGATCAAACTCTGGCCATTCTTTTCTTAAAGATTTCACCTCTTCACTTTCTAACCATATCCCCAATTTGCATTTTCTAGGATCTCTCTCTACGATGATGGGTTCATTATGAAGAATGGAGGAAGACAAACTGTTTGCCCAAATAAGATGGTCATCCAATCTTTCACTAAGTGTTGTATACAGGCCAGGATGCACTTGGCTCCATTGTTCCATAATTTCAACAGCTGAGTCATGCAAATGCATATGAGGTTCCTTAAGATGCTCACAATGTTCGCCAATCTCCGGAAACTTTTCCTTTAAGTTCTCGAAACCAGATCCATAAAGAAATTTGCCCAATTTACATTGAGTATGATCAAACTGAATATCTAAATGATCGTGATTCCCAATTATCAATTCCTGAATGGCACTAGCCCACCTCAAATGATCGATCTCACGTTCTTTAAACATCGTGTGAGCATCTGTCGCTGATGTACACCTGAGAATTGCAGCGTTCGTTTTATTGGATCCCCAAATAGAGACTAATATCATAATCACCATTCCTGAAATCATGACACCAGCAAAAATACCGAGTTTATACCCAAATTTTAGATTATTGAAGAACTTCATGACGGACTAGATTTGAGAGGGTTTAAGTGCTATTCCTAATCTTCTACTTCAAAAGATTTAGAATGTGAGCAAGCGATTAATCGGACAAAGCAGTTAAAAACTTTAACAACGAAAGATTTAATTAGTTAATTGAATATATAAAATTCGTCATACTAATTGAGTAGGAATCTAGCCCCAAAAAGTTGATACAGATGAATTGAGTTTATTCGAAAATACCCCATCTTCAGCTCCATTCCCTTTCCCACGCAGAAAATGACCAAACAACACCGACTTACGATTCACATTCTAATTGCGATGGCTCTCGGCATCCTAATCGGAAGCTTGATCAATCTTTTACTCGGAGATGTTTCGTGGGTAAAAAACTGGCTGACCGAAGGTGTATTTTACGTCGGAGGAAAGATCTTTGTTTCCTGCCTAAAACTACTCGTTGTTCCTTTGGTTCTCGTCTCGCTAATCTCTGGAACCGCAGCTTTGGATGACGTTCGCAAAGTCGGTACTGTGGGTCTTCAAACGATCCTTCTGTATCTGCTGACCACTGCGGTAGCGATTTCTTTGGCATTGGGATCGGCAATCATGTTTAAGCCCGGAAAGGGCATTGATAAAGACGCCTTTCTCGAAAACAAGGAAGTTTCGATTGAAGCATGGGAAGCTTCTATTGCCAAACTCGGTGACGAGGTCTCCGAACTCAAAGAGAAAGTTAACGAAATCGCTCACAAAAGCGGCCTCCCTCCTCTTGATGCAACAGATACGAACGAAGAGGCGAATCAGGCCGGTTCTGCTTTAAAGTTAAATTCAGCACCACCCTTTTCCGAAGTGCTGATCAATATTTTTCCATCTAACCCTTTCGCGTCTATGGCGAAGGGAAATATGCTTCAAGTCATCGTTTTCGCCATTCTCTTTGGGTTAGCACTTACCATGTCAGGAGAACCGGGAAAGCGAGTACTCAGTATCGTTCAGGACCTGAATGAGATCGTGATGAAACTCGTGTTGCTGCTCATGGAATTGGCCCCTTATGGTGTTTTTTGTCTCGTAGGTCGTACTTTCGCAACTCAGGGGTTTTCCGCAATCGCGCCACTCTCAAAGTACTTCTTCCTTGTGATTTTGGTACTGATTTTTCACGCCATCATAACCTATCCCTTGTTTTTAAAACTACTCTCTGGGCTAAATCCTGTATCTTTCATCCGGAAGATGGGAAGTGCCCAGATTTTTGCCTTC
Source organism: Opitutales bacterium (assembly GCA_022361075.1). GTDB lineage: Bacteria > Verrucomicrobiota > Verrucomicrobiia > Opitutales > JAFGAQ01 > JAKSBQ01. The sequence continues at coordinate 34,762 of JAKSBQ010000357.1, read as the reverse complement.
AGCACCTCAAGCAGCAACGCAACGATTCCGGTGACACTCGAAACAAACACCCACAAGCTCGGAGTCAGCCCTTCGGTCGCGTCGTTTACAGTTCCTTTGGGAGCAACGATTAACATGGACGGCACCGCGATCATGCAGGGTGTTGCAACTGTTTTCATTGCACAAGCCTGGGGAATCGATCTTTCACTTCTCGATCTTTTGACGGTAATCGCAACCGCTACCCTCGCATCAATCGGCACCGCCGGCGTGCCAGGAGTAGGTCTGATCATGCTCTCAATGGTATTGATTCAAGTAGGGCTACCTGTCGAAGGTATTGCCATCATCATGGGAGTCGACCGACTGCTCGATATGCTTCGAACCTCAGTCAACATCACCGGGGACAGCATGGTGACTTGCGTGGTTGCAAAATGGCAGAAAGTGATCGATCGAACCGTATTTGACGCTAAGGAGTAGTGTGGAAATCGCGCTCAATTCAGTCTGGATTTCTCAACCAATGATGTTGGATCCAAACCCAGGCACACCACGATAGCGGGTACAACAAAAAAGGTGCGAGGATCGAAGTCCCCCCAATCACAAATCCTAGTATTTGCAAAGACTGCCCACTCAACTTCCAAAGAAAGAAGATCAGAGGAAAGAGCCCAAAAACTACAAATCCATAATTCAAGGTGATCGCTCCAAGAAAAGCACCTTCCTCTCCCTTAAAATCGAGACCGCAATTCTCACACTTATCGGCCACACGAAACCACGAGCGCATGACTCTGCTCTTTTTGCATCTTGGACAATTCGAAAGCATCACTTGTTAAAATATGCACAGTTCATCCAATCCTCAAAACTTCAAATTCTACTGCGCCTTAGATTCCTGACTGTAGGTATCATCCCGATGTCGCACATATCTGAGAAGGGCTTGCTGTAAAGATTCCCTGCGGATTGGTTTGACCAAGAAGCTATTCATCCCGCAGTCCATCGCAAACTGTCTGAATTCGCTGGTAGCGTGCGCCGTAAGAGCAATTATCCACGGTTCTTCCCCTTTGTGATCCATCTTTCGAATCTCTCGAGTCGCAGTGAATCCGTCCATTTGAGGCATCTGGATATCCATCAAAATCAAATCATAAGCTCCGTTTCGCAAAATTTCGACTGCTTCAAGTCCATCCGAAGCGATATCTGCAGTAAGACCAAGCCTGGAAAGCAATAATGTCGCAACCTTTTGGTTCACTTTGTTATCTTCGACTAGCAACAATCTTGAGTCTTTCAAGGCGTCGTGAATTTGGTAATATTGCTCGTCATGAATGGAATCCACCACCCCGTCGGTCGGCTTCTGATCCTCCACCAACACTTTGAGCAATCGATCAGGTCTTACGGGTTTGCTGAGGAGCGTCTCAAAGCCTCGAGACTCGGCTATTGAGAGTGTCGTACCTTTCTGGCCAATGAGTATTTTTCGGATTTTCGAGAATTTAGGGTTTCTGAACTTCTGCCCAATGGCATCGATGACTTTTCGCTCGGACAAAGATTTTCCCAGGCCTATGATCACAAATGAAACATCAGGAGTCTCATCCAAAAGACTCATTCCCTCCTCTAGATCGGACGTTTTGATGCACTCCACACCCCAATACTTAGTGTAAGATTCGATCAGATTCAGGTTATTTTCAAATTCGTCGATCGCTAGTAGTTTCCTTCCTTCAATCAAAGGCTGAGTTTTGAGCAATCTTGGCTCCCATCTCGTGGCACTCACTTTCGCACAAATCGTGAAATGGAACACTGAACCTTTACCGACCTCACTTTCTACCCAAATCTTTCCGCCCATGGTTTCTACGAGCCGTTTGCAGATCGCCAGACCAAGGCCCGTTCCACCAAACTGCCTCGTGATGGAAACGTCTACTTGAGTAAAATCCTGGAACAAGATGCCTATTTTATCATTGGGAATTCCAATGCCAGAGTCGATAACACTAAATTTCAGTTCCACGCCCTTTTCAGTCTCCCCGGTTTTTTCCAATTTTATCAGAATTTCTCCCTCTTCTGTAAATTTGATCGCATTGCTCAACAAGTTGACCATCACCTGTCTCAGCCGGACACGATCTCCATGAATGATCCAAGGAACATCAGGATCAATATGATAAGTCAGATTCAACCACTTCTCAGAAGCCGCCATGGCCAGCAAATCGAGAGACTCCTCAATACAATTGAAAAGATTGGTTGGTTCTTCTTCCAACTCGAGTTTTCCACTTTCAATTTTTGAAAAATCAAGGATGTCGTTGATCAGGTTAAGAAGAGAATCCGAACTATTGTGAATCGTCTCGGCAAAGTCCCGCTGCTCTGTGTTGAGCTTTGTATCCATCAACAAAGAGGTCATACCCACAATCGCATTCATCGGAGTTCGCAACTCGTGACTCATCACTGCGAGGAATTCACCCTTAGCTCGAGAGGCTTTTTCAGCATTTTCCTTTGCCACAAGTAGGTCTTTGTTCACTCGTTTTAAGTCTTTAGTGCGATCATCTACGATGCTCTCCAGCTCTTGTTGATGTTTAAGGAGCTTCTGATCCCGCGATTGGATTCGGGCGAGCATCTCATTAAAACTATCCACAAGCTGCCCGAAATCATCGTCCCAGGTTTTCCTTACACGAATATCGTATTTCTTGCTGTAGATGACCTTCTTTGACGCCTCTACCAGCTGCTGAATCGGCTTACTGACTACCACCTGCATGCGATCTGCAACAAACCAGGAAATCACCAACGAAACAAAAACAGCAGCTAAAACAAACAGCAGTATTCCTGAGGTTTTCTCAATGACGCGATCCAGTGAAGCCTGAAGATAAAGATAACCCACGACTTCATCTCCAATCGAAACGGATTGAAGTGAATAGATGTTTCCCCAATCGGACGAGATTTCCTCATCTAGAAGTGCCCAGTTGATATCAACACTTTCATCCCCTTGGTACTGAGCAAAAAGCTGCTTCTCCGAATCAAAGAGATAGGCTAGTTCTACATTGGTGATCTGGTCCAGGTAACTAAGCGTCTCTTCTGCGGTCTCAGGATCTAAGAACCTCAGTGAAGCACCACTACTGGATCGGATGAGACTTGAGATGGAAGCAATTCTTTCAATCTCTACTAAACGAGAGGATCGGAAATCGTATCCTAAAAGCGCCAGAGTCACAAAAACCAACGTCGCGAGGACACTGACCATCGCTACCACGGCTATTTTCCGTGATATCTTCAAACTGCCAAACCAAGCAGCTAGTGTCCTCTGGTTGTTCATCGCTTCACACGCTCCGCAAGTCTCAATAGTTTCGAGCTTATCTTGATATTCGCTCGTTCAGCGGCACCTACATTAATCCTTATTCGAACTCTATTGTTTGATCGGAAAAACTCTACAATTCCGCCATTTGCCACAAATCCTTCTTGGTCACTGACCGTGAGAATTCCCAGTTCGGTGCAACGACTGACCAACTCACCAATTTCCTCTTCCGGATAATCCCGAACGAAAAGAAAGTTCACGAACGTGATATCTTCAACAGTTGTGAATTCGGCAACTTGGAAATCTTCGAGGTTCCTCTTTTTAGCTGCAACCGCTCGCTCGATAATCTCACCAAAACTGGCATCCCCAATCGTTGCATAAGTAACGTTTTTCTCTGAATCATGAGTCAATTCCCACGTTACAAACTCCTGCATACCCACCAGGAATCCGGCTTTAATCGCATTTTCTCTCTGGGCTAAAGATTCTTGAGCGCACAAAAGACCTCCCGACAACATAAAATCAAAAACCACTCCACAGAAAACTGCTAAGTTTCTTTTCAGAATCTGTAATCCGTTGATCTTCAAACCTGAAACCTCCAACATCCTTGCAGGGATATCTGCCTCTCCACTTCAGAAACAACGGTAGCCACATCACCCCCAATGTTATATTCTGGAAATTGATGATCCGTGACACTTTCGCCCGCAAAACTGAGCAAAAGATCTTCAGTTAATTCGTAGGTCACGTTGAAGTCCAAATGTAAGTATAGGGAAACAGTGCGGTAATCACTAAATGTTTTAGATACATATCTCAATCCTGCAAATACAAACCAACCACTTCGCAATGCGTAACTCATTTTCAAAAAGGTACCATGCACCGGATCACGTGTCTCAGACAAGCCCTCAAAAAACCTCGCGATGTCATCAGATTTGCTGAAAGTGATTACAGGAGCGTTTAGGAGTTCCTCGACACTCAGACTCCAGATACCAGAAAGAGGATCTTCTTTTGCAGATGCACCCGAGAAGACCGCCCACAGCAGTAGACAAAAAGCTCCGAATTTTCCCAAATGGGAAATTCTCATAGACACTCTTCTCATGATCAGGATATGCCTATTAAAGATCGTCACTTGATCAGGAGCCTTTAGGGATTTGTTTAAAACGAAAAGGAAACCGTAACCTACCTTTTTTTCCGTCTTTTTGAGTAGCCCTTTTTCCTTCGTTTTGACCCACTACTGGCCTCTACAATCGACCGACCTTCCTTTAGTGCATCGATCTGATCCCGCAGGATCGCGGCCCGTTCAAACTCCAACGAATTTGCGGCCTCGATCATCTCATTTTCGAGCTCTGCGATGACTTTTTTAACCTCATCTTCACCGCTCAACTCTGCAACTGCCAGGTTTTCAGCCTCATCTTCATCTCCCTGAGAAAGGCTCGCCTGATCGGAACGTTTCACACTCGTTGGCGTGACGCCGTGAGTCTCGTTAAATGCAATCTGTTTGGAACGTCTTTCTTTTGTTATTTCAATGGTCGCCGTTAGCGATTTGTTCATGCGGTCGGCGTAGAAAATCACCCGGCCTTTCTCGTGCCTTGCCGCTCGCCCAGCTGTCTGGATAAGACTTGTGGTATTCCTTAAAAACCCCTCTTTATCAGCGTCCATGATGGCTACAAGTGCGACCTCAGGCAAATCGAGGCCCTCACGAAGGAGATTCACTCCAACCAATACGTCGAAACGCCCACCTCGCAGGTTTCGGAGTATCTCCACTCGTTCGATCGCATCTATATCGGAGTGCAGGTACTCGACCCGAACTCCCGCCTCACGCAAATAGGCAGTAAGGTCCTCCGACATGCGCTTGGTCAGTGTCGTAACAAGTACGCGCTCATTTTTCTCCACTGCTTCTTGTACTTCGCCAATCAGATTTTCCACCTGTCCCTCGGTTGGACGAAGGTCAATGGTCGGATCAAGCAGCCCCGTTGGGCGAATGATCTGTTCGGCAACCACTTCGGACATTTCGATGTCCTTTACCGATGGCGTGGCCGAAATGAGCAACGTTTGACCCCTCATCTCCTCAAACTCCTCGGCCGTGAGTGGACGATTATCCAGCGCACTTGGGAGACGGAATCCGTAGCGCACGAGTTTCTCCTTTCGCGAGCGGTCACCGACGTACATTGCACCAAACTGAGGGAGGGTGACGTGACTCTCGTCCACAAACAACATGAAGTCCTTAGGGAAGAAATCGACCAAACACCAAGGACGTTGGCCTTCTTTGCGCAAGCTCAGGTGTCGTGAGTAATTTTCGATACCGTTACAAAATCCGATCTCTTGCAGCATCTCGATGTCGTATTCCGTGCGCATGCGAATACGCTGCGCTTCGATGTAAAGCTTCTCTTTTTCGAAGTAAGCCACACGTTCCTCCAACTCATCCCGAATCAATTTGATCGCCTGATTAACCTTGTGGCGTGGAGTGATGAACTGGTTTGCCGGATAAAGAAAAAATCGATCATGCGACTTCCCAAGTTCTCCCGTCAGAGGATCTAGGTCTCGTATGGCCTCAATTTCATCTCCCCAAAACTCGATGCGCACCGCAGATTCCATGTAAGCTGGAAACACATCCACAACCTCTCCTCGTACGCGAAATGCTCCGCGTTTGAAATCGATGTCATTTCGTTCGTAAAGGATCTCGACAAGATTTTCTAAAAACTGATCTCTTCCCAACTCCTGACCAACTTCAACCGGGATCATCATGTCCTCAAAATCTTCCGGTGAACCCAAACCGTAGATGCACGATACGCTCGCCACTACAATCACATCACGACGGCTGATCAGGGAGCTACTGGCCGCAATCCGAAGTCGTTCAATCTCGTCATTGATCGAGGAATCTTTCTCGATGTAGGTGTCTGTCTGGGGCACATAGGCCTCAGGTTGGTAGTAGTCGTAATAACTGACAAAATACTCAACTGCGTTATTCGGAAAGAAGGTCTTGAACTCCGAATACAACTGTGCAGCCAAAGTCTTATTGTGCGAGATCACTAGGGTCGGTCGCTGAACCTCCTGAATGATGTTCGCCATCGTGAAAGTCTTACCTGAACCCGTTACTCCAAGCAGAGTTTGATACTTATTACCTGCGTTTATCGACCGCACCAGTTTCTCGATCGCCTCGGGCTGATCTCCCATTGGCTTATAGTCAGCAGCAAGTTCGAACGGCTTGGTGTGTTCAGGATAAAGATGACGCGGCATAGATTTAAACGACTCTAAAAACCAATGGTCTCAACAAGCAAAAGTTAATTTATTCGGCAAAGGACATATTCCTCTGCCTTATCATTTCTTTTGTAATTTCATCGAAGCAACCTAAGCTTATTATTCATGGCCACCCTTTCCAAAATTGTTCAATTCTGCGAAACCATCACCTGCAACGCTGAGTTCAAGGACTACAAAGGAGCCTACAATGGTTTGCAGATCGAGAATAATGGCACCGTCCAGAAAATCGGAGCGAGTGTGGATGCGAGTCTGGAATGCTTTGAGAAAGCAATCGAAAAGGGAATCGATTTCTTAATCTGCCATCACGGTCCTTTTTGGGGTGCCATAGTCCCGCTAACCGGATTGAACTATCGTAAAATGAAGCTGGCGCTCGATCATAACTTAGCCGTCTACGGGAGCCACCTTCCTCTGGACGCCCATGCCGAGATCGGAAACAACGTCTTGCTCGCAAAAGCGATTGGACTCGCACCATCTGGTCAGTTCGGTGAACACGAAGGCAAATCCATCGGTTGGTATTGTGATGTAGATCTGCCAAGAGATGACCTGAAATCCAAACTCCTGGCTCAGTTTCCCAAGTTAATAGCCATGGAACATGGTTCCCAATCGGTTCAACGTGTGGGAATCATGACCGGAAGTGGAGCAAGTATGCTACCCGAACTCGCAACCTACGGAATTGATACGCTCATTACCGGAGAATGCTCGCAACATCACTTCGCCCAGTCTCAAGAACTCGGCATTAACCTCTATCTCGGCGGACACTACGCAACCGAAGTCTTTGCGGTTCAAGCATTAGGGGAAAAAGTCTCCAAAGAATTCGGAATTGATCTGGAGTTCGTCTCCACTGATTGTCCACTGTAATTCAAACTCCTTATTTTACTGGTTTTTAGATTCCGATCTTGACAAACAATACTTTCATTTCATCATGACGTCATTACGTAATGAAGCCATGGGTAAGAAAAAGGAAGACACCGATAGCAGAAAAAACACTTCGTTGAGATTAGAAAAGAAGGTCCTCAAAACACTCAAAGTGATCGCAATCGAGGAAGACACTAGTGTCCAAAAAATCATCGAAGAACTCATCTACGAATACCTAAGAAAGAAGAAAAAACTCTAATCGATGGCAAATACCACACATACTCTCATCCCTGAACAAACCTCACCGACGCTCACCTATTTTAAGCAACTGGCCAGGGAATTCATTCTGGATATAAGCACATTGACACGGCGTAAAGTCACACTTCTGGATACGATGGACCAAGCTCTTGCCAGAAAAGGGTTCATGCTTCTTCGAAGCGGTGATCAAGTCCAGCTCTTAAACGCTGCATTTGACGAGACGGAAAGCTATGAAGTCACAGACGAAGAGCTGAATACCGATTTCTCTGGTCCTTGCGATCATTCACTCATCCAGATGCGTTTAAAAAAGCTCATCCCTCTGCAACGACTGGTCAAAGTCTGGGAAGGAACTACGAGTGACAGGGAGATTCTGTTGTACACACCCGGTTATCGCTCTTCGGCCACCTTGAAAGTGATATCTTGGGGAAGGAATTCGATGATTTTTTTCTCAACAGAGGAAAGGAAACCCGGAGAAGCCGTCAAGTTTATGGACCGTCTTGGCAAGGACGGTTTTAAGAACTGCAACGAACCCTGGATCTTTCATTTGCTTGATAAACAAAACCTCCCCGTCTACCGAACCATCCCGTTGGAAAGCTTGCTACCAAGCCCCCAAATTCCAGCAAGAAAAGCGGTCTGTGACATCGTCCTCAATTACCTTCGTTCTGTTCGCTACTACGAACCTGGAGTAATCGAAAACATCGATACCGAATGCCTCCACCAATATCGCGTTTTCCTTCGCAAGATACGCAGTCTCATCAGTTTGCTCGGTTTTGTTTTTCCCGAGGAAGACTCCACTTGGCTCAAAACGTCTTTAAGGAGCATTCAACAACAAACGAATCGCTTGCGGGATATTCATGTTCAGGGGCTAGGTAGTGGAGGTCTTAACGGATCACTTCCGGCGATTGTTCACGACCAGGTGCAGTCGATGAACCAAGAAATCTGCAACCACGAAACCGAAGAGTTCAAACGAGTTTGCGAACTTCTAAAGTCAGAAAAATACCTAGCAGAAATCGAGCGCATCCAACGGTACTTCGAAACCGCCTATCAACTTCCTGTGGACGAAATAGCGGTACAACCCATTGGTGAAGTTGCACATGAAACACTGGATAAAACTTACAAAAAAATTCGCAAAAGAATTCGCCGGATCAAAATTCATTCGGAGGACGATGCGGTCCACGATCTAAGAATTCGATTTAAGAAAATCCGTTACTTACTCGAATTTTTCCAGCCACTCTTTGACGAAAAATCTTCCAAGATTTTGCTCAAAAGACTGCGCAAAGTTCAAAATACTCTGGGCGACTTCAATGACACCTCCGTTCAGCAATCTGAACTGGCAGAGAAGTATAAACCCATCCTAGACGGGAAAAACTCAGCTCAGAAGAAAGCATTTGCAGCAGGTGTAACTTACGGTGTGCTCCATACACGAAATCGCCAACTTAAAGATCTCTCGATTGAACGAATTCAGGAATTTGACAATGATCGAATTCACGCAGTTCTAAGAAAATTAACCCGCTAGATCCCTATCTTTGATGACTTCCGAGATCGAACGAAAATTCCTGCTTCCTGAACTTCCGGAGTTCGCCACCTCACTCCGCTTCACAGATATTTCTCAAGGTTATTTGCACCTCGGAGAGGACTCGGAAATTCGTATTCGTAAAAAAGGAAAACGATACTTTCAAACGATCAAAAAAGGTTCCGGACTCAGCCGTGAAGAGACGGAGATCATTCTCAATCGCAAACAGTTCCTAAATCTTTGGAAGCTAACGGAGGGAGCTCGAATCGAAAAGACTAGGGCCAGTCTCGATTACCAAGGGCATCTCATGGAATTCGATATATTTCAAGGGAATTTGAATGGCTTGAAAATGGTGGAAATTGAGTTCAAAGATCAACAAGCTGCAGCGGAATTTGAGGTGCCCGCGTGGATGGGACCAGAGGTCACTTACGATCCTCGTTTCAAAAACCGCGAACTCGCCACATCGCCCATCAAACCAGACGAAATTCCTTTCAAAATCGAAGAAGAAAAGGACAAATACGTAGTGGGGTCGATCCTCGCGCTGCGCAAAAAAGGAAAATGGAATGTCGTCACCATCACCTCAAAAAACAAGCAACGAGTTATTTTTCCAAAAGGTCAATCTGAGGAAAATATGAGCGCACCTGAGGTCGCTCGCATGGAAGCAATCGAAGAAGCGGGAGCTGAGGGTCAGGTATGGGGCAACCCAATAATGATCCCTTACGAAACAGAGTCAGTAACGAACTGGTTGTTGTTTCCTATCGAAGTTCGCAAACTCAACCGCAGTTGGGAAGAAAAAAGCATCCGAAGTCGTTCAGTCACCCCGATCGAAACAGCAATAGAGCGGCCGGATTTCGACTATATCCATACCGCAATTGAGCACTTACAACTGCTTCTAAGAGGAAAAAAGAATCAAGAGTTTGCTTCTGTAAGCTCCTGATAAGCAACCGCTAATGCATTCGGTATCGCAGTGGACCAACTGTCCATAAAATAGTCCTCAAATCCAGGGACCTTGAGTGTTTGCTTCACTTCGTCGATACTGGCACCTGCCTTAATCTCCTTTGAAGTGAAATCTAAAATGCCACTCAGGAAATCCCGCATCTCGAGCAATCTGACTCGTTTTCCCGCCACTCCTACGTGCGGAAGCCCGTGGCCAAAAATGAACTCTGTCTCATCATTGAACTCGCTATGTAATTTCTCCAAAACCTGGATCCATTTCGAGATATTGGCTCCTGCCCCGCGATCAATGTAAGGTGGATGATGATTGAAAACTAAATCTCCCACGTGAGCGACATTTCGATTCTGGAAGTGAATGACGATATCACCAGAAGTATGCGCCTCACCGTAGTATTTAGCCGTCATTTTCTCTCCAGGGATATCCTGTCTCCACTCATCTGAAAATGTGGCTGCAGCAACTACCTCCGCTTCGGGTTTTTTAGATGCTTTGCGCTGCCAAAGGACGCATTTCTCATGAGCAATAGAATTCACAGACTCCGGTATCAGAATCTTGTTCCCTTTTGTGTGGTCTCCATGGTGATGAGTGTTGATCAAAAAATCGATCTTTCGCGACGTTTCTTTCCTGGCTTTGGACAAGAACTGAGTAGCATTTTTGGGAAACTGACTGTCAATTACTACGAACGCATCGGCAGTAATCATCCAGCCCATAGTTCCACCCGAAAGTTTAAAATATCCAATGTCGTCGCCGAGACGTTTCCATTCGAAAGAAGACTTTTCAGCGGCTTTCAGGAAGGAAGGAGCTAGGCAACTGAGAGCAGTCACCGCAGCAGAATTTTTGAGAAAAGATCGGCGATTCATAGTAGTTAGGAATATCGTGTTTTCCACCAATACTCAAGAATCGGGTGCATCCCTTCATTTTTTTGGCCCCCAAAAAAAGACGGGGCCGAAGATCCGTCTTTTTAAAATGGTTGATGAACTGTCTGATTAGACCTTCATCTTACCGCCATAAACAGCATTATCGCCAAGCAACTCTTCGATACGAAGAAGTTGGTTGTACTTCGCGATACGGTCCGAACGGCTCATGGAACCAGTCTTGATTTGACCACAGTTTGTAGCAACTGCGATATCAGCAATCGTGGTGTCTTCAGTTTCACCAGAACGGTGAGAAAGAACCGATGTGTAGCCGTTTTCCTTCGCAAGCTCAACTGCGTCAAGAGTTTCGGTGAGTGATCCGATTTGGTTCACTTTTACAAGAATTGAGTTGGCAACGCCAAGATCGATTCCCTTTTGAAGAAAGCTTGTGTTCGTTACGAATAAATCGTCACCTACGAGCTGAACCTTGTCGCCAAGACGGTCTGTAAGAAGCTTCCACCCGTCCCAGTCACCTTCGTCACATCCGTCTTCGATGGAGATGATTGGGTAACGCTCACAAAGGTCTGCAAGGAAGTCTACCATCTCTTCACTAGTCTTTTCAGATCCGTCAGACTTAGAGAAAACGTACTTCTTCTTATCGGAATCGTAGAACTCAGATGAAGCAACGTCTAGTGCGATGAATACTTCTTCACCGAACTTGTAACCTGACTTCTCAACCGCCTCCTGGATTACCTGGAGAGCGTGTTCATTGGAATCAAGTACTGGAGCGAATCCACCTTCGTCACCAACTGCAGTGGAAAGACCTTTGTCGTGAAGAACCTTCTTCAAAGTTTGGAAGATCTCAGCACCACAACGGATTGCATCGCTGAAAGTCGCCACACCCTTAGGCATGATCATGAATTCTTGGATGTCGATTGGAGCATCTGAGTGAGCACCACCATTCAAGATGTTCATCATTGGAACCGGTAGTACTTTCGCATTTGGTCCACCGATGTACTGGAAAAGAGGTTGCTCAAGCATTTCCGCCGCTGCATGTGCAACAGCAAGTGAAACACCCAATACCGCATTCGCGCCAAGCTTTGCTTTGTTAGGGGTACCGTCAAGTTCGAACATTTTGTTGTCGATGGCTACTTGATCAGTTGCATCCATACCCACGAGAGCTGGGCAAATGAGTTCGTTAACGTTTTGAACCGCCTTTTGAACACCCTTACCACCGAAACGAGCTTTGTCGCCATCGCGTAGTTCAAGAGCTTCGTTCACACCGGTGCTTGCACCTGATGGAACTGCCGCACGTCCAGTAACACCCCCTTCCAATTCAACGTCCACCTCAACGGTAGGGTTTCCGCGTGAATCGATAATTTCTCTAGCTCTGATATCTAGGATAGTTGTCATGATTCTATGTGTTTAAGAAATTAGGGATTTTAATCCCAAAAAAGGGGGTTTAGTTCAATGTCGTGACCTTGCCAATCCCCAAATGACTAAAACAAAAGAAAAGTGCAATAAGTCACTTGAGCGGGACGTTAAATGACAAAACCGATACAAATTAGTAATAAAAACTCTCTATCTCGCTTATTTTCAGGAGTTTTGAACATAATTTGCTTTCCAAAATCCAATACATTGTCGATAAATAGAATCAATTAGTCCGTTCGATCCGCTAAAGAGCGCAACAGTATGCTTCCATTCAAGAGAATTACAGGTCCGATTATCTGTGGCTTAATGTTCATGGTAGGTTCTGTCGGGTACGGATCAGGAATGAAATCTGTGCCATCGGCAGCGACATCATCGGTTCCTTACTCAGCGATCGGACAAGTAACATCGGGATCGGGTGCGAAAGCCACAGGCACACGAATCGCAGACAAGCTTGTCGTTACCAGTTCACGTGCATTTTTTGAGGACCTTCAAACCGAGACACCCTCCTTTCAATGGAGTTCAGACGGGATTACAGTATTCACTGCAACCTCGGCACACATGCTTCCGCAGTTTCTGTCCAATGCCCTCGAAGCCGGTATCGATTCGGCAGCAGTAAAAGAGCAAGACTTGCTCATTCTTGTTTTCGAAGAATCACTTGGAGCTAGTCCATATGCGAATATAGCTGCTCACGACCTTCGTGTTCCAGGACACCGCCTGCTCGTGGGTTACGCACCAGAAAATTTCTCTTCTGAAGACCCTTTAAGAAACAACCTTCAGGCGACCGCTTCTGGAGAAGCAGTCTACAGCGTATTTGGAAAGATATCAGAGGAACTCGAGCTATACCACACCGGCAATCTCAAAATCGGTTCAGACAACTACGGGATACCCGTTTTTGGATTTGATCAGCAAAACTGGGTTCTTGAGGGATGGGTCGTGGATAACGACGAAGCTCTGGGTTCGTGCGAAGTCCTGGGATTGACTGAGTCTCACCTGGCTTTCATCGAAACACTGCTTGAAGAACCTTGGACCCCTTCCGTGTTGACCAATGAGTCCATCGATTTCAACAACGTGAGGGCAGGAGCGATTCCACTACCGATGAATTATGGAATCCTCTCCAGCATCGCACCAGGTTCTGATACAGACTACCACGAATTTGAAGTAATAACTCTTGGAAACTATGTAGTGCAATCCTACGGCAACATGGACGTGAACGGAATGCTGTTCAATTCGACTGGTCAACTGATTGCTCAAAACGAAGACAGTGGAGATTCGTTCAACTATTATTTCAACCTCCTGCTTCAGCCCGGAAAATACTATGTGAGAACAGTGCCGTTCTCCGGGACTATCGATGGGGAATATGGTGTCAGCCTCGAATGGCTTGAAGATCCTCAAACCTACTTAGATGATGGTTTTCAGCCTGCTGTCGTAAGAGCTCTAGACCTAAACACCGTGAATGCCAATAATCGTATCGCTATTTCCGGCGAAATCGATACTTACAGTGTGACGACAGCTCAGAAAGGACTTTTCATCGTTTGGACCGAATCCGAGCTAGACACGAAACTTTCCTACGTTTCGGAAACCTTACCCTTCGCTCAGAACGACGACGCACCCGGACTACAACTTCAATCTTTGCTGGGAATTTCACTCGATGCAGGTGTTCAGCAACTCCAGGTGCAAGCAAGTAACGCTGGAGAATTCGGGCCCTATCAAATTTCATCGAATTTCGTGCCTTTGGATTGGGTGCAAGTGGCGACCCTGGATGCAAACGACCAATTTTCTGACGCTATCAGGCTTAATGATGGAAGCGATCTACTTGAGCTGACTATTTCTGGTTTGGGAGATTGGGATTATTATAGAGTGAATGGTGATCCCCTTTCACCGAAGGAGATTAGCATCGTATCAAGCACCGTTTTTCCTGTTAAAGTGTTGATACTTGATCAGAACTTTCAGCAAGTCGGAGAAATCATTGAGGACACCCAAATTACTCTCACGCTCGCAGCTTCCTCCGGAGCCTATCACTTGGTGGTTTCTGCTACAGAAGCAACGCAGTATGCGATACTGATGCCTGAAGTCTCGGTAACAACTCCTGTAGAGGGTTAATAAAATCGAGCAAAAAAAACGATGACCCTGTGAAGATCATCGTTTCAGAAAACTCGGAAAACTACGTGTTTACGAAACTCTTTCGCAGATAAGATCTCCGACTTCGCTGGTAGAGAATCCCATGCGCCCGGCAGACAAACTCTCAAGTTTGTTAGCAGTTACATCCATTACTGCTTCCTCGATGACTTTTGCAGCTTCGGTTTCACCTAGGTTATCAAGCATCATCTGAGCTGCACAAACAGCAGCCAGCGGATTGATCACACCCTTACCCGTATATTTTGGAGCACTTCCACCGATCGGCTCAAACATAGAGACACCCTCTGGGTTAATATTACCACCTGCAGCGATACCCATACCACCTTGAGTAATCGCACCGAGGTCGGTGATAATATCGCCAAACATATTACCGGTCACGATCACGTCGAACCACTCTGGGCTCTTCACCATCCACATACACGTTGCATCTACGTGATAGTAGTCGCGCTGGATTTCCGGGTAATCTTTTTCACCCATCTCGTTAAATGCACGCTCCCAAAGGTCGTAAATGTAGGTTAGGACGTTAGTCTTACCACAAAGCGCAAGTGTGTTGTTCTTGTTACGCTTTTTAGTGTAATCGTAAGCAAACTTCAAACAACGGTCGACTTGGTGACGAGTATAAACTCCTGTCTGAACAGCAGATTCATGGGGAGTTCCTTTCATCGTAAACCCACCTGCACCGCAATAAACGTCTCCTGAATTTTCACGAACGACCACATAATCGATATGTTCAGGACCCTTGTCTTTCAGAGGAGTCTCCACACCAGGGAAAAGCTTGATCGGACGAAGATTGATGTATTGATCGAGCTCAAAACGAGTACGTAGCAGAATTCCTTTCTCAAGAATGCCTGGTTTCACGTCAGGGTGTCCAATAGCCCCTAACAACAACGCATCAAACCCGCGGAATTCTTCCAAAACAGAACCTGGAAGGACTTCGCCAGTGTTCAGATAACGATCTCCACCGATATCATACTCCTGTAGGTCCAGTGAGAATCCGTATTTTGGCGCGATCGTGTTAAGGACTTTGACCGCCTCCTGCGTTACTTCTGGCCCAGTGCCATCACCGGGAATTGTTGCGATTTTATAGCTCTTGCTCATGAATGAAATTTCGTAAATGGGACAATTTAGGCCTTCTGCAAAGCCGAATCAATGTCGGTAATAATGTCTTCGATATCCTCAATTCCTACGGAAAGGCGAACAAAATCTTCGGTCACTCCCGAAGCCGCCTGTTCTTCCTGAGTCAATTGGGAGTGTGTCGTCGTGGCAGGATGGATTGCCAGGGATTTCGCATCACCGATATTTGCCAGGTGACTGTGAAGCTCCAAACCTTCGATAAACCGTTTACCTGCTTCAACTCCACCTTTGATTCCGAAGCCCACAAGTGCTCCGAATCCTTTTCTCAAATATTTCTTTGCTGTCTCGTGATAAGGACTATCTGAAAGACCTGGGTAATTCACCCAAGACACCTTGTCATGACCTTGAAGATACTCCGCGACTTTCTGTGCATTTTCACAATGACGTTCCATACGCAGATGCAAAGTTTCAAGCCCTTGAATTTTCATCCAGGAATTAAACGGTGAGGGACAAGCGCCCATATCGCGCATCAGCTGCAAACGCATCTTTAAGATGTAAGCCACGTTCGCACCTCCAGCAGGAGGAAATTCTTTAAACGCATCCCAATGAACCAGGCCGTGGTAGCTATCGTCAGGCTCAGTAAAACCGGGAAACTTCCCATTGCCCCAGTCGAAATTTCCACCATCGATCACGATACCCCCGATCGAGGTTCCATGACCACCGATGTATTTCGTGGTACTATAAACAACCACATTTGCGCCCCAATCGAGCGGACGACACACCATCGGAGTCAGAGCCGTATTATCGATCACGAGAGGTAAACCCTCGCTTTTCGCAATCACTGCAACCTCATCAAACGGAAAAATATTCAGGCGTGGATTTCCAATACTTTCACCGTAGATGAGCTTGGTGTTCGGCTGAATCGCCCTTTTAAAGCTTTCGGGATCATCACTATCAACGAAACTCACTTCAATTCCGAGCTTGGGCAGCGTGTATTTGAACAAATTGTAAGTGCCTCCATAGAGCTGGGAGACCGAAATCATGTGATCGCCAGAAGAACAAATGTTCAAAATCGCGTTGGTAATCGCCGCCTGTCCACTTGAGTGCGCGAGTCCCGCAATACCACCTTCAAGGGCGGCGATACGCCCCTCAATCACGTCATTCGTCGGATTGTTCAATCGGGTGTAAATATGCCCTAGCTCTTTGAGCCCAAAAAGATTGGCAGCATGCTCGGTGTCTCGAAATACAAAGCTCGTGGTTTGGTGCAAAGGGACCGCACGAGATCCTGTGGCAGGATCGGGAGCCTGAGCTGCGTGGAGGGCTTGAGTGCCCATTCCTTTAAATTTTGGGTTCAACATACGGTTAATCGTTGGTTTGTTGTTTCAAAAGTCAATGAAGCGCAGTAATTACTTCTGAATAAAACGAACAACTGCAACCTAAAAGCTAAAACCCTACCGCTTGGCCATCCGCACGGCTTTCGGATGCTCCAAAATACACTCCTGTTTCAGGATCTCGAAAGATTGCATGATACCCTCCAAACTGATACCCAAGTCCCGGGCGCATGTCGTGTCCCATCTTCCGAAGATCACGAACCGCTTGTGAATCAAAATCAGATTCGTAGTAAACTCGACCACCATTCACCATCGGACCCTCAGGGCCGTAGGGCTGGGAAGACCCAACGTGATTAATCCGAGGAGCATCTCCCGCTTCCTGTAGGTTCATTCCAAAATCTTTCAGATTAAGAATGATCTGAACATGTCCCTGTGGCTGCATCTGCCCACCCATGACTCCGAAAGCCATCAAAGGTCTTCCATTTTCGGTCACAAAAGCAGGAATGATCGTATGAAATGGTCGTTTGCCTGGCTGGTACTCATTGGCATGTCCCTTTTCGAAGGTGAAAGAAGCTCCTCGATTTTGCAGACCAAATCCCAGCTCCGGAATGCAAACGCCCGAACCAAATCCCCAAAAATTACTCTGGATGAGAGACACCATCATACCGTCCTTATCCGCTGCACAGAGGTAGACGGTGTCGCCGTGCTGAAGAACTCCTGACGCGTAGGATTTTGCGCTTCGATTAGTTTTAATCAACTTGCGTCGCTCATCCGCATATCTCTTCGAGATAAGCCAGTCGACTGGGATTTCTGAAAAAGAAGGATCGGCATAGAATTTTGCACGGTCTTCGTAAGCAAGCTTCTTCGCTTCCACGAGGTAGTGAATATGCTCGGTGCTACCGAACCCTACTTTACTTAAATCAAAACCTTCCAAGACATTCAGCATTTGCAGGGCGGCGATTCCCTGACCGTTGGGAGGCAGTTCCCACACGTCCCACCCACGATAGTTTGCAAAAACAGGATCCACCCACTCGCTTCGGTGATTCTCAAGATCCTCTAAGCTCAGATAACCTCCGATCGACTTCATGTAAGCGGCGATTTTTTCAGCTAGTTCTCCCCCATAAAAAACATCTCTGCCACCTTCAGCAATCTGTGAAAGGGTTTTTGCTAAGGCTGGATTTCTCCAAACCTCACCCTTCTCAGGAGCTCTGCCTTCCTTCGAAAAAGTCTCCATGAATCCATGATGGTCCTCCCTTTTGGAACGGCTTTTGACTGAGGACTTCCATCCGTCTGCAACCATCTCCGAAACCGGAAAACCTTGCCTCGCATAACCAATCGTTTGGGCAAGGACTTCGGCCATAGACAGTTTTCCAAATTTGCCATGTAGCTCAAACCAACCATCGACACACCCGGGAACCGATACCGAAAACTTTCCGAAGATTGGAATCGACTGGGTTATATCATGTTTCTCAAATTCCTCTCGTGTCAGACTCATTGGTGAACGACCGCTGGCATTGAGCCCATAGAGTTTTTCGGTTTTCGGATCCCACACGATCGCGAAAAGATCCCCACCGATTCCGTTCACGTTTGGGCACATGAGCCCGAGTGCGGAATTCGCTGCGATGGCTGCGTCAACCGCAGACCCTCCTTGCTTCAAAACCTGCAGTCCGATTTGAGAAGCGAGCGGATGCCGCGTCGCAACAATCCCATTTTGCGCGACGACTTCTGATCTCGTCGCGAACATTTCACCTACATGGCGGTCGGCTGCATTCAGAAAAGTCACCAGGGTAAGAAAGAGGATCGGAATAGTGGTAGGGATTTTTTTCATAGATCGGATACTAACTTGGATCGCCAGATTCGCAATTTTTATACTCAAGAGCCACACGGTGACATCTCTGAAACAATTTCCGGATTCGGTTGATAACTGAAACAAACACTTCCATCCTATCGACCATACAAGCACCACCATTATGAGAACCCTTCTTTTTGCACTCCTACTGCTTCCTTCAGTCACCTACGCAGGTCAAACTGCCACAGGATTCGTATTTCATGACGAAAATCAAAACTCGATTAAGGATTCTGGCGAAAAAGGAATCGCTAGCGTTCTCGTTTCTAACGGCACCGAAGTCGTCGCCACTGACGACAACGGCGCTTATGAGTTAAAGGTTACTGACGACACGATCTTGTTTGTAATTCAGCCCAAGGGTTGGGGAGTGCCTGTGAACGAGTTTAATCTCCCCCAATTTTATTACATCCACAAACCAAACGGTTCTCCGGAGGGGTTGGAGTACCCAGGAGTCTCCCCAACCGGACCGCTGCCAGACTCTGTAGATTTTCCACTAAACCCAAGTGAAACAGGTGAAAAATTCTCACTATTCGCTTTCGGTGACCCCCAACCCTACACAATTGATGATGTAGACTACTTCCGTCGCGACATAGTAGAGGAGGCGCGGGAGTTAAAGGGACCCGTGGCGGGGGTTTCGCTCGGCGACATTGTAGGAGACGATCTGGACCTTTTCCACAAAATGAATGCAGTCACCGCACTCATGGATCGCCCATGGTGGCACGTCTATGGCAACCACGACATGAACTTCGACGCGAAAGAGGGAAAGTATGCAGACGAAACATTCGAGTCGATTTACGGACCCCCGGTTTACGCCTTTCAAATTAGTGATGTCGTATTTGTGGCTTTGGACAACGTGCTCTTCCCTTACAAAAACCATCGATACATGGGTGGCTTTGACGAGTGGCAACTGACGTTCCTTGAAAATTTACTAGAGCACATTCCGTCGGATAAACTCATCGTGACCATGATGCACATCCCGCTCTATGACGAGGGATACACCGAAAGTAAAAGCTTCTTAGATGAAGATCGTAAGAAGTTCTTCGCTCTTTTTAAGGACCATCCTCATACACTTTCACTCTCCGCGCACACTCACACACAAAATCATCACTTCTTCGATCACGACCACGATCACTGGCCTCATCTGGACGTTCCCCATCATCATTACAACGTGGGCACAACCAGCGGAAATTGGTGGAGCGGCGATAAAGACGAACGTGGAATCCCCGTGACTACCATGAGGGATGGCACACCCAACGGATATGCGATCCTGAACTTCGAGGGAAACACCTACACTTATGACTACAAAGTGGCGAACGCACCGTCCGACTACGTGATGAGCATTTACGCTCCCAAAGCACTTTATCCCCACTCCTATGGAAACGGGTTGCTTGCCGTAAACTTCTTTAACGGAAGTGAACAAGCAAAAGTGGAATACCGTATCAATGAAAGAAAATGGAAAACTGCAAAACACACCAAAGCTCCCGACCCCCAATACACCTACAACCGACTCAAACGTGACCAGATCAGCACACCTTCACCCGACAAACCCCTTTCATATCCAGTGGAATCCAACCACATTTGGATAGGTAGCGTTCCATCCAGACTCGAGCCCGGTATCCACACGATCCAAGTAAGAATTACGGATCGTTTTGGGCGAGTGTTCGAGGATTCAACGACATACAGAATCATTGAGGAGAACAAGTAATGAATCTCTGTTAAGCCTATACAAAAAAGGACGCTCTCTAGATAGACAATTCTTAGTCAGAAAACATTAACTTATTGATTATCAATAGCTTCCAGCAAAGTATCAATTTTGAGCTCTAATAGGTATTTGATACCAGAAATTGAGTGATTTGCTGTCATCAAACAAAAACACCTTTCCTGAGAGGTAAGCTAAGTAAGACGCCAAAGGAACAGGAGTTCCAGATCCCTTATTTTAAAGATTCTTTACATTTAAACCAAGCGGTGTAACACCTTTAGAGTGAGGTAGTTGGCTTCCAAAAAAGTTTGGGAAGGAACTTGTACTGGCCAACTTGAATTAAGACAAATCATAATGATTAAGAAATTTAAAAATACGTTAGCTCTTTCAATCCTGGCCGTTACTGCATTCTGCGTTGAAGTTTTGACAAATACTGACCTTATAAAATGGGTTTACGATCTGCACAATAATGCACTAGATTTAACAATACCCTCCATTCCTTTGATTCTTTTAGGCATCAATCTGGACTTGATCTCTTCTCTCATCCGACGAAAAGATCGGGAAAAAACCAAGCTATACCGTGAAACAATGTTGGGGGTAAATCACCTAATACGCAACTTACAGAACCAGTTGCAAATCCTCGATCATTTTGAAACCAAATCACCTGAGGAGGAAAAGTTTATTGAATTATTACGCGAAGATTCTCAGCAAGTAGAATCGATTCTTAAGCAACTTTCCGATTTGAAAAACCTAGATCCGGAATTAGTAAAAGCTATTTCATCCTCCAATGTTAAGAACTAAAGCAATTGAAACTGATATTTTCAATGCTTCAAACACTACCGAACAAGAGTGGAAAAGGTCTGTCTCTGACCTGTTCCACTGGCATCAAACATGTGAACCTGTTTGAGTTGTAATCCCGGATACCAAAATCAGAGTACAAAGGGGATTTACTGGAGTCCGAATGAGGTATTTTCTTCAATTCTAGTAGACTTTCCACGGGTTAAAATGGTTACCATTTCCAAATGGAAATTTTTCCTAAACCTCAAAAAATCAATAAGCTACTAATGGGTTGCGCATACGCCATATCCGTAAAAAAATGGCATCCCGTAGGGAAGATGATTTTCAGAAGTGATAACATTCAGGTAATGAACAAGTTACAGAATATGAATTGTTACTTCAATTACAAGATTTTGAGACAAATTTTGTAATCAATTATGAGATTCTATCGATGTGTATAACTTTTCGTTAAAACTTTCGAATTACATTGAAAAGCCGTAATAAAGACATAATAATTACATTATTATGGCAAGAAATGCGAATGATTTGCCCACCAAGCAACTAAGACTTTCTACTAATCCTTACTTAGTGAAATGTCTGGAATCACTCGCAAGAAATGGACATGGTTTGTATGGGAAAAATCCAACTGAAACCGCAGAGAGATTACTTGCTGAAAAGCTACGTGAGTTAATCAAATCTGGTGAACTGATTCCTCCTAATCAAGACTAAGTATTTGCAAAAGTGAACCAACAAACACTGACAGATTTCCCAAGCTACGAATCACCTCCGGTTATTGAGGTTGTTTGTGGTATCCGGTTCAAGGAAATCATAGGATTTCTTGCACCTCATATCGGGCTACTCTGGCAAAAGTTCCAACCAGATTATAATGAGTTCTCTGAACATCCAAATTTAGTAACCCCAATCGAAACATGTGGAGGTCAACAAAACATCGAGTTTAGAGTTGATGATAAACCCCCATTGCCGAGAGTATGGTTTGTTCACTCGAAAGGGAATGCAGTAATTCAATTTCAGAGAGATTTATTTATATACAATTGGCGCAAAAACTCGTCATTGGAAGAATACCCAAGGTTCAGTGTAGTATTTGCACATTTCTTAGAGCATTTAGAAGCTTTCACTAAATTTATATCGGATAATAATCTAGGGGAGCTAGAACCTACACAATTTGAACTAACCTACATTAATCACATCCCAAAAGGTGATGGTTGGGAATCAACTGCAGATGTAGGAAAAGTGTTTAAAGATTTTTCGTGGAACAACTGCTCTAGTAGATTTCTCCCTCACCCAGACGTGTTTCAGTGGAGAGATTCATTCAATTTTCCAAATGATTCTGGGCGTTTAAATACTTTGATCAGAAAGGCGAAAAGAACTAGAGATGGCGAAGAGGTCCTACTCTTTGAGCTAGGCGCAAAAGGTATTCCTATTAATAAACTAGAATCTACTTCTTTACAAAACTGGTTCAATCAAGCCCATGAGTGGATAGTTAAGGGATTCTCTGATTTAACCTGTGATCAAATTCAAAAGGATATTTGGTTAAGAAAAGAATAGAAATGACGAACTTAGCCCTGCAATTAATCGATTCCGAATTTGAAGAAGATATTCCAACTTCTGGAAGTGCTTTATTTGATTACACGGAGGATGATACTGACATTGTTCAAATGTACCCTTCAAGAAAGTTGAAGATAAGAACAGATGAGCCTGATAGATCATTATCTGAATCCAACGAGTTAAACTGGGTTACCTCCTCTTGGGCAATAAGTGGGGAACAGAATAGTTCAGTGTCCACCTATTCAAAACTTATTCCAATAGTCCTCGCATATGTCTCTGATTATAATAGTCAAAATGAGCATCCATTTGCTTTGGATGCAGAACTTCCTAAACTCACCAATCCTGACGAAGAAAAGGATAATTCCTTTAAAGGTATCTATGCTCTTGGTGGAAAAAAAACTGTTTACAGAGAAGACCGATTAAGAATTGATCTTAACTCGCTTCCTAAACAAAAACCTTCAATCATTTTCGATGATCGATACTTTGATGAAGAATGAGTCTCCCATGGTATGAGAAAACCGATTCCTCTGCTCCGATAAGCCAAGGAGATATCATTTTTTCGTGTCCAATTGTCTCTTGGAGTGACGACGAGATAACACCAGTTAAATGGGACGACAATAACAGGGAATTCGAGTCTGACCTCCGGAAAGTATTGGCCGATGTCATAGTAATGACGCAAGCTTGTGATCTAGAACACAATAAGGTCAAAAATGTTTTGCTATGTCCTCATTATTCACTCTCTTCTGTTAAGGAACAAGTATTGAAATCTCAGGTTGAAAAGGGTCAAAATTTGACAGAGAAGGCTTGGAGAAGATACTGCGAAGAACTTAAAAACGGTTTCAATTGGAATTTGAGCCTTCTAAATCCATATAAGGATTCGGTTCCTGAAATGGAGCATCGTGTGGTTGACTTTCACGAGGTTTATACCGTTCCCAAAAGGACATTAGAATCTTTCGTAAACGCAGACAAAAACACAAGAATACGTTTGCTTCCCCCTTACAGAGAGCATCTTTCTCAGGCATTCGCTAGATATTTCATGAGAGTAGGTCTACCCGAGAACATAACAAAAGCATGGTAGTAATTTTGGATTAGAGGAGGTAATTACATCCGTACAAAAAATGGCATCCCGTAGGGGATTCGAACCCCTGTTGCAGGGATGAAAACCCTGTGTCCTAACCTGGCTAGACGAACGGGACGCGCCAACAGAAAGACAGGAATTTGTAGATGAACGATTGGTGTTGCAAGCCCTTTTTTGAAAAAAATATGTTGAGGTAATATTTCCGCTAATGAGGTAAAGTCTTGACAAACTAAATGACTGAGGACTTTATCGATCCTTTTCACTTGTCATGCAACCAACATACAGACCTTCAAGAATTAAAAGAGCACGTAAATTCGGCTTCCGCGCAAGAATGGCTACGCGGGGAGGTCGCAAAGTATTAGCTGCAAGGCGCCGTAAGGGTCGCAAGAAACTCGCAGCCTAGGCTCAGGGAACTTTTAGCCGATGCGTTTTGGCTGGCAGACTCGCTTAGCGAGATCCAGTGAAATCGATCGAGTATTTCGAAATGGGAGGCGCCAAAATTGTGGCGCTTTTCTTTTGATCACTTGTCGACGTGAAAATGTTAGCGGCCAATCTACGCCAAGAATGTGTGTGATTGCGTCCAGACGAGTTTCCAAACGAGCGGTTGATCGCAATCGGCTCAAGCGTCGAATGCGCGCCCTTTATCGGTTGAACCAAAGCATCATTCCAGAGGGATATGACTTGGTGATGATCGCCCGCAACAGCATGATGAACTCCAAATTTGCTGAGTTGGACCGACGCTTTAAGAAGGCTTGCGCTCAACTAAGCGTCTCCTAAACTACGATCCTTTTCAACAGCTTCAAGTGAAGCATCGAACAAAAGCACTGTTATAGTCACTTAAGCTCATATCACTTTCCATGAAAAACTCTCATTCACTGATCGGATTAGCATTGATCGGACTCGCATTCGGAATGCTGTATTTCCAAAACAAACAGATTCAGGATCAACAACCGCAGGTCCCGCCACCTAGTGATTCTTCTTTTCTGCCTCAAGAAGCTGAAAACCAAGCAGCTCAAAGTATCGAAGGCGCGGAATCTGTTGCGGAAGTCGAAGACGAGTTTATTCCAGCTACAGTTGAAGAAAGCTTCGAGCCAGGAATAGCTGCTGAAACGAAAGAAGAGGAGAAGCTCGCTTTTGAAACCGACCTTACACTTCGCAACGAATTTCTTGAGGTAAACTTCACCAAGTCGGGGGGTGCGATTAAGGAAATCAGCTTTTTGCAGACCAAAAGAGGAGGCAGAGATGATTACGTCTTCAACGAAGATTCAGAGGTCACTGCTCTTCAGCTCTCTCGACGTGAGTTAGACGGGTCCACCAAGCGCCTAAACTATCCTTACCAGATTATCAGTCAGGACAACAGAGCGGTAGTTTTCGAATACGACACAGGAAAGGGAGTGAAGTTTGTTCGGTCTTACCAACTGGGCGACCCTGACGGCGAAGAGCCTTACACCATCAGGCATAGCACTCAGATCATCAATAGCGGGAACTCTAAGCCGATCATCGTTGGTGCTACCGAAAACACCGAACTTCTTCTCACCTTGGGCATGGCACTACCCCAACAAAGTGATCGTTTTGGTGATTTCCAATCCTTCGCCTACCAAAGCTTTGGTGAAAAAGAGTTTGTAAAGTCCAAATACTTCATTGGTTCGAAAGGTTTCTTCGGTATGGGTACAAAAGCCCCGAAATCAAGATACCTGGGAGAAACGGATACTTACGATTGGGCTTCGGTTAAGAATCAGTTTTTTGTGAGTGTCTTCACTCCGGAGAGTCCAGGATCTGGCGCCTATGCACGATCAGTCTCAATTCCTTCGGATCCCAACAATCCTCGCGACGCTGTAGGAATCGTGGGTGAGATCGGATTCACTCCTGGTAAGATTCTCCCTAACTCCGATTATGCCATCAATGGTACTTACTACGTTGGACCAAAAGAATACAATCGCTTAGTTCAACTCGATCGAGGGCAGGATGCATTGATGCAATTTGGTTTTTTCAAAGAAGTTAGTAAAATCCTGCTTACTTTATTATACTGGGTTCAGGGATTCGTGGGGAACTGGGGTGTATCTATTATCCTCATGACTGTGATCGTTAAAGGTGTGTTTTGGCCTCTAACCTCCTACTCCGCAAAGTCCAGCAAGAAAATGCAGCTTCTCCAGGAGCCAATGAAGGAGCTTCGCGAAAAGTACGCGGACAAACCGGAGAAGATGCAGCGTGAAACGATGGCATTGTTCAAGAAATATGGGGTTAACCCTCTCGCCGGTTGCCTCCCGATGCTTGTTCAGATTCCGATTTTTATCGGACTTTACTGGATGCTTCGCACCTGCTCGGAACTTCGCTACGAGCCATTCCTCTGGATTCAAGACCTTTCTCAACCAGATACCGTTGCGCGCATTGGAGGGTTTCCGCTGAACATCATGCCATTGCTCAATGGTGCAGCAATGTTCTTCCAGATGCAGTTAATGCCGATGAACCCTTCGGCGGACCCAAACCAACAGCGGATCATGAAGTTCATGCCGCTGATGTTCTTGTTCTTCATGTACAGTTTCTCGTCCGGGTTAGTGCTCTATTGGACGGTTCAGAGTTTGTTATCCATTTTGCAGACTGTTCTCGTCTACCGAAGTAAGAAAAACGTGGAATTGGTTCCAGTCGCTGCTCCGGCTGCCCCCGCCAAACCCGGTGCTAAGGGACCCGCTCGTAAGCGCAAAAAATGAGATTGAAGATCTTCTTGAAAGTGACTCGAATATTATCAGGTAGTAACGGCTATCGACCCACTACCATCTAGTTTTTCGAATTAATATCAGCAAACATTACCCTTTGACATGGCTGGACATAGTAAATGGGCGACTACAAAAAGACACAAAGCTGTTGTAGACGCAAAACGAGGTAAGATTTTTAGCATCCTGAGTAAGGACATCACTATGGCTGCTCGTGACGGCGGAGGTGATCTAGAATTTAACCCAAGGCTTCGTACGCTCGTTCAAAAAGCAAAAGCCGCAAACATGCCTGCTGACAATATTGACCGTGCGATCAAAAAGGGAACTGGTGAGCTTCCCGGCGTTGTGATCGAAGAAATGGTCTACGAGGGCTACGGAATTGAAGGTGTTGGTTTCATTGTTGAGGTTACTACCGATAACAAAAACCGCAGTGCAGGAGAGGTGAGATCAACCTTTTCAAAAAACGGCGGTAACCTGGCAACTCCTGGTGCGTTGGCGTTCAATTTCCAAAAAATGGGACAGTTTTTAATCAGTTCTGAAAAAGCTGATGAAGATTCATTAATGGAAGTCGCGATCGAAAACGGTGCTGAAGACGTAATTAATAACGAAGATCACTTCGAAATTCAGTGCTCCATTGGCGATTTTTACAGTCTTTCGGAGGCACTAACAAAGGCTGATTACCAGCCTGATTCTTCAGAAATCGTTTATATCCCGTCCAATCTCATCAAAATCGAGAATCAGGAGAAAGCGAAAAAATTGGTGAAAATGGTAGACGCTCTGGAAGATCTCGAAGATGTGAAGAGTGTCTATACCAACTACGACATCGACGAAAATTTGTTAGACTAATTCAAAATCAGTTGATGAAGCCATTTGCTATCCAGAGTAAGGATAACCCCAGGGTGAAGCATTTGGCAGGTCTGAAAGAAGCCAAAGGTAGAAGAAAAAGCTCGGAGTTTCTCATTGAGGGGTTTCACGAGTTCAAGGTCGCCCGGGAACATGGTTTTGAACTCAAGGGACTTTACGTAAACACAAAAGGTCTTCAGCTGTTAAAAGCTGGTTATTTGGAGCTAACTGCGGGTCTCAGCGTATTTGAGCTGTCCGAAGTCGCGTTCAAGAAGATTTCTCAACGAGAGAATCCTGACGGAATTGTTGTTTTGGCGAATCAGAAGATTTCGACGGATCTAAACGAACTGGATCCTCAGAATAATATTTTGGTGTTAGAGAGTATTGAAAAACCGGGAAACAATGGCGCAATCCTTCGTAGCGCGGCTGCTTTCGATTTTAATCAAGTAGTTTTTAATTCGGAAAAACCCGACCCTTTTCATCCTCACGTCATCAGGAATTCACGCGGTCATTCGTTAGGGATGAAATTCGTAGGATCCGATAATGAAGCGACTCTTGAGTGGGCAAAAGTTAATCATTCTAATGTGTGTGTTGCGACACCCGATTGCGATCAGATGTTGGGCGAATTTCCTTTCAAGACACCAATCACGATTGTTCTTGGGAGCGAACACCATGGTGTCTCAGACTTCTGGAAAAAAAACGCAGATCAAAATCTCCGAATCCCGATGAATCCGATCGTGGATAGCCTGAATGTTTCAATTTCTGCTTCCATTGTGTTGTATGAAGTATTTAAACAAATGAGAGAAAACCATTGATGGTTATCTTTACATACTAATCGATCCCGACTCCTAACTATATGTTTCAACTGAATTTCAGTGAACAAAGTATTGGCGAACTCAACAAGCTGGACATTTTTGCTCAGTTGAGGTTGGTCAACCAAATCAGTCATTTAACAGCTGAACAGTTGATGGATCCTAATGGTCCAATAGGCCGTTTCCACAGGGGCTCAAGTGTCTATTATAGATTCAGGGCTGATGAGTTCCGAATCTACTTTGAAAAGCAAGGTGATATCCTCTACTGCGAATACATTCTTCACCGTAATACTTTCACTGACTTTCTCTTTCGTTTTAAGCTTCCCGTTTCCGAAGAGCAGATGGTGGAACAGCATGAGTCTTTTTGGAAATACCTCGAGTCTCTAAAGAAAAAGAAAGAAGACAAATAATTGATCGTGAACAACTTCGGATTAATTGTGGAAAAGCATGTGAAAAAACAAAAGTTAATGACAGTATTCTTTTTTATCAGAAAATACTCAGTGACTTAATCACCTCTTCTGTTTTGATAAATGCTTGATTGACTGTGTGATAAGAATTTGTTCCTGTTATTCACACACCCTATTAATACGGCTATATTTTATAATTAAATAAGATATAATATAATAGAATTGAAAATAACTCTTGAATTTGGGAATCTTCAACCAGGATGAAACTTAAGCTAAATCGGGATCACCTCTCCAATGGGTTACAACAAGTCATGAACTTGGTCGGCAGTCGTCAGACGATGCCAATCCTCAAAAACGTTTTGATCGAAGCTGAAAATGACGAGGTCTCTCTAACCACAACTAATTTGGATCTCGGTATACGTTGCACTATCAAAGCAGAGGTCCTCGAACCTGGTTCAATTACGCTACCGGTTCGCAAATTAGCATCTATTGTGAAGGAGCTCCCAAACCTAGAGATTCACATGGAAACAGCGGTTAACAATGTTTCCAAAATAACATCTGGTGGTTCCAATTTTCGAATCATGGGTATCGGCAAGGAAGAATTTCCTCCCCTGCCAACATTCGATGACCAACACGTCTTCAATCTAGAGCAATCTGGCTTGGCGAAGATGTTAAAAAATGTTTCTTACGCAGAATCCACTGATGAAAATCGTTATGTTCTCAATGGTGTTTTCTTCAGTTTTGAAGGTGGTGCTCTAAAGCTTGCGGCTACGGATGGTCGCCGCCTTGCAGTTTCTTCGGAGAAAATTGAAGCACCTGAAGACAGTGTAGGTAGCTTGATTCTCCCAGCCAAAACAGTGAGCGAGCTTGAGCGTCTGTTGAATCACGGAGGTGCATTGAAGATTCTTTTCAACGACCGCCAAGTAGCATTCGAACTTGAAATTGGTGAAGAGGGTGACGCACTCGGCCTTAAAAACAACATTTATCTGGTGTCAAAAATTGTAGAAGGGAAGTATCCAGACTACCAACAGGTGATCCCGAAAGAGGCTGACCAGAGAGTTAAGCTCGAGAGGGAATTGATGTTGGAGTGCGTGAACCGTGCCGCATTGGTGATTAGTGATAAGCAGTTTCAGGTTAAGCTCAAAATCAGTGAGAATCTCCTTGAGATTTCGGGTGAGAGCCAGGAGTTCGGAGAATCTCATGAAACCATGGCGATCGCCTATGAGGGACCTGAAGTTCAAGTTGCCTTTAACCCGAGGTTTTTAATGGAGCCTTTGAAAGCTCTGGCGAATGATGAGGTTTTCTTCGAGTTCAAAGACGAGCTCAGCCCAGGCGTTATTAAGACGATGGATGACTTCCTTTGTGTAGTCATGCCTCTTCGCATCAATTAGTACCTCGAGAAGAGGGAAAGCTGTCAGAAATCATGTTGGACTGGATTCAATCCGGAGGCACCTTCGTGATTTTTGGAGGTAGTTTTCTGTTTGTAACTATTTTTGTTGCTCTAAATCGATTGCTGAAAGCACTTCCGAGTCCGGTGAATAAACTACTGGTTAGGTGGGTCAGGTTGATTCTTGTTTCTTTCTTTTTCGGACTTTCGCTTCATCTGACTATTCTTGAAAGCGTTTCACTTTGGAGGCTTTGGGTAATTGGAACATTGGTGTGGGGTGTTTTTGAATCCATATATGCTTGGGTTTTTATCATGGCATGGGATCGTAGTGATTTTCCTCTTTTTCCAACAATGAAGGGCGTTGATGATGTCAATTGGCCTGCTAACAAAAGGTTCTTTTACATCCGGGATTGGATCAGGAAAAACCAATATGAATCAATCGGTAGTGTGAAATACGTGCATGAAGGGGAGTCCCTTCAACAAGTGGCTGTTTTTAGAAGCCCAGACAAAGAGGTTGTGTTGCAGGTTATGATCATTCCTGACGCAACAGGTGTGATCATGGATCAAGTTGCATTCAACACCTTGTGCCAAAATGGTGATCGAATTATTACCGACAACAGTTTTATGCCATACGGAGGAGCATACCCGAAAACGTGGATGGTTAAAAGATATCCATCGGTCAGGAAAATCGATATCCTTGGTTCCAGACACGCCTGCCGTCTGTCAAATGTAGGAGGAGGTTTTCAGAAATTCGAAGAAGATTTAAAGGAGTGGATGGAAGGGTCTCAGATCGAACTTGAAAAGGTTAATATTGATCAGGGATTATTGAATTCTCGCAATGATCGGAAGGAATTTGGCAAGCTTTCGGGGGAAGGGCGTTACCGAATCTGGCTTGAGTTTCTTTGTTTAAATTACTTTGGCCAAAGCTTATTCACCAAGTAGGCATTTGGATTGAGTCTGCATCTTGCCATACGAAGAAAACCTGTTCTGTTAAGGTCGTGAGTCTTAGAAGCGTAGTCGGAGTTGTTGCATCTTATTGGGGGTTATTGGGTTTTTTGTTATTAGTAGGTTCCGCTATTTATCGATTATCTGCTTACGTTTGGGAGCTGAGGGATTACGAGCTCAATTATTGGCACTGGTCATTGATGCTTATTTTTCTCGTATTTATGCTCTACAGCGAAGGATACCGAGGATTTCATCAAAAATTGAGCCCAAGGTTTGCATCCCGGGGGAAGGCACTGAGGCAGATGAACAACTTTTGGTTTTATGTTGCTGCTCCTCTATTTTGCGTGGGTTACTTTTACGCGACAAGAAAGAGGGTCATCACAAGTTTTGCAATTACATTGATGATCGTGGTTTTGGTGATGATTGTTTCCCGATTGCCCCAACCGTGGCGGGGTATTGTCGATCTGGGCGTTGTTGCTGGTTTGGTATTTGGTCTTTCAAGTGTTGTTTACTGGTGGATCAGAGTAGAATTAGCGGGCTCCTGTGAAGTTGACACAGAGTTTCCCGAGGAGCGTGCTTAGTCCCCTTCCCCGCTAGTTCTTTTGAACAGATGGTAGGAATTGATGTGTTCTCCAATCTTTTTCGCCGACTCCGGACGGTTCTCTTCTATCATCGAGGAAATATCTCTTAAAATCGGAATATCGGAATCCGTTTTGGGGTGTGAATTCACTACATAATCCACAACTGAGTTTAGGACATTCGGATGGATGGAGTTTCTAAGATCCTTGATCAGTTTGCTGGCCAAGGGAAGTGATGGATTCTCAATAAATGACTGAATAGCCAGATCACCTGTCAGGCTTTCTTCGGCCAAAATACTTCTTTTGACAAGGATAAGGGCTTCGTAGGGGTCAATTGATTTCTCTTTATGGCGTTGGAGAAGATAGTCGGTTTGTTTGTTTTTGGGAAAAGGAGTATAAAGCGGATCTCCAATCGTCACATTTTGCCAACTAAGAACAGGCTGGGCATATAATGAAGCTTCTCCAACTGTTGCTCCGTTGAGTAAATGTTCGATGAATAAATCCGGCCGTAGGGTTAGTTGGAGGTAGGGTTCGAAAACATTACCAAAACTTACGCAAAAACCCTTTCCGATCAAAGGTCCGACCCAGTGGCTAGTGTTTGTTCGAATAGAACCTGCTGAAAAACTATGGATATGTGCTGCTATCGCTCCAGGTGGAATATTGGTTTCGGCATTGAAAATGGGTGCATCGGCGTGCCATTGGTACCATCCTAAATAGATCGCAGGAGCGTCATATCGTTGATAAGAATTCCAATGGAGTTCTGAGGGTTCAATATCAACTTCATATCCAAAGTTTTTGAGGAGTTTGGAAGCGGCATTGAGCCATCGGTTACCATCAGGGTCGCCAGGGAATAGGTCAATGTAAGCTCTTCCGGCGATCAGGGGAGATTTCTCGGCAATCAGGGTTTGGTTTATCAGGTCAATGCAATCGTCGATGGTTGGACCATCGATTCTGCAAACGGAGAGGGCTTGAGTATCGTCTAATGAGCTTGGTTTGGTAACTTTATGTAGCGGGTTGATAATCCAGCTAATGAGCTTGGTTTGTGATTGAATGAGCAGGGCCAGTTCGGAGTCGACGGAAGCTTGGTGGGTCCTGAATTTGTGAGGTAATGTGTTAAAGGGAGTGGATTGGGTGGTTTGGTGGTTACTGATTTTGAGAGGCACGTCCCTGCATAGCAGTAAATATTTGAAATTGAGGCTGTGGGTGGTGATCAGCAGCCTTCCGGAACGATCTTTGGTTTTGGACAATGTGCCATCAATTAATTTTTTAGCGTGAAGAGTTCTAAGAAGGGGGTTCCATATACGTTCGGTAAACGTGTTCCGGTCAATGGTCTCATCAGGTGGTAGGTTGAGGGCAATCAGATTTTGTTCAGGAACACATCTTGATTTTAAGTAGTGGTTTGCGACTTTGAGTGATTCCGCGGAATTGGAATTCGCGACTACGACCACGTCACTTGGGTCGTTCCCAAACGTGAGATTAGTAAAAAAACTAATGGTGATGAAAAGCAACCACCGGTGTTGAAGAAAAGAATTCATTCTAAACAACTACCGTTTTCTCAAGGCAGAGATGGCTTCGAGAGTAAGTAACCAACGAATGTGAACGATACACAGAGTACTAGATTCAAGAGAATGTTTGAAGCGGCTTGCAGGTGCTCTCCTCTCTGGAGGAGTTGTAGTGACTGCAAAGAAAATGTGGAGAACGTGGTGAAACCACCACAGAATCCGACGGTGACGAAAAGTCGAAGAGTTTCCTTAGAAGAACTGCCAAGCAATGCGCTTGAAGCTAGATAACCCAGAAGGAAGCTGCCTAGGGCGTTAACAACTAATGTAGCCCAAGGAAAATCTGTTCTCAAATGTTGAGCGATCATATATCGAATTACGCTACCCAACGCCCCCCCTAGCGCTACTGCCATCATCTGTATCACGGCGTAGGTCCTAAAGGAAAATGGAGTCAAATTCGAACTCTAAATACCCGGTGGAGTAGCTGGAGCGAAGTATTGCTAAATTCGTGTCTCTTTTGAATAGGTTTGTATACCCTCAACAATGGCATCAACTAGTTTTAAAATTTCTTTGTTTTTTGAAAGTTTGGCAGCTGATTCTGGATGGGATAGAAAACCGAGTTCAAGGAGCGCTCCCGGACAAGCAAGTGTTTCTAAAACTGTGAATCTTGCTCTTTTGATTCCGCGATTTGGAGTGTCAAATGACCGTGCGAGTGATTTGTGAATGAAGTAGGCCAAGCGCGTATTTTGTGAATCATAGCGGTTGGCAGGGTGAAAACGACGGTCGTTTTGATCTGCAATATTCCTGCTGGTTGAGGGTTGGCTGAGTAGAGTGTAGGCAAATGTCTCTATGCCTTCAGCATTGGTGTTTGTTGAGGCGTTGAAATGTATGCTAATGAATAGATCTGCTCTTTTACTTCGAGCATATTGGGTGCGTTCTTCCAATGTTAAATACTTGTCGTTGCTTCGAGTTAAAAACACTTCGAAACCTTGCTTCTTCAGGATTGGCTTGAGTTTTTTACAAACAGCAAGTGTGAGATCTTTTTCGTAAAGTTTTGCTGATTCATTGATTGCTCCTGGATCTTTTCCACCATGACCGGGATCTAAGACAATTCTTTTGATCTGTCTTGTCCGTTTAGATGCATGCAAGATTGGCGAAAGTGTAAATCTCCAATCAAGCTCTGGAATATAGAGCGATTTTTTGCTCTTGATGATCGGGTATCCCAAATAAACAGGGGTATCGTTTAAATGAATAGCTCGGCTTCCACTACGAAACGTCAGTTTGTTTCGTTTGTTGGATAGCTCCCATGTGTTGCCTTCATTGAGTTGACGAGTTTCTGCTCTCAGTTTGGTCGAAACCTCTGATAGGTTTCGGTAGGTGATACCATTGTGTTGAATGACATCAGCGCTCAAAAGATGCGGTAACAGCAGAATCAGAAGGCAATTGAAAGAGTGCCGGAACTTTCTAGATGCAGGGAGTAGAAGTTGATTCAACATAGGAGAGGTCAATGTCTCTTCTATTCTTCGTCGTGGTCAACTTCTGTTTTCCTGGTAGTATATTTTCTCTCTCTTTTGGCTTCGGGTAATGGAGACATTAATGCTGAGACATTTCGGCCTACGAGTTTCGGATCCGCATCTGCCGAACCGACGTGGCTAAGGTCTTCGATAGACTTTCTGACTTTGGCAATACCAAGGTCCTTATGCTCCATTTCTCTACCCCGGAATTGAAG